>WQYX01000018.1 GCA_009781005.1 Polyangiaceae bacterium | reverse complement strand
TCGCCATCGCTCGGCGCCTCGCTCGATGGCTTCCACGATGCCCCCTCTGCCATCAGCCTCACCCACCTCGCCACCAACTCGCTGCTCGCTTCCAACGCGTCAGCTAAAATTTCGGCAGTGGTGTTAGGCCCGACACTCCAAATGCCAGAAATACGACTTGGGCTTCGTGCCGTCATATGTGGTCCGTGAATGGAAAGTACCTGGCGCGCCAGGACCGGGATAAGAGCACTTTCAATCGAGTCCTCGGGCGCTCCGAGCCGAAGCCAAGCTTGGAAAGCAAAGACTCTTGGCTTGCAGGTAAGCAGGGCGTTAGCAAGAAAGTCTTCAGCTTCAAGAAGCCAGCGCGAACCTTTGGTTTCGTGCGTCACGAAAGCGATCTTGCCCAAATGCGCGAGACGTTGCGTCAAGTTTGGAGGCTATCCCCATCGTCCGAGGATTGGTTTATCTCGGGTGACAAGATTGTTGATCGCTTGTGTTGCGCTACGGGGTTCGCCAAATGAGTTTCGAGTACACCAACCCGCTGTTGGATAAATATCGAGAAGACAAAGACGAAGCTCGCCGAGAGTATCAAGTCAAACCACCCAAATTTCAGAAGCCCCGTGAATTGAACTTGCAACCGCTACTCCGCGATTGGTTCGCAATCACGGTCGACTTTCAGCTCCAAGCTCCTTGGTTTTCAAAGGATGATATCCCATTTCACGTGTTCGATAATCCTCTCCATCGTGACCGCGTATTCAGGGCACCCTTCATGTCAGCATCGAGTTGGAAAGGGTTGCTGCGCTGGGCATGCCGCATGCAAATGGGCCTCCTCGCGCACTTGGAGTCGAATAGCAATGAGAAGCCAAACAAGAACAAGCCAAGCAGTTGGAAGGATCCGGCCGAAATCCTCCATCTCTTTGGAAACGAACGCGAAGACTTGCACGCCCGCTGCGGTGCCCTCGCTTTTCGCCCAACATGGTTTGATAAGATTGACTTCGAGGTTATCAACCCGCACGACCGAGCAACGAAGGCGGGCAAGCACCCCATTCTCTACGAAGTCGTGCCGTCAGGCGCAACCGGAATGCTGACGCTGCTCTATGCGCCATCGCCCGGACAAGCGGCTCGAGAAGGTGTGAGCGCTCTCGATTCCGCGCTGCTCCTGCTCGACGCGGTCCAAGATCTCATTGCGAAGTATGGCTTCTCGGCAAAGCGTACCTCGGGTTGGGGTATCGCGGCCATCAAGAAAGCAAGCCTTTGCACTCGTGATAACGATTCGCAGGAGGGTTCGATTGAAAACCTCCGGGCTGCTGCAAAGAGTCTGTTAGGGGACCGTCAATGACCACAAAGGATCCACTGCAATCCCTTAGCGAACACCGCACCCAACTCTTGACATGTGAGGCCATTGGTTGGCTGCACATGGCGGGCAAAGCGCATCCTGATTTCGTGCGCACGCAGGTAGTAAGTAGCGAAGCAGCGGATCTATACAACCAGTTCGACGATATCCCACCCATTGGTGATCACCCCATCGTGCCAAAAGATTTGTTCGAAAAATACGACAAAAAACAAGGAGGAGATAGCAACTTGCTCGGCCTCTTGCAGGCTGCACATGCCATGGCATCGGGAATCGAGAAGAACACCCCAGGAGAGTACCAGAAGCAATCAGAGAAGCAGACGTGGCTCACGACTGCCTTCGGTCATCCGGTCCGTAATTTGCTGGAGGATCGCCCACCGGTGCTTGCTGATGGCGCATGGACGCATCTTTACGGGCTCATCAACAACCTTGTGGCGTCGTCGAAAGAAAACGATTCCGTCGAGAAGTGGCAGGCGTGGCGCCGCGAAGCCATTGGCCCAGAGGGCTGGCTGCGTAACGCATTTACCAGCACGCTGGCTGAAACACGTGTCCCTAACAACGATGTGACGCTCTGGGATCAGTCGTACATTGCTGCCGCCTTGTTCAAGTCGGCAGTCGCGGGGGCAATTCTCACCGGCACGTCCTTCGAGTGGGGTGATAACATCAAATCAAATACACGTTGGCGCGTCCTTACGGTTGGTTTCGGCGCGGAGCATTACGAAAATCGTGCGGTACGAATTGGCGACTGGACAGGAGCGTGCGAAGAGATCGCGAAGTTCTTCAACGAGGTTTGCGAGTTCATTGAAGTGGAATTGGCCCTTGGCGCGTGTGTGTACCGCGATGAACGAGTGCTTTCGTTCACGTTTCCAGGTCAACGATTGGACTCGACGAAAGACTCGAAAGAGAATGTGGAGGAAGAAGCCGTCGTCGAGACTTTGCGGAAGAGCGTGGAGGAAAAGGTCGACGGATTCGCCCACGAGTATTCCTTCGAAACGCCGCCGTTCGTGAAGCTTTCAACGTCAACCCGCTCATTTATTGTGATGGCGCGGGAGCTGGCGTGCGCGCGAAGGAAGCTCGAAGTACCGATCCATCGTCCGTGGTCCATCGAGCCCGACGGCAGCTCGGGCTCGCACGTCTG
The DNA here is from genome assembly GCA_009781005.1 of Polyangiaceae bacterium. Lineage (GTDB taxonomy): Bacteria > Myxococcota_A > Polyangia > Polyangiales > Polyangiaceae > Labilithrix. The sequence goes on along the minus strand of WQYX01000018.1, from coordinate 57,967 downwards.
CCCCGTTTCTCTCGTGCGAATGGGGCATCCATCGAACGAACAGGCGGACAAGAAGCAGGATGTATCGAAGATCTGCTTCGAGCGACGAACCGGGAGAAGAAAGAATTGGGAGAAAAGTGGTGGTGACACTATCTGGATCAGCGAGATTGCTGATGACAACGACCGCGTTGCACTCCTGACATTCAGCTTCGGTCTCGAGTCGTGGCTCGACGGTAAGTACGTTGACTCCTTGAGGGCGCATGACTTGGTGGAGTGGCAAAAGGAGGAGGAAGATCACCAAAAAAAGCTCGCTGCTCCGGCTGGCGCGAATCTTTTTAGGGCATTTTGTGCCCATATTGAGGATTTCGTTCAGGATCCAAAGCGAGACGACAAGGGTAAACTGAAAAATTGTATCTTGGAGTTGCTCAATAAAGGTTTCAATCACGAGACTTGCCTCGAGAAGTTCTTTCAAAAGGTAGTTGAGGATCGTGCGGAATCACCCAAGTGGTCTGACCTTGACGACTCCCGCCGGGCAGAGTGGCTTGCACACCAGCTCCTTCGCAAGAACGCCTCGCCTGGGCGCGTGCATCGTTTCTGGCGCACCACACAAAACTTCTTTGACAGCGCACTCGACGAATTTCGGCGTATTGTTGTCTTGTCCGAAAATCCAAACCGTACCCGTCGTCTCAAACTTACGCTCTTGGACGTGGCGGCCTGCAATCCGGTGAAGTGTATGCCGGACATCTGGATATCGCGCCGAATGAACCATTCGAAATACTTTATCGTGGAAAGGACATCGTAACGGTATGCAACATGGGGCGCATTCTCGGAACGAACGAGGATGTGTCATGCCTTATGGGTAAAGTCTTTGAAGCAAAGGGAGATGACCGCAAGTTCCGGCGCCTGACCATTGACTCCATCGCCGATGCCGATGCACCACTGAGCACGTACACGCCGCTTATCGTGCTTGAAGAAAACCCGGAGCGATTTCGCGTGCTCGTGCCACTTGCCTCAGTGGATGAATGCGTTGGGTATGTCATCAGAAAATGGAAAAAGGAAATGGCACGCGTGTGGGATCGGCTCCCGCTGCGCGTCGGTGTCGTTGGCTTTCCGCGCAAATTGCCGTTTCAAGCGGTCATCGAGGCCACACGCAATATTGAAGACGAACTTTTAGCCAATCCAGAAGAGTGGCGAGTGGAAGATGTCAACCCGTGCGGTGACATGACAGCGCTCTCCTTCGTTCGACCCGACGGTGGACGCGAGGGCGTTGTGGTGCCAACGAAGCTCCCTGATGGTCGTGATGACGTGTACTATCCAAATTTTGCTATTTCACCCTCCGCACGCGTTGAACCACACGATTTCAACGCTCCACAGTCAGCGGGGTCGCCGACAACATATCGTTGGGTGGCGGAGATCGAACAAGGCGATGAGATCGCCGTTGCTCCATCTCGCTTTACCCAACTTTTTCTCGACACTACGGCGCGACGTTTCGAGCCAATTCGCGTTCGCGCGCTCTCAGATTGGAAAAGGCAGCAAAAAATCTGGCAAATCGTGGCCAAGTGCGCACTAAGCCAGACGGCTGCTTTGACGGTAGAGCAGTCCTTGCGAGAAACCCTCGAGCGTTGGACGGATATCAGCGGAGCACTCAACGAGAGTGTTTGGCACAAGTGGGTACATGCTGTATTGGTGAATGAGTGGAATGTTTCGCCGACAGAGGCGAAGGAACTCGAGGGAGCCGCGTGTGACGGCCTCCTTGAAAATGTCTTGAACTGGAACCTGCATGTGCTGAAGCAGAAGATCGGAGAGAATCGATGACGGATAAGCCGAAAAGCAGCTTTCAAATCTTTTGCACCGTGGGACTCGCGATTGACCCGATTCACGTCGGGACCGGCGGTGCTCGGCTGGGTCGCGTCGACAACACCATCGTGCGAGATCCGGTCACGCGTATTCCGAAAATTCCGGGCTCGAGTCTAGCGGGCGTGCATCGCGCATATGCGGCGATGGCGCTGGAAGATGAACGAAAAGGCGATGGAGAGCGGCACTATTACCCTAGCGACGCCGGCTCGACCGAAAACGATGGACGTGGTCCGATCAACGCCGTATTCGGCCACAAGAAATTCGCTGGACTTGCTGCGTTCAGCGACGCTCATCTCGTCTTCTTTCCGGTTGCTTCACGAGATGGCCCGGTATGGGTGACTTCGCCGAGTGCACTGAAAGCAATTGGTGCGACTGTGACAGTCGATGGCGAGAGCCAGAACAAAGCCCAACATGATGAGAAAAGGGAATCCGTCATTCTCGGTTGGCTGCAGCTCGAAGCAGAGTCATGGGTGGGTTTTCCGTCGGTGAAAGGCGCCCTCAAGGCTTTCGGGGTTCGAGAGCACCTGTACAAGAAGCTGAACGTTGTCGAGCGTCTTGTCCTCGTGTCCGATAAGTTATTCGGCCACATCGTCAACAACAATCTCGAGGTTCGCACTTCGGTGGCCATCAACCCAGAGACCGGAGCCGCGGAGGATGGTGCACTCTTCACGTATGAAGCTATCCCGCGCGGAGCGATTCTCGCATGGGATGTCACTTGCCGTGATCCACGGCATTTCAACAAGGATCGCGACCGGACAGTGAGTACCACAAAGGAAGTGCATGACGTTGTCGCCAAGGCCCATCCGTTTCTTGCGGCGCTTGGCGTTGGTGGCATGGGCACGCGCGGCATGGGACGCTTGGAAGTGTTGGCATTCGAGGTGTATCAATGACCGTCCAGAATCTTGATGCGGAGTGTGCCAAGCTCGGAGCCACATTGGGTACCAATGGCACCAAGGATACCGAAAACAGCATTACCAAAACCCTCGGCGTACTCGAGGAACAAGGCGTGTACGCGTTGTTTCTGTACTTGCATGCACGGGAGAAGGAATGGGGGAAGTCAACAAGTTGTGAGTTTGCGAAATTTCTGCGGCAGCATTCTCTCCTCGGATCGAGCACGAAAGACGAACCATTCGGTGCTCTTCAGGAGTTGGCAACAGATCTCGACAAGCTCCTTTTCGCGCGCGATCTCTTGTACCGTGCGCTAGTTTACGCGCGCTACCACGCCAAAGCAGCGCAAAAGGGCACTCCGGAGAAAACAACGTGAGCTGGTCTCTCTTTCGCTGGACTTGGCAGCTCGACGGGCCACTGTACATTGGGATGCCTCCAGCTGGATCCTTGAATCGCACGCGTCTCTACGTCCCTGCACGAACGCTATGGGGCGCGCTAACCGCAGAACTCTCGCGCGCCGAAGCGGCAAATTCGGTACCGGAGTATGAGACCGTTGGCGATAATCTGAAAGACAGATATCGCTTCACGTACCTGTTCCCTGCTGAGATGATCAGTGGCAAGTGGGTAGCATGGCTTCCAATTTATTGCGACGGAGAGGGGTTGCGCTGGAAGCGCGAGGATGGGGCCGTTGTAACCGACCGAGCTCTTCGACGACGTTTGCTTTCTACACGACCTGGTACAGCCATCGACACAAACACCGATACGGCGGAGGAAGGCTCTCTTCGCGAAACGGAATGCATCGAAATGCATTGGCGCCCCGAGAAGGATGGGGATGCTGGCCCCGTGGCAATGGTGGGTTACGTGTTCATGAAGGTGGCAAAGGCGAAGGATAGATATCCTCCGGAACGTCGCCGTATCGATAAGGTTGACACACTCTTCGTTGGTGGTGATACGCGCTCGCGCTACGGATTGGGTCGTCTTCGACGTATTGAGTTTGTGAGGTCGGACAACGTTTTCGGTACGTCGATGGAGATCAACGCTGTCGACTTGCTGCGAATCAAGAGCGATTTCGTGTTCGCGCACGCTCGATTCGAGAACGGCGAGCCCGCCATGGTTGGGGCCCTCGAGCTACTTGGCGGTTGGGACCGCGGCTCCCTTCGTGGGCTGGTCCAAGCGTGGCAGCCGGGATCACGTAGCAGCAATGGCGCGATGAAATGGACAATAGAGGGTAACGGAACCTGGAAAGCAGACTCACCGCCCGATTCCGTTGCTCCACCCGCTGCTTCGTAGGCCCTCGGAGCATTCCCTCCGTTGTGAAATCTACCGGCGCGGGGCGTTTCGGCGCTGTTCACCCACTCGCGTTTCGATGCGGCGCTGCCCGTCGATCTCCTCCACCAGAACGAACGCGTCGTGCGCGTCGTCGCGCGCAACGTCGAGCAAGATCTCCGCAGCGCGCTCGGGTTCGAAGAGTTGATTGTCGCGTCCCGGAAGTTCGACGACTGCTTTCTTCACCGACAGCCCCGCGAGCGCGTCGAGCATACGCTCGATCACTCGTCTGAACGTTCCGTCGCCGAAGCCGGTGCGCGGACCGAGCCCGAAGAGGAGCAACTTGTCGAAAGGTAGCTTTGGCCGCGCAGGTACGATGAGCACCTCGCCGACTTCACCGACGACAAAGCCTTGGCGCAGAAGTTTGCTGAGGCATCCCGACAGTCGCCAGTCGAGAAGGGCGGACAGCCCTTGCAGCGGTCGCACGTCCGTCCAGAGGCACGCGACGATGATCTCGGCGCCCACCTCGTCGAGACGACGCAGGTCGGGAGCGACGAAATGAAGATCAAGCATAGAACGCGTTTCCTAACCTGCTGCGCGCCGCGATGCCAGCGTTGGGCAGGCAGGGCGAGAGTATGGAAAGTAGGAACTCGCACTCAACTAGAGACCGCTTTCAAGTTGACGCGAGGTCGAGGCGGGGCCGAGGAGCGGACCGGAACAGCCTTGTGTGGCTTTGAGGACCGCACCGCAGGCCCCAACGAGGAGATCGCGTCAAATCGAAAGCGGTCAGCGCGTGTCCGTGCGACCGAGATCGCTCGCAATGCGGTCGAGCACGCCGTTGACGAAACTGCTCGAGTCTTCGGTGCCGAACGATTTGGCGAGTTCGACGGCCTCGTCGAGGATGACCGCGCGCGGGACATCCGCCTTGAACATCAGCTCCCAAGTGCCGAGCCTGAGCAGGTTTCGATCGACGCGCGACATACGCAAAAGTCGCCAGTTCTGCGACGCGGCCGTGATCTTTTCGTCGATGGCGTCGAGGTTCTCCGCTGCGCCGCGAACGATCTCGTTCGCGTACGAACGACCCTCCGGATCGGCGTCCTCGAACGTGCGCCAAAATAGTTCGATCGCTTGATCCGCACCCACCATCGAGGCCTCTAGCTGAAAGAGCATCTGCAGGGCTGCTTCACGCCCGGAACGCCGCGCACCCATCTCAGAACTCGAAGGCCGCGAGCGCTCTGTCGAGCGAGACCATCTCGATTGCGCTCATGGCAGCGTCCCAGCCTTTGTTGCCCGCTTTCGTTCCCGCGCGCTCGACGGCTTGTTCGATCGTGTCCGTCGTCAACACGCCGAACGCAACCGGCAACGCGTTTGCGAGCGCGATGGCCGCAATGCCTTTCGAGACTTCGTTCGCAACGTAGTCGAAGTGAGGCGTTGCTCCACGGATGACCGCAGACAGCGCGATGACGGCGTCGACGCTGCGGCTCTTGGCGATTCGTTGAACCGCGATGGGCAACTCCCACGCGCCCGGAACGCGCACGAGCGTGACGCGATTTTGCTCGGCGCCGTGAAGTGCGAGCGCGTCAACGGCGCCGTCGACCAGACGATCGACGATGAAGTGGTTGAAGCGGCTTGCGACAATCGCGAAACTCGTTCCCTTCGGGACGATGAGGCTGCCCTCGACCACACGCGGCGAAAAACCCATGAGATTCTCCTTTCAGCCTGCTGCGCAAACCGATGCGTCGGTTGGGCGCTCTGACTGCGTATTCGTACCGAGGGGAACGCTGCCGGTGACTTCGAGACCGAAGCCCGAGAGCCCCGCAATTTTTCGCGGATTGTTCGTAAGAAGGCGGATCTTGTGGAGCCCGAGATCCGCCAAAATCTGCGCGCCGATGCCGAACTCTCGAAGCGGGCTGTCATCCGGCTCGTCCGAGGGCAGCTCCGGCTCGCTGGTACGTGCAAGCTGCATGAGTTCGACGGCAGGCGTCGCGCGGGACGGCAGGTACACGATGACGCCGCGCCCCGTCCGTTCGATGCTGCAGATGGCGTCGCGCAAATCGCCGCGAGCTCCTGACGCAAAGACGTCGCCGATGGTCGAACCCGAGTGCATGCGACAGAGCACGGGCTCGTCTCCTGCCGACGACAGATCCCCCTTGCAGAGTGCAACGAATTGGCGGTGATCGGTCGACGACTCGTAGGCTCGGGCCGTCCACTCCGCATTCGTTCCATCGAGCTTCACGCTGCCGTGTGCCACGCAATGAACGAGCCGTTCGGTTTGCATGCGGTACTGAACGAGATCGGCGATCGTGAGGATGCGAAGACCGTGCTTCTTGCTGAAGACTTCGAGGTCCGGCATGCGGGCCATCGATCCGTCCTCACTCATGATCTCGCAGATGACACCGGCCGGCGTGAGGCCCGCGAGGCGCGCGAGATCGACGGAGCCTTCTGTTTGCCCGGTGCGCACGAGCACGCCGCCTTCGCGCGCGCGCAGCGGAAAGACGTGGCCCGGGGTCACGAGCTCCTCGGGGCGGCACGCGGGATTCGTTGCAACACGGATCGTGTGTGCCCGGTCCGCAGCGCTGACGCCGGTGGTCACGCCGTGCCGCGCTTCGACGCTCACCGTGAACGCGGTGCCGAGCGTGGGCCCCGATCGGCCGGGAGTCGCCATCATGGGAAGAGCGAGTCTCTGGATCTGCTCTTCGGTCATCGTGAGGCAGACGATGCCGCGGCCGTGGGTGACCATGAAGTTGATGGCCTCCGGCGTGACGAAGTCGGCCGCCATCGTGAGATCGCCTTCGTTCTCGCGGTCCTCGTCGTCGACGAGGATGACCATCTTGCCGCCGCGGATGTCCTCGATGGCGGCGTTCACGTGCTCGAGAAGGCTTGAGTCGATGTTGAGAAAGGGCGACATGGGACAACTGCAAACTACAGGTACCCGGCGCGTTGGAGGCGCGCGAGCCACGCCTCGTTCGAAGCTGCGTCCGCCGCGCTGCCCGCTCCGGCTAGAACATCGAGGAAGCGCGCGACATAGCGGGCGAGAACGTCGATTTCAAGGTTGATCTTCGCACCCACGGGCAGCGTTTCGAACGACGTTCTCTCTCGCGTGTGCGGAATCATCATCACGTGGAACGCATCGCCTTCGACACCGTTGACGGTGAGGCTCACGCCGTTGACACAAATCGATCCCTTGGGAGCGATGAAGCGCAGTAGCTCGCGCGGAGCGCGGAACGTCATCTTCACGCACGCGCCGCTGGGCGTACGCTCCGCGAGAGTACCGATGCCGTCGACGTGCCCGCTGACGACGTGCCCGCCCATGCGCCCGCCGAGCGGAACCGCGCGCTCGAGATTCACGGTTGACCCAGCCTCGAGTGCTTCGAGCGTGGTGTTGTCGAGCGTCTCGGCGGACGCATCGACTTCGAAGACGCTTGCGACTGCAGGGCCACCAGGTGTTGGGATCGCGGCGACCGTGAGGCACGCGCCGTTGACGGCGATGGATTCGCCGAGGGCGAGCGGTTCGCCTCCAACGCTGCCGGACGCGGCGGCGCCCGCGAGATGAAAGTCCGCACAGATCACGAGGCGTGCGTCGCGCCCTTGAACGGTGCGGCGCACAAGGGTGCCCGTCGTCTCTATCAGACCCGTAAACATGGTCGAAGACGTAGGTAATGAAGGATCGCCGCAGCGTCAAAGTCAAAGCCAAAGCCAAGACGGGCGCGCGCGGCGATCGCCCCCTTCCACCCGCGCCTTTGCGCGGGCATGATGGCTTCGTGAAGCGGAAACCCGTAGCGAAGACGTTAGGGCGTGTCTGCAAATCCGTAGGGGCGCAGCGTGCTGCCCTGCTCTCGATCGTGTGGGTTGCCGCATCCGCGTGCGGTCCAAGTTTTCAGGCCATTTACGAGGGTAACGCGCGCTTCGAGCACTGCTACGCGCTCGAGGAGAACCCGCAGGCAACGATGCCCGCCAAGGCCGACTGCTGGCGCGACTGGTCCGAGCACTACACGTACGGGCAGACGCGCGATCGCGTGCAGTATGCAATCGCTCGCTACGTGGCGCTCTCGCAGGCGCCCACGACGCCCACGGACGAAGCATTGATGAACGCGGCACCGGGAGTGATGCCGCGCGTGAACACGATCAGCGCCCCTGCGCCAACGAGCGCATTCGCACCGCCGCCAAAGGTCCTCGTCGAGGTTACGGACGCGCAGGCGACGCCTCCGTATCCCGGTGTCGCGGCGCTCGCCTCTGCAACCATTCACGTCGCACCACCTTTGCCGGATACGTCGTGCGCCGATCAGTGCTCGAACGCCTTCCGCGTGTGCGGCGTGCAATGCGTGAACCCTGCGCCCGGCTCCCGTGCGATTGGCGCCCCATGCACCACATGCGATGACAACTACCGCGCGTGCATGCGCGCATGCTTCAAATAGACCGCTTTCGATTTGACGTGATCTCGGCATCGCCGGCGCCTTCGGCGCTGTCGGCCCGCCTACGGCGGGACCTCAGGGGGGCCTGCGGTGCGGTCCTCAAAGCCTCAAAGGCTGTTCACTTCGCCTTCGGCTCCGTCGCTCTCACTGTACTTCGTCCACTTCGTGGACTCCGTACAGTTCGAGTCCGGTCGCATCCCGTGCCCCGCCTCGACCTCACGTCAACTTGAAAGCGGTCTAAATTGCAATGCGCTTCGGAAGAATCACGTCGCGGTAGCACTGGAGGGATGTGCGAATTGCCTTCGATGCTTCGTAGGGGCCGAGGAGATCATCCACGACGACTTGTTTGTGTTCGAGCGTTTTGTAGTCTTCGAAAAACCGTTTGAGTTCGACCACCGTGTGTTTCGGGACTTCGCGGATATGCGTGTATTGGTTGTACGCAGGATCATCCATGTGCACGGCGATGATCTTGTCGTCGAGGCCCTTGTCATCGCGCATCTGCATGAGTCCGATGGCGCGTGCGCGCATGATGCACATGGGCGTGACGGGTTCTTGGCAGAGCACCAGGATATCGAGCGGGTCGTCGTCGTCGCAATACGTCTGCGGGATAAATCCATAATTGGCTGGGTAGTGCACCGCGCTGAAAAGGATTCGGTCGACACGCAAAAGACCGGTCTCTTTATCGAGCTCGTATTTGACTTTGGAGCCTTTCGGGATCTCGATGAATGCGGGAATGCTTTCGTCGATGGGTTCAGAGCACACGATATCGTGCCACGGATGCATGACAGCTTACTCCTTAGTCGCCCCCCTGCGTCGCTGGCGTCGTCGTATCCGTACCTGTGTCCGCGGCAGTGACGGCCAGGTAAAGGAAGTAATCGGCGCACGTCCCGTTTTGAATGGTGAGGGTATTCGTTCCTGGATTATACCAAAATTCGGCAAGGTTCCCTGAGCCAATGGTGTAGTTGTCGCCCGACACAATGGGGGCTTCCTGCGCGCTAATGAACGGAATCGTGATCGTTGGCCTCCGATTTCCTAATAAGCTCAAATCAAAATTGTATGTGCGCTGGCCAGGGAAGGGGAGCCATTGACCGTCGAAGGGATTCGATTCCCACGTGTTTGCGTCAATCATTTCTCCTTGGGGGGTGCCGCCAAAGTCGACGAAGCTGCCATCGCAGTTGTGGCCGTAACAGCCTGGTGTTGCCGCTGCCGTTGCCGCCGTGACGCCCACCCAGAGCCCTGCCGCGAGCAAGATGCGCTGGTATCTCATCCAAGGAGCTCCGCGGCTTCGAGTGCGTGGTAGGTGAGGATGAAATCGGCGCCAGCGCGCCGGATTGAAGTGAGCGTTTCCATCATCGCGCGTTCATAGTCGAGCATCCCGCGTTCGGCTGCCGCGTGGAGCATCGCGTACTCGCCCGAGACGTTGTACCCGCCGAGCGGCAGCAGCGAAGCTTTGCGCACGTCGCGAATCACGTCGAGGTACGCCAAGGCCGGCTTGACCATGAGCATGTCGGCCCCCTCGGCTTCGTCGAGAGCGGCTTCGCGAACGGCTTCGCGCGCGTTGCCAGGATCCATCTGGTAGCCGGCGCGATCTCCGAACTTTGGCGCGCAGTCCGCAGCCTCGCGAAAGGGGCCGTAGAAGCTGCTCGCGTACTTGACGGCGTAGCTGAGAATGCTCGTGTCAACGAGGCCGCTTTCGTCGAGCACCGCGCGGATCTTCGCGACGCGTCCATCCATCATGTCGCTCGGAGCAACGACGTCGGCGCCGGCGTTGGCAAAGACAACGGACATCTCGGCGAGCACCTCGATGGTTGCGTCGTTGTCAACAACCCACTCGCCGTTGCGTCGCTGCTTGAGAATGCCGCAGTGCCCGTGCTCGGTGTACTCGTCGACGCACACGTCGGCCATCATGACGAGCTCCGGCACCGCGCTCTTCATCTCTGCGATGGCGCGCGGCACGGGTCCGTCGGGATCGAGCCCGGAGCTGCCGCGATCGTCTTTCGTCTTCGGCAAACCGAAAAGAATGACCGAGTTGACGCCGCGTGCCTTGATGGCCTTGGCTTGTTCTCGCGCAGCGCTCACGGGAAACTGGTGGACGCCGGGCATGCTCGAGATGGGGCACGGCGCATCGATCGCCGCGTTGAAGAACATCGGGTAGACGAAGTTCTTTGGCGAAAGCGAAGTCTCGCGAACGAGAGTGCGAAGTTCGGGTGTTGCGCGCAAACGGCGCGGTCGAATCGTAGGGAAGCCCACGGCGCGGCAGTCTACTCGCGGGCGACCGGAACGCGAACGTTGCTTCGAAAGCGGTATGGTATCGCATGCGTGATGGGTGAACTCTCAGGGAAGCGCGTGCTCGTGCTGCGCGCGCGCGAGCAAGCAGGAAAACTCGCGGAGCTTTTGCGCGCGCGCGGCGCCGAGCCCGTCATGGTGCCCGTCCTCGAGATTCATCCTCCGAGCGATCCGAGACCGATGATGGATGCGGTGTGCACGCTTGCCGATCGGAGCGGATGGGTCGTCTTCACGAGCGCGAACGGCGTCGAGCACGTGCTCGCCGAAATCGCGCGCCAGGGCAAGGACGCGCGCGTGCTCGGCAACGTACGCGTGGCGGCGGTCGGACCCGCGACAGCGAGCGCGCTCGCGGCTGCCGGAATCGTGCCCGATCTCGTTGCGCGCGAACATCACGGCGAAGGGCTCGCCGCAGATTTGCTCGAGGCCATGGACGGATCCTCGTCGAAGCCTCCCGTGCTCATCTTTCGCGCCGAGGTCGCGCGCGACGTGCTGCCCGACACGCTTCGCAAGTTCGGCTGCGACGTCGAAATTGTTGCAGTCTACAAGACCACGGCGCCTCCGCGCGCCACCGTGGACGGACTCGCCGCACGTCTCCGTGCAGGCGAAATCGATGCGGTCGTCTTCACGTCGCCGAGCAGCGTGAACCACCTGTGCGATGGTCTCGGGGTGGGTGCAGCTCCGCTTCTTTCCCGTGCGATCGTCGTCAGCATCGGCCCCGTGACGACGCAGGCCGCAGACGCGCGCGGGGTGAAGGTGGACGTTACGGCCAGCCTGTCCACCATGGCCGGGCTCCTCACGTCTCTCGAAGAACATTTGTCCCTTCGAGGGAGGTGACCGGAAACACCTGGAATTTGACAGTTTCCGCGCGGCGCGCGACCCTATCGTAGTCGCGGCATGCACCTTAGCTCCGTCATCGTTCAACGGGGGATCGCGTCGATCCGCGAGGTCGAAGAGGCGCTGGCTTGGCAGGTCCTCAACGGAGGTGATCTCGTCACCAACCTGCTCGAAGTCAGTAACGCTTCCGAGTCTTCGCTCGTAACGACCGCCGGTGAGGTGTTCGGTCTCGAGCCTTGGCCGGCCGGTGAGCTTCCGAGGGCGCGCCAGGAAGCGATGGCGCTCATCGCACCCGAGGTTGCATCGGCTTATAATTTCTTCCCGCTGTCGGTCGACCGTAGCGGTCTCGTGATCGCCGTTGCCGAGCCCCTGCCACGGCAGACCGAAGAGGAGCTCGCGTTCACGCTTGCAATGCCCATCCGTGCGCGGCTCGCAGCGCTCGTGCGCATTCGTGAGGCGCTTGCGCGCGACTACGGCACCCCGTTAGACAAGCGTTTTCGGCAGATCTTGTCTCGCCTGCGCGGCGAGTCGGACAGTTTCTCGAGCGTGGATAGCGCTCCGCAAGCTGCGCCTGCCGTCAAGGAACCGCCGCGTCCGCCGAGTCCGTGGCCCTCGGCGCCGCCGCCGTCGCTCCCGCGTGGAGCGACATCCGCGCCTCCCACGCTCGTGCGAAATATCGATGTGGCGCGCGCGCGCCCTCGCCCGCGTCGGCGCGGCCCGCTCACGTCGGAGTCGGCCTTCGCCGAGCTCGACAAGGCAACCGAACGCGACGCGATCTTCGATTTGATCTTCGATTTCGCGCGCCAGTTCTTCGATTACACAGTCCTCTTCACGGTCCATGGCGATGTCGCCGAGGGACGCGATGCGCACGGCAACGGAGCTTCGCGCGCGCGCGTTGCGCGCATCGCCGTGCCGCTCGATCAATCGAGCATTTTGCAGTTGGCGCGCGATCAACGCACCTTGGTCGTGAAGGCTCCCGCGAACACCGGGATCGATGCGTTGCTTGCCAAGGATCTCCGGCGACTGCGCGGAACTCCGTGCGTCGTCGTTCCGGCCGTCGTGCGTGGCCGCGTCGTTGCGCTTCTCTTCGGCGACGGCGGTGAAGATGGCATCGACGCCACGAGCCTGTCGGAGACCAAGAGGCTCATCGACAAGTCCGCTGGTGCATTCGAGCGCGTCATCGTGAGAAAGAAACTCGCGGACCGCACGACCGCGTCGCAGTCCGACAAGCCCAAAGCCACAACGAGCGGCGAAGTTTCTGCCGTCGCCGTGCAACCTGCGCGTCCTTCGATCGAGGAGCTCGCAGCGCCGGTGCGCGAGCTGCTGAACGATCCGAACCTCGCGCGCGTGGAGCCCTCCGCGGATGCGGCAACGCCCGAGGAAGAGAGTCCGTCTTCGAGCGCTCCAGTGACGCTGTTGTCTGCACATGAACCCTCGACCTCCGACGTGGCGCCGCGCCGTCGGAGCTCGCGCCCACGAAGGTCCTCGGCGCCTCCGCTCGAATTCAGCGCAAAGCAGCCACCGGCTCCACGTATCGACGGCGACATCCATGCGGGTGTCGAGCACCGCATGACAAGCGAGATAGAAGGGCGCGACGATCTCGGTAAACCCTCGCCGCTCTTCCCGCCGCTTGATTTGGACGATGCCGTGCCCATTTCCGTCGACGACGATCTCGACAAGACACCTCTTTTGCCCGTCGTCGAGATCGACGCGACGCCAGTCGCGCCGCGCGTGGCCGTTGCGCAGAAACCGAGGACGTCGCTCGACGTAGCGCCGTTGGTGCCTCCGTCGCCGCCGACGCCGGACAAGCGACCCATGCCCGCGTCCGAACAACAGATCAGCGTTGCACCGCACAGACCACCGGCATCGCACATCGAGGCCATGCCGCTTCCGTCGGTCATCGTCGACGTGGTCGGCGAGTACACGGCATGCGTGGATCGCGTCATTGCCGGAAATGACGACGACGCCGAGGCAACACTGATGCGCGCAGGCGGTTATGCGATGCCATCCATCATGGCGAAATTTCCGGGATCGTTGACGCTGGATGCTGCGCATCTGGCGGATGAACCTTTGCCGCGCGTCGCCGAGTGCGGACCCGTGCTCCGCCTGCTCACGCGGATGCGACGCGCGGCGTTGCCGTTCGTGCTCTCGCACGTCGATGATCCCATCGTCGAGAACCGTTTTTGGTCGACGTATCTGTTGACGGAGCTCGTCTACCCGGACGCCGTCGAGCCCGCGCTGACGCGCATCTTCGACGACGACGCAAGCGTGCGTCGAGCGGCGCGCGCGGCCGCGCGTGCGCTGTCGGAGGTGAATCCGGCTCTCGTCGTCAAGGGGCTCGAGGCCGTGGCAACGAACCGCGCGATGTCGAGCACGCGGCGGCGCTTGGCGATCGAGGCTCTTGGCGAAGCACACGAGGCGCTCGCGGTCAGCGTGCTCATCCCGCTGGTCGCGGACAGCGTGCCCGAGATCGTAACGTCGGCGCATGACGCGCTCGTGGCTCTCACGCGACAAGACTTCGGCGACAGTCGCGTCCGCTGGCAGGCTTGGTGGGATCAGAATCGCGCGCGCGAGAGGCTCGAATGGCTCATCGACGCCCTCATGCATGATGAGGTGGCGTTGCGTGCGGCCGCGGGGCGAGAGCTCAGAACGATCACGAAGGAGTACTTCGGCTACCACCACGAGGCGTCGAAGCGGGAACGCGAGCGCGCGCAAGCACGTTACCGCGAGTGGTGGAACACGGTGGGTCGCGTTCGCTTCAGCCGCAGCTCGCGGAGGTAGTAGGTTCGCGGCGACTCGGATGATTGGAACTTCTCAGCTCGGTAAATCCTTTGGTGCACGCACGCTCTTCGCGGGTGTCTCGCTCAAGCTCAATCCCGGCTCTCGCTACGGCCTGGTCGGCGCAAACGGGTCCGGCAAGACGACCTTCCTCAAGATTCTTGCCGGTGACGAACAGGCGAGCGAAGGAACCGTGGCGATCTCTGCGCGCGCGCGCGTCGGCGTTCTCCGGCAAGATCTCTTTCTCGACGACGCCGAGATCATTCTGAGCCTCGCCATGATGGGTGACGCAGATGCATGGAAGCTTCTGCGTGAGCGATCGCGCATCGTCGATCACGGCGAGGGCGACGCGGCGCACCTCGCCGACATCGAGCACGCGCTGGAGAACGCGGGTGGTTACACGCTCGAAGCGCGCGCGGGCGCGATCCTCGACGGTCTTGGCATCCCGCCTTCACAACACCGCCTGCCGCTGTCGACGCTGTCGGGCGGGTTCAAGCTTCGCGTTCTTCTCGCGCGCGTTCTGCTCGGCGGCCCGACGTGCTCTTGCTCGACGAGCCAACGAACCACCTCGATATTCTCTCCATTCGCTGGCTCGAGAAATTCCTCGCCAGCTACCGCGGCACGGCGCTCGTCATCTCGCACGACCAGCGATTTCTCGACAACGTGGCGACGCACATTCTCGACGTCGACTACGAAACCATCACGCCGTACGCGGGCAATTACAGCGCGTTCGTCGTCCTCAAGAAGGCCACGCGCGAACGAAAGGAAAGCGAGATCGCGCGGCAAGAAAAGATCATTGCGGAGAAACGCGCCTTCGTGGAGCGCTTCGGCGCCAAAGCCACGAAAGCCAGGCAGGCTCAGAGCCGGCTGAAGCAAATCGAGAAGATCGAGATCGAAGAGCTCGCGCAGAGCTCGCGCCGCGCGCCGCTCTTTCGCTTCGCGCAAGAGCGGCCCAGCGGGCGCGACGTGCTCACCCTCGAACGTATTTCAAAAGCCTACGGCGACAAACAGGTGCTCAAAGACATTTCGCTCGCGATTCGCCGCGGCGAGAGGGTGGCCGTCATTGGTCCCAACGGGCTCGGCAAATCGACGCTGCTCAAGATCGTGATGGGGCGCCTCGTGGCCGACGGTGGAGAGACGACGTTCGGTCACGAAGTCAAAGCGAGCTACTTCGCGCAGGACCACCATGAGCTGCTCGACGATCCGAAGATCACGCCGATCGACTTCGTGTGGAACGTCATTCCCATGGAGGGAACCTCCTACGTGCGCGGCCAGCTCGGGCGCATGCTGTTCTCGGGCGACGACGTGAACAAGCCCGTGGATGCGCTGTCAGGAGGCGAAGCGGCGCGACTCATCTTCGCGCGCATCCTCGTCGAAAAGTCGAACCTGCTCGTGCTCGACGAGCCCACCAACCACCTCGATCTCGAGGCCATCGAAGCGCTCGCGGAAGGCCTCTGCGCCTTCGAAGGGACACTCCTCTTCGTCTCGCACGATCGCTGGTTCGTCTCCGAGATCGCGACGCGCGTCATCGAAGTAACAGCGGAGGGCGTGCGCGATTTTCAAGGTACGTACGCCGAATACCTTGAACGATGTGGTGACGATCACCTCGATGCGGACGCCGTGGTGCTCAAGGCGAAGAAGGAAAAACCCGACAATGGTGACGCCTCGAGCGCCGCGGGGTGGGCGTGGGAGGAGCAGAAGAAGCGCCGAAACAGGCTCGCGGCGCTTCCGCAAAAACGGGACAAGGTACTCGCTTTGGTAGAGGAGGCCGAGGCTCGCAAGAGAGAGATCCATGCGCTTTACACGAACCCAGATTTTTTCGACGAGACGCCGAAGGAGATGCAGGCCGCGCTCGAGAAGGAGAGCACCGAGCTCGACGCCAGGATCGAGACGCTCATGGCCGAGTGGGAGGCTCTCGAAAAAGAGATTGCTGCGGCGGCAAGCGCGTAACCTTTCATTTCTCGGTCGAACGTATTACAAATTAATACGTGTCAAACGTCGTTCGCAGCAACATCATCAGCGTGCGCATCGATCCTGCCATGCTCAGAGCGGTGAAGAAGCGTGCTCGTCTCAACGGCAGGAGCATGTCTTCGGAGATCCTCTTTCTGATCCGCTCGCAAATCGAAGAGGCTCCTGCTCGCACATCCATCAAGCCCATAAGCGGTTGGCTCAGCGACATTGAATCTCCGGACAACCTCGATGAATTTCGTAAAGCGCGCGCGCAAGCAAGTGCGCTGCTTCTCGAAAGTGTGCGTAGAAAAGCAAAGCGTTACACATGACGGATATCAAAGAGTACGTGCTCGACACGCACGCATTCGTTTGGTGGGTGACCAAGCCAGCACGGTTGGGGCGCGACGCGGCTCGCGCACTTCGGCAGGTGGACGCCGGAAAAGCGCGGGCCTGGATCCCTGCGATCGTAGGCGTGGAGCTTACGTTGCTCGCGGAAGCCGGTCGCCGCGTGCCGGGCGCGGTCGAACTCGAAGCCGCAACGAAGCGCAACAGCGAAGTTCGTATTCTTTCTCTCGATCTGCGGCAGACGAGTGAATTCGCGTTGCTCGGGGCTCTCGAGGATCCGTTCGATCGGATGATCGTTGCTGCGGCCCGCGCGGCGCGGATGCCTCTCATCACCGCGGATACGCGCATCACCGAGAGTGGGCTCGTGGACGTTGTCTGGGGCTGAAGCGGCGGAGATCCGATGCAACGTTTTCTCGACGCGCTCCGCAAAGCCACGCTGCCCGCGATCTGGTCGCAGGGCGTCAAGCTTGCTCGCGAAAACGCGGTCTCGCGCGTGTCGGCGTCGGCCAGTGAGACGGTGCTTCGCGTGCGCGCGTCCGGCTTGGCCATCGCACCCACGGTCACGCTCTACACGAGCGACGAAGAATGGTCGTGCGATTGCGGCGGCAAAATCGATCCGTGCCCGCACGTCGTTGCCGCCGCGATCGCCGCGTCGCAAGCGGGTGCAGCAAGTACGAACGGTGGCAAGAGCCGTGAGCTTCCGAGCGACGAAGACTCGAAGCCCGCGCGCCTGTCCTATCGATTCAGCAAGAACGATCGCAAGCTCACGTTGCAGCGCGTCGTTGTCCACGCGGATGGGCGACAAGAGCGCTTCGCAGGGGCCTTGACGTCCATGCTCGGACAGGGGCGCGCACCGCAAGGTCTCCTCCCCTCGCACGAAGATCTTCTCGTCGATCGCATTCTCCCCGCTGCGCGCGAACAATTGCCCCTCGGGCGCATCGGCGACATCTTCCGCGCGCTCGAATCGAATGCCGACGTGATGCTCGACGGCGCGCCCATCCGTGTCTCGGCCGATCCCGTGTTGCCTCGCGCGGTCGTGGAAGATGCCACGTCAGGAGGCTTCACGCTGCGCATGGAGCAAAATCCCATCGTGACCGAGGTGTACGCGATGGGTGTCGTCCGCGCCGGGGAGGTGCTTCGTCCGCTTGCCGAGACGGATACGACCGGCGAGTTCCTCGAGCGTCTGCCGCTCTCTCGCTTCTTCTCGCGGGAACAAGAAACCGAACTCGTGACCAAGGTGTTGCCGGAGCTCGAAAAGAAGCTCACCGTCGTTATCGCAACCAAAAGGTTGCGTCGTGCGTCGAAGGATGTCGCGCCGCGCATCGCCATGGATCTCTCGCATCAGGGGCATACGCTTTCGGTACTGCCCACGCTGGTCTACGGAGATCCGCCCATCGCGCGCGTCGACGGCGACACGGTGGTGACGTTTGGAAAAATCTTGCCCGTTCGCAAACGCGACGAGGAGCGCGCCGCGCTCGCGCGTCTTCGCGACGAGCTGAATCTCGTGCCCGGTCGGCGCATCGATTTCGACGGACAGGAAGCGATGCGGTTTGCCGCGAAGCTTCGCGCTTGGCAAGAGCGCACGGGTGACGCTAGCGTCGCGGAGTTCGAGCACGAGCCTCTGTCCGCGCACGTCGTCTTGGACAACGACACCTTCGACGTGATCTTCGAGATTGACGGCGAGTCTTTCGAGCGAGATGGCGAGCACTTTCCCAAGCGCGCCGACGCCGCGGTCGTCATGCGCGCCTGGCGCGACGGTCTCGATCTCGTCCCGCTGAGCGGCGGCGGCTGGGCCCCGTTACCCGCGGATTGGCTCGCACGGCACGGGCATCGCGTGGCAGATCTGCTCGCTGCGCGCAGCGACGACAAGAAGCTGAGAACCTCCGCGTTGCCTGAACTCGGCGCGCTCTGCGAGGCGCTCGACATGCCGAAGCCGCCCGCCCTCGCCAAGCTCGCGCCGCTGCTCGAGGGGTTCTCCGGCATCCCCGCGGCGAACCTCCCGCGCGATCTCGACGCCACACTTCGCCACTATCAGCAGGTCGGCGTCGATTGGTTGTCGTTTCTGCGCGACGGCGATCTTGGCGGAGTGCTCGCCGACGACATGGGGCTTGGAAAGACGCTGCAAACGATCTGTGCGATTCGAGGCCGCGTCCTCGTCGTTTGCCCAAAGAGTGTAGTTTACAACTGGGCGGACGAGATCGCGCGCTTCCGTCCGAGCCTTCGCACCAGCATCTACCACGGCACCCATCGCGAGCTCGACGCTGCCGCCGACGTGACGCTGACAACCTACGCGGTGCTTCGTCTCGACACGGCGCGCCTCGCGAGCGAACCGTGGGACATCGTCGTTCTCGACGAAGCGCAGGCCATCAAGAACGAGACGAGCCAGACTGCGCGTGCGGCGTTCCAGCTTCGCGGCGCGTTTCGACTCGCGCTCAGTGGAACGCCCGTCGAAAACAGACTCGATGAACTCTGGAGCGTCATGCATTTCGCCAATCCAGGGCTTCTTGGCGGACGCAGCGACTTCCAAGATCGGTATGCACTGCCCATCGCGAACGGCAACGCAGATGCTGCAAAGCGCCTCCGCAACAAGATCCGTCCGTTTTTGCTCCGGCGCATGAAGCGTGAAGTTTTGCCGGAGCTGCCGCCGCGCACGGACGCCGTGCTGCACGTCGAGCTCGACGAGATCGAACGCAGCATCTACGACGCCGTGCGCGTTGCCACGAAGAAGGACGTCGCGCACAAACTCGGTCAGGGAGGCAACGTGCTTCTTGCGCTCGAGGCCCTGCTTCGTTTGCGTCAAGCGGCATGTCACTCGGCGCTCGTTCCCGGTCAGGGCGAGGTCAAAAGTTCATCGAAGATCGATTGCCTTCTTGGTGCACTCGAGGACGCGGTCTCCGAAGGTCACAAGGCTCTCGTGTTCTCGCAGTGGACGAGTCTGCTCAATCTCGTCGAACCGCACCTCGACGCAGGCGGCATTCGCTTCACGCGCCTCGATGGATCGACACGCGATCGCGCCGCAGTCGTCGCAGAGTTTCAAAACGACGCGGGTCCGCCCGTGATGCTCGTATCGCTCAAAGCTGGCGGCACCGGCCTGAACCTCACCGCCGCCGACCACGTCTTCTTGCTCGATCCGTGGTGGAACCCCGCCGTTGAAGACCAAGCGGCCGATCGCGCGCATCGCATCGGTCAAGACCGCCCGGTCATGGTCTATCGCATGGTCGCCAAAGACACGGTGGAGGAGCGCATCTTCGCGCTTCAGGCAAAGAAGCGTGCTCTCGCCGATGTCGCACTCGGCGAGGCCAACCACGCCGGCGCCATCACGAGAGAAGAACTGCTCGCGTTGCTGGATTGACCAGACGTGCTTTGGGGAGGGGTGCCGTATCCCAAAAAGTATCTTTTGTCAATCCACAACATCTTGTTTGACCTGAACGCACGATACCCTGTATGTAGTGGTTCGTGACTGGTGCCTGAGCATTCGCTCAGGTTTAGAGCATGTCCGACCAGCCGTCACAGGCGGTAGGTGTGTTCAAGGGAACCCGGTGAAAATCCGGGACTGCCCCGCAGCGGTGACGAGAACGAATCCGTACCAAGCACTGGCCTCCGCCGTGGAGGCTGGGAAGCGACGGACACTAGGAAAACCGGCGTAAGCCGGAAGCGCTCGAAGTCCGAAAACCTGCCATCACCCGATCGCGGAGAGACAACCCGCGGCGGTCCGACCTACGTCACTTTCGATAACTTGAAAGTGGCGAAGCACCTCGTGGGAAGGTGGTGAGGACCTGTGTCCGCGGGGATCTGTTCGGTCCCGTGGGTGCGGATCGTTCTGCCATCGCGAGGTGCGCAACGTTCGCGGGGACGAGGTCGGTTGAAGTGCGGCGACGCAAACGTCCGCGCGCGGGCTGGTGCTGCGCGCGGCAAGACCGAAGGAGACGCCATGAACACCGAAATCATCAAGAGCAACGGCACGCCGTCGTTGCGAGCCACCGCGCAACCGTCGAAACCGAGCTCCCCGCCGGATAGCGATCCGGACTCGCTCCCACAGACCTCGATGCGCGTGACGAAGCGAAGCGGTCGAACCGAGCCGGTCGATCTGAACAAGATCGTGCGCGCGGTCGGTCGATGCGCGATCGGCCTCGCCGACGTCGATCCGATGCGCATCGCGACGAAGACGATCAGCGGCCTGTACGACGGTGCGACGACGAGCGAGCTCGATCGTCTCTCCATCCAGACGGCGGCGTCATACATCGTCGAAGAGCCGCAATACGCGAAGCTCGCGGGGCGGCTGCTCGCCGCGTACATCGAGAAAGAAGTTTGCGGGCAAGAGATCCAGTCGTTCTCGCAGTCGGCCCTTTTCGGACATCGCGTTGGCCTCATCAACCAGCGCCTCTTCGACTTCGTGACGGCGAATGCGCGCAAGCTGAATGACGCCATCCAGCCGAAGCGCGATGACGAGTTCGAGTACTTCGGTTTGCGCACCGTTTACGATCGCTACCTCCTCAAGCACCCCACGTCGCGCCTCGTGATCGAGACGCCGCAGCAGTTTTTCCTCCGGATCGCGTGCGCGCTTTCAGAGACTGTCTCCGAGGCGCTGGAGTTGTACGAACAGTTCTCGACGCTCGCATATCTGCCTAGCTCGCCGACGCTCTTCAACGCGGGAACACGGCACGAGCAACTTTCGAGTTGCTTCCTTCTCGACTCGCCCGACGATCATCTCGAGACGATCTACAAGCGGTATGCGGATGTCGCGCTCCTCTCGAAGTTCTCTGGCGGCATTGGACTTGCGTACCACCGCGTGCGCTCACGCGGCTCGCTCATCGAGAGCACGAACGGTCACTCGAACGGGATCGTGCCGTGGCTCAAGACGCTCGACGCGTCCGTTGCAGCGGTGAATCAAGGCGGCAAGCGTAAAGGCGCGTGCTGTGTGTATCTCGAGTCGTGGCACGCCGACATCGAGGAGTTCCTCGAGTTGCGCGACAACACGGGAGACGAAGCGAGCCGCACGCACAACCTGAATCTCGCCAACTGGGTGAGCGACTTGTTCATGCGTCGCGTGGAGCTCGACGGAGAGTGGAGCCTCTTCGATCCGAAGGACGTCCCCGATCTCCCCGATCTGTTCGGCGAGGCATTCGAACAGGCGTACGTCGATGCGGAAGACCGCGGGCTCGCGAAGAAAAAGGTCAAGGCGCGCGATTTGTACGCGCGGATGATGCGGACGCTTGCTCAGACCGGCAACGGCTGGATGACGTTCAAGGACAAATCGAACAAGGGATGCAACCAGACCGCGCTCCCCGGGAGGGTCGTGCATCTATCGAATCTCTGCACGGAGATCTTGGAGATCACGTCGAGCGGCGAGACGGCGGTATGTAACCTTGGATCCATCAACCTCGCGCGCCACGTCATCAAGGATGACAACGGCAACGTTACTTTCGATTGGGCGCGCCTTGCCCGCACGGTGCACGTCGCCGTTCGTCAGCTCGATCAGGTGATCGATCACAACTACTACGCCATCGATAGTGCGCGCGTGTCGAACGCCAAGTGGCGCCCCGTCGGCCTCGGGCTCATGGGGCTTCAGGATCTCTTCTTCCAGATGCGCCTTGCGTTCGACGCACCTGAAGCCCGCGATCTTTCGCGACGGATCTCGGAGGAGATCTACTTTCATGCTCTCTCGGCCTCGGTCGATCTTGCGATGCAAAAGGGAGCGCATCCGGCGTTCGCAGAGACACGCACGGCGAAGGGTGAACTCCAGTTCGATGCGTGGAACGTCGTGCCCAAGGATACTGCGCGCTGGGAAGCACTTCGCGCGAGGATCCGCGAGCACGGTCTTCGCAACTCGCTCATCGTCGCGATCGCGCCAACGGCAACCATCGCGTCGATCGCCGGTTGTTACGAATGCATCGAGCCGCAGATCTCGAATCTCTTCAAGCGCGAGACGCTCTCCGGTGACTTCCTGCAGGTCAATCGCTATCTCGTCAGCGAGCTCAAAGCACTTGGCCTCTGGAATGAGGCGACGCGCGTTCGTCTGAAGCTCGCCGAAGGCTCGGTGCAGTCGCTCGACGACCTCCAGCCCAACCTCCGCGCCGTGTACCGCACCGCATGGGAGATCCCGATGCGCTCGCTCATCGACATGGCCGCTGATCGCGGTGCGTTCATCGATCAGGGTCAGTCGCTGAACCTCTTCATCGAGAATCCGAACATTGGGCAACTCTCGAGCATGTACTTCTACGCGTGGAAGAAGGGGCTCAAGACGACGTACTACCTGCGCTCGCGTCCGGCGACGCGGATCGCGAAGGCCACCATCGAGACGCCACCAACGCCGAGCGCGCAGAGCGGGGGTGATCCGCGCGCGACACCCGGATGGACTCCGCCTCCGCCGGCGACAGCCGACGCGGTGACCGTTGCCTGCTCCCTCGAGAATCCTGAGAGCTGCGAGGCGTGCCAATGAGCGCCGTCACCCGTCCCGTGCGCCTGCTCGATCCCGGAATGTGCCTGACGCTCCGCCCAATGGCGTATCCGCAGTTCTACGAGATGTATCGCGCCGCCATCAAGAACACGTGGACAGTGGAGGAGGTCGACTTCTCCACGGACGTCAGCGATCTGCGAGACAAGATGAGTCCTGCCGAGCGTCACCTCGTGCAACGTCTCGTTGCGTTCTTTGCGACCGGCGACTCGATCGTCTCGAACAATCTCGTCTTGAATCTCTACAAGCACGTGAATGCTCCTGAAGCGCGGATGTACCTCTCGCGCCAGCTCTACGAGGAGGCGCTCCACGTCCAGTTCTATCTGACGCTGCTCGATACCTACATTCCCGAGCCGGACGAGCGTTTCCGCGCCTTCGCGGCGGTCGAGAACATCCCTTCGATAAGGACGAAAGCGGAGTTTTGCTTTCGATGGATCGATTCGATCCACGAGGTCGACGCGCTCGATACACGTGAGAAGTGTCGGAAGTATCTGCTTAACGTCATCTGCTTCGCAGCGTGCATCGAAGGGCTCTTTTTCTTTGCGGCATTCGCTTACGTCTACTTTCTCCGGTCGCGCGGTCTCTTGCACGGGCTCGCCGACGGGACGAACTGGGTGTTTCGCGACGAGAGCGCGCACATGGCGTATGCGTTCGAAGTCGTGGCCACGGTACGGCGCGAAGAGCCGGATCTGTTCGATGCAGCCTTCGAGCAGGACGTGCGGCAGATGATCGAAGAAGCGATCGAATGCGAGGCGGCGTTCGCCGAGGATCTCCTTGGTGGCGGGATCGCGGGGCTCTCGGTTCGTGACGTTCGGCAATATCTTGAGTTCGCTGCTGACCAACGGTTCACGACCCTTGGCATGGCAAAGCGTTACGGCTCGAAAAACCCATTGCCGTTCATGGATCTCCAGGATGTCCAGGAGCTCGCGAACTTCTTCGAACGCCGTGTATCGGCCTACCAGGTTGGCGTAACGGGAGAGGTTTCGCTCGATGTGGCTTTCTGACCTTCCTTGATCGAGGACTTGTTTGCAGAAGCGATCTACAGTCGGTCCGCCGAAGTCATCGGTAGGAAGAGCAATTGACACCGTCGTGCAATCATCTTTCCCGGAAGTGACGTTTGCGAAGTGGCGCGCGCTCGTCGAAAAGGATCTCGCCGGCAAACCGTTCGACAAGGCGCTCGTCCACGAAGTCCTTGCCGGCATACCGATTGAGCCGCTTTACGCTGCGGCACCTCCCGTCGATGCGTCGGCGCGGCTCGTACGGAGCGAGCCGTTCCGGATCTGCATGCGTCACGATACAGATGCGGCCGTCTCGGAGCTCGTGGCCGATGTAACGGACGGTGCCGACGCGCTGTGGCTGCCACTCGACCTCCACAGCGAGATCGCGCGTGAAGAGCTCGCGCAAGCGACCTTCGTGCTCGAAGCACGCGAGGTGCCGCGTCCGGAGATCGTCACCGCCATCACGCCCCGGGTGATCCTCGCGGTCGATCCCATCGCGTGGCGTGCTTGCGGTCATGCACCGTTCACGACGCTCCAAAAAGATCTTGGCGCGCTCGGTCAGCTTGCGGTCGCCATGCGCGATGGCGGCCACCAAGTGCCCATCGCGTGTGTCTCCACCGAGCCGTATCACGACGCGGGCGCCGACGCGGCCGACGAGATCGCGATCGCGCTCTCGACCGGGGCCTCGTACCTCGAGGCGCTCCTCGAAGCGGGTCTCACACCCGACGAAGCATCCGCCGCGATCGCCCTGCGAATTTCCGTAGGTAGGGACACGTTCGTCCAGATGTGCAAGCTCCGCGCGCTCCGCGTGTGCTTCACCAAGATGCTCGTCGCGAGCGGCGGAAGCGAAGTCCTCGTGCACGCCGTGTGTTCGGCGCAGACGCTGACCGTGCGCGATCCGTGGGTGAACATGCTTCGCGTCACGACGCAGGTGTTCGCAGCGGTGACGGGCGGCGCCGATCTCGTGACGCCAAACGCCTTTGACGAAGCTTTCCAGTCCGCGTTTGGCCAGCGCGTGGCACGCAACACGGGGCTCGTGTTGCGGGAGGAGAGCGCACTCGGAAAGGTCAGCGATCCGGCTGGCGGCTCGTACTACTTCGACACGCTCACCGATAGGCTCGCTCGGCAGGCATGGGCAAGGTTCCAGGATCTGTCTCGGAGCGGCGGCGTCGCAAAGCTGCTCGAGAGCGGCGAGATCGCGCGGCGGCTCGAGGCCTCTTGGCACGAGCGTCTCGAACGAATCGCAAAGCGAAAACTGCCGATCCTCGGCGTGTCGGAGTTCGCGTTCCTCGAAGAGAAGCTGCCTTATGCGGTCCCGCCCGCGACCGAAGAAACACCGGAAAAGGGTGCTCTGCCCGTGCATCGGGACGCTTCGCTCTTCGAGGCGCTTCGCACTCGCGCCGATTCGGTGAAACCCGAAATCCTCCTTCTTACGCTCGGCGCGTTCGCATCGTCACGGGCCCGTGCAGGATTTGCTGCGAACTTCTTTGCCGCCGGAGGGATCAAGAGCCGCGAGGTGTCTGCCGTGGAGCCGGCCACGGTGGTCTGCCTTTGTGGGACGGACGAACGTTACGCCGAGGAAGCTTCTGCGCGTGCGTCCGAGCTCAAGGCGCGCGGGGTTTCGTGCGTGCTGCTCGCCGGCCGCCCCGGTGCGTTGGAAGCCGAGCTTCGTAAGGCCGGTGTCGACGGCTTTCTCTTCGTTGGTTGCGACGTCGTTGCGACGCTCGCAGAGATCCTCGACCGCTTCACCGTCACAACTCCAAACGAGGCCGCCCGATGAGTCGCCTGCCGAACTTCGCACTTCTCGATTTCGATGCGATTGCGTCGCGTGCGAGCGCGCCTCTCGTTCCGAATGCCGAAGGCAGTGCCGGCGCCGCAGGCAGTGATTGGGACACGCCGGAGCGGATCTCGCTGCGCCCCCTCTACGGTCCCGAGGACCTTGCAGACGTCACGCACCTCGGTACCTTCCCCGGCTTCCCGCCGTTCGTGCGCGGGCCGTACCCAACGATGTACGTCCAGAAGCCGTGGACCGTGCGTCAGTACGCAGGCTTCTCGACGGCGGAGGAGTCGAACGCGTTCTATCGCCGAAACCTCGCTGCCGGGCAGATGGGTCTCTCCATCGCGTTCGATCTTGCTACCCACCGCGGCTACGACAGCGATCACCCGCGCGTCGTCGGCGACGTTGGAATGGCCGGTGTCGCGATCGATTCCATCCTCGACATGCGTCTGCTCTTCGACGGCATCCCGCTCGACAAGATGAGCGTCTCGATGACGATGAACGGCGCCGTTCTTCCGATCCTTGCACTCTACATCGTCGCCGCCGAAGAGCAGGGTGTCCCACCGGAGAAGCTCACGGGCACGATCCAGAACGACATCCTCAAAGAGTTCATGGTGCGCAACACGTACATCTATCCGCCCGCGCCCTCGATGCGGATCATCGCCGACATCTTCGCGTACACCGCGCAGAAGATGCCGAAGTTCAATTCCATCTCGATCTCGGGCTACCACATGCAAGAGGCCGGAGCGACCGCCGATCTCGAGCTCGGTTACACCCTCGCCGATGGCGTCGAGTACATACGCACAGGGATTGCTGCCGGCATGAGCGTTGACGCTTTTGCGCCGCGTCTCTCCTTCTTCTTTGCCATCGGTATGAACTTCTTCATGGAGGTCGCCAAGCTCCGTGCGGCGCGTCTTCTTTGGGCGGAGCTCGTGAGTCGTTTCTCGCCGAAGAGCAACAAGAGCCTTGCGCTTCGCACGCACTGCCAGACGTCGGGCTGGTCGCTCACCGCCCAGGACGTCTACTGCAACGTCGTGCGCACGTGCATCGAGGCGATGGCGGCGTCGCAGGGTCACACGCAGAGCCTCCACACCAACTCTCTCGACGAGGCGCTCGCGCTACCCACCGACTTTTCGGCGCGCATCGCGCGCAACACGCAGCTCCAACTCCAGCTCGAGTCGGGCACGGGCTACCCGGTCGATCCCTGGGGTGGCAGCTACTACGTCGAGCGCCTCACTCATGATCTCGCCGCCCGCGCCCGCGCGCACATCGAGGAGATCGAGAACCTCGGCGGAATGGTCAAGGCGATCGAAACGGGCACCCCGAAGCTCCGTATCGAGGAGGCCGCGGCACGAACGCAAGCGCGCATCGACTCGGGTCGGCAAGCGATCATCGGCGTGAACCGCTATCGCCCGAGGGAAAAAGAGGTCGTGCCGGTGCTCAAGGTCGACAACGACGCCGTTCGGCGAACGCAGATCGAACGCCTCGAACGATTGCGCCGTGAGCGCGACGGAGCTGTTTGCCAACGGGCGCTCGACGCGCTCACCGCCTGCGCGTCTGGTGAAAAGGGTAACCTCCTCGAGCTCGCGGTGACTGCTGCTCGAGCGCGTGCGACCGTCGGAGAGATCTCGCTTGCGCTCGAGAAGGTTTGGGGGCGTCACCAAGCCGAGATCCGCGCCATCTCCGGTGTGTATGCTGGCGAGGTGGGAGAGACCTCCGAGACTGTCAGTGGCGTGCGAGCGCGAACAAGGGCATTTCTCGATCGCGAAGGACGACGGCCGCGCATCCTCATCGCGAAGATGGGACAAGACGGACACGATCGTGGTCAGAAGGTGGTCGCCTCCGCGTTCGCCGATCTCGGCTTCGACGTCGACATCGGTCCGCTTTTTCAGACGCCGGAGGAGACCGCTCGGGCCGCGGTCGAAAACGACGTCCACGTCATCGGTGCGAGCTCGCTCGCTGCTGGGCACCTCACGCTCGTTCCCGCGCTCCGTGCCGCGCTCGCGGCACTGAGCCGTCCCGACATTCTCGTCGTCGTCGGTGGCGTCATTCCGCCCGACGATTACCCCGCACTTCGCGAGGCAGGAGCCGTAGAGATCTTTGGTCCTGGGACGGTGATCGCGGAGTCGGCCATGGCGTTGCTCGATCGGCTCGACCATCGAGAAGGTTGAGAAGACAGATGAAGCTTCGGCGGTTGTCGCTCGACGACTACGAGCGAGGGGTTCTTGCCTGCGATCGCGCCGTTGTCGCGCAGGCCATCACGCTGATCGAGAGCCGAAGTGACACCGATGCGGCACTCGCCCAAGCGCTCCTCACGCGTCTGCTTCCAAAGACGGGGGATGCTCGGCGCGTCGGCGTGACGGGTGTTCCGGGCGCTGGCAAGAGCACTTTCGTCGACGAGTTCGGCATGCGCTTGCTCGCGCGTGGGAAGAAGGTTGCCGTACTCGCGATCGATCCGTCGAGCACTGTCTCCGGGGGATCGATCTTGGGCGACAAGACGCGAATGAGCCGTCTCGCCGTCGAACCGAACGCCTTCATTCGTCCGTCGCCGAGCGGTCTCACCCCCGGAGGCATTGCCCGGCGCACGCGCGAGACGATGCTCCTCTGCGAAGCTGCGGGGTTCGACGTCATCCTCGTCGAGACCGTCGGGGTCGGTCAGGGGGAGACTGCCGTGAGCGAGATGGTGGACTTCTTCTTGGTGCTCGCGCTCCCAGGAGCTGGTGACGAGCTTCAAGGGATCAAGAAGGGCATCCTCGAGATCGCGGATGCGATTGGCGTCAACAAATGCGATGGCGACGCGGTTCCGCGTGCCCGAACGGCGCTCGCCGATCTCCGCGCTGCGCTTCGGTACCTGCCGCGTCGAAGACCGAGTTGGCCAACGCGCGCCGTCGCGATCTCCGGGCTTACGGGCGACGGACTCGACGATCTCTGGGACCTCATCGAGGAACATCGCAAGACACTCACGGCGTCGGGCGAGCTTTCGGCCATGCGCGCCGAGCAGCAGCGCGCGTGGATGTGGTCGCTCATCGGCGAGCGTCTCGACCGAACGTTTCGCACGCATCCCGAGGTGATGCGCAGGCTTGCTTCGATCGAGAGCGACGTCCTCGCCGGTCGGATGACGCCACCAACGGCGACCGACGAACTCTTCGCTGCGTTCTTGACGACGAATCACCGCGCGGAGTAAAGGGGCGCCCGTGCTGGTGCTCCGGGCTCGTCCCGGAGCTTAATAGGGAATCCGGTGAGAATCCGGAGCTGCCCCGCAGCGGTGACGAGAACGACCTCCGTACCAAGCACTGGCCTCCACCGTGGAGGCTGGGAAGCGACGGACAGTAGGAAGCCGGTGGCAAGCCGGGCGTGCTCGGAGTCCGAAAACCTGCCCGCATCCGACGTCGATTACCGACGTCGGTTCAACCTGGGAGCCTCGCGGGAGGCGGGTAGGTCCGAGACAGCACGCCCTCTTTTTGTGCGCGTCTGTCCGGCTTGAGGAGACGACCATGACGATCGCGACGAACCTTGGTTTTCCACGCATTGGAAAGAACCGCGAACTGAAGCGCGCACTCGAATCCCATTGGAGCGGGAAGAGCGACTCGCTCCTCGAGACCGCGAAGAGTCTCCGCGCCGAGCATTGGCGTTTGCAGCACGACAGAGGGATCGCGCACGTCCCGAGCAACGATTTTTCGCTGTACGACCGTGTCCTCGACACCATTCAGCTCGTGGGATCCATTCCACCTCGGTACACGTCGCTCGCATCGGATCCGCATCGCACGTACTTCGCAATGGCTCGAGGCCTCCAAGCGGACGGCGTCGATGTACCGGCAATGGAGATGACGAAGTGGTTCGACACGAACTACCACTACATCGTCCCCGAGCTCTTCCCCGGGATGTTCTTCTCTCGAGCGTCGGACAAGCCGATCTCGGAGGTACGCGAGGCCCGTGCGATTGGCGTTCGAACGCGACCTGTCTTGCTCGGCCCGGTCTCGTTCCTGCTCCTCGGGAAGATGCACCGCGCTTCCCCAATCCCGCTCCTCGACCGCCTGCTTCCGGTTTACGAGGAGCTCCTCGGTCTCCTTGGCCGCGAAGGCGCCGAGTGGGTGCAGCTCGACGAACCGTGCCTCGTCACTGATCTCGATGAGGGATGACCGTCGCGTGGTCGCGTTACGCGCAGTCGCTGACGAACAAGCCGATGAAAGGCATGCTCACCGGGCCGGTCACGATTCTCCAGTGGTCATTCGTCCGAGTCGATCAGCCAAGAAAAGCGCCGTGTCGTCAGATCGCGCTCGCGATTCGCGACGAGGTCGCCGATCTCGAACGCGCCGGTCTTCGTGTCATCCAGATCGACGAGCCCGCGATCCGCGAAGGCTTGCCGCTCCGTCGTTCCGAGTGGAAGGAGTACCTCGAATGGGCCGTCGAAGCGTTCCGCCTCGCTTCGACGCCGGTGCGTGACGACACGCAGATCCACACGCACATGTGTTACTCGGAATTCAACGACATCATTGACGCCATCGGCGCGATGGACGCCGACGTGCTCAGCATCGAGACCTCGCGTTCGCGCATGGAGCTCCTCGATGTGTTTGCGACCTGCCGATACCCGAACGAGGTCGGCCCCGGCGTCTACGACATTCACTCGCCGCGCGTCCCCTCGGAGGACGAGATGTTCGATCTCTTGCGTCGTGCCGCCCGCGTGCTCGATCCAAAGCAGCTCTGGGTGAATCCAGACTGTGGACTCAAGACGCGTGGGTGGGCGGAGGTCGAGAAGGCACTTCGAGCAATGGTGCAAGCCGCGCGTCGCGCCCGAGCCGAGCTCACTCGATGAAGTCATCCAACGTGTGAAGGGTTGGGTCCTGGTAGGGACGGCCCTTCTGGGCCGCCCCCAACTGGGACCACCCCTATTTCTTGGCCTCGGCGGCGAGCTTCTCTCTGTACTTTTTCTTCATCTCGTCCTGCTCTTGCCTCGGCACTACGGCGTACTTGGAGAACTCCATGGTGTACGTGCCTTTGCCTTGCGTGGCCGAGCGAAGATCGGTCGAGTAACCGAACATCGCACTGAGCGGAACTTCCGCGACGATGGTGGTCATATCGCCTGCGCGCGTTTCGAGGACCGCACCGCGGCGCTGGTTGATTTGTCCAACGACGGTGCCCTGGAACTCCGGCGGCGCGTCGACTTCGACCTTCATGATGGGTTCGAGAATGGTCGGCGCGGCTTTTTCGTAGGCCTCGCGGAAGCCCATGAGGGCAGCCGTCTTGAACGCCATTTCGGACGAGTCGACCGCGTGCGCGGCGCCGTCGTTGATGCCGCAACGAACGCCGACGATGGGGAAGCCGATGAGTGTGCCTTTCTTGATCCCTTCGCGGAAGCCCTTGTCGCACGCCGGAATGAACTCGCGCGGAATGGCGCCGCCGGTGATCTCGTCGACGAACTCGTACGTCTCGACGGCGTCGGACGGGAGCGGTTCGAGGTAGCCGCCCACCTTCGCGTACTGGCCCGAACCACCGGTCTGCTTCTTGTGCGTGTACGCGATCTCCGCGCGACGCGAGATGGTCTCGCGATACGCAACCTGCGGCTTGCCTGCGATGACGTCGCAGTTGTACTCGCGCCGCATGCGCTCCATGTAGATGTCGAGGTGCAGCTCGCCCATCCCGCTGATGATGGTCTGCTGCGATTCCTCGTCTTGGTGAACGCGGAACGTTGGATCTTCCTTCGTGAAGCGGTTGAGCGCCTTGGAGAAGTTGACCTCCGTGGCGCGATCTTTCGGAGCAACGGCGAGTGAGATCACGGCCGCGGGCACGTGCATCGACGTGAGCGTGATCTTCACTTTGCCGTCGGTGAACGTCTCCCCGGAGCTCGCCTCGACGCCGTAGAACGCGACGATGTCGCCGGCTTCGGCGATCTGAATCTCTTCGCGATCGTCGGCGTGCATACGAAACATGCGTGGTACACGCACTTTGCGCATCTCGTTCGACACGTTGTAGATGGTGTCGCCGGCCGAGATTTTGCCTTGGTAGACGCGGAAATACGTAAGCTGCCCGTATTTGTCTTGTTGCAGCTTGAACGCGAGGCCCACGAAGGGCTTGCTCGCGTCCGACTCGAGGACGACCTTCGCTTCGTTGTTGTCTTGGTCGTGGCCCTCGTTCGTGATGTCTTTCGGGTTCGGCAGATATGCGATGACGGCGTCGAGCAGAAGCTGCACGCCCTTGTTGCATCGCGCGGTGCCGCACATCACGGGAGTCATCTTGAGAGCGAGCGTGGCGCGACGAATGGCGTCGCGCAGCTCCTGGTCCGAGACGGGTTCCTCCATGAGAAACTTCTCGGCGAGCACGTCGTCGACATCGGCGACGTCTTGGACGATTTTGTCGCGCGCGGACTTCGCGGCATCCTTGTATTCTTCAGGGATCTCTTCGACGCGGATCTTCTCGCCGTCATTGCCATCGAAGTAGAAGGCCTTGCCAACGATCGGGTCGATGATGCCTTTGAAGCTGGATTCCGCGCCGATGGGCACTTGAAGCTTGACCGGGTGGTGCCCGAGCTTCTCTTTGAGCATCTCCGCGACGCGCTCGTAGTTCGCGCCGGGATTGTCCATCTTGTTGACGAAAGCGATGCGCGGCACGTGATACCGCTTCATTTGCTTGTCGACGGTGATCGACTGACTCTGCACGCCTTTGCCCGAGTCGAGCACGAGGATCGCACCGTCGAGAACGCGCAGCGCGCGCTCTACTTCGATCGTGAAGTCGACGTGGCCTGGCGTGTCGATGATGTTGATGTTGTGCGCCTCGAACTGCTGCGCCGAGCCTGTCCACTCGCAGTACGTTGCGGCCGACTGGATCGTGATGCCTTTCTCGCGCTCGAGATCCATCGAGTCCATCTTGGCGCCAACGCCGTCCTTGCCGCGCACCTCGTGAATTTTGTGAATTCGGCCCGTATAAAACAGGATGCGCTCGGTGAGCGTCGTCTTGCCGGAGTCGATATGCGCCGAGATGCCAATGTTACGAATGCGTTCAAGGGGGATACGAGCAGCCACGGTTATCTCTCTAATTCGCCAGTGGGAGGCCAGGTTTCGTTACTCGCGCGACCGCGCGAAGCGAGCGCGCGCCGGCCCTTTACCACCGTCGAAGTTTTTTTTCGATGAGATCGCGTCAAATCGGCGGCGGCGCGTTGACCACGTCCGGTGGTGGGGGCGGGGGAGCCATGTCTTCTGTGTGCCTCTTCTTCGAAAGCGGCGCGTGGAAGCCCACGGAGATCCCGAGGATGTTGACGAAACCTCCGTACGTCCCCGGAAGCGCTGGCGCCGTGCTCTTCTGGTTCATGATGACGAGGAGCTGGTATCCGGCGTCGACACGGATGCCTGTATCATGCACGTAACTGCCGCCGATCGCGAGGTTGAGTCGCGTGGCGTCGGGGACGTCGGGCAACGCAGTACTCGTTGGCGAGGGAGTCGGGTCGATGAGCAGGCCTCCGCGTATCCGCCAATGCTCGTCCAAGATCCCTTCCGCGCCGACGCGGTAGTTGACCGTGTTGTGCCAGTTTTTCGGCTCGTGCATCGCGAGCTGGCCGCTCGCGTCGTTGGGGAAGTTGACGTCGATAGTGCGGAATTTGCTCCAGCCAAACCACACGACTTCGGCGTCGACGAGAAGGTTCTTGTTGGGATGGCCCGAGATGCCGAATGCGAACTGATCGGGCTGAGTGATCGCGGTCGATGCTTTTTGATCGTGGATGGCGGTGCCGAGCTCCGGTGGCACGTTCGAGAAATGCGCGTTGCCGTCGTTGAAATTCAAACGCACCGCGCTGCGATAGGTCGCACCAATCGTTAGATACTTTTCGATAGCGTCGACCTGGATGCCTGCGTTCGCGCCGACGCCCCACGCTCCGCCGCCGAGATCGACCGAGCCTTGCGCCTCGCCGTAGCTGATGTCTCGCTGCAACTCCACGGTTGCGCGCATGATCTGGAGACCAACGCCGACGCGTACCGGCCCGTAGCGGTACGCAACCGTTGGGTTGATGTCGTACGTCGTGAGGTTCATCTTCTGAATCACGCGACTGCCTTCCCAACCGGAAGGCCACTTGATGATGTTCCCGTACGGCGTGAAGACGCCGATGCCGACCGACAGATTCTCCGTGATGCCCGCTGACACGTACGCGTGCGGTGGCGGCACGACGTAAAACGGCATCGTGGTCTTGTTGCCGCTCGTATCTTTGAACGAGAACGACGGAACGATGAGGGAGACGCCGACCTGTGCGTCGAGCTCCCTGCCGCGAGCGATGCCTGCCGGGTTGTAAAAGATGGCGGACGAATCATCGGCGGCAGCGGTCATGGCGCCCGCCATGCCGGTGCCGCGACCCGACTGGACATCGAGCGCAGTACCGGCGGCCCATGCTCTGCCCGACACGAGCAAGGAGAAGACGGAAGCGGACGTGACGAAGAGTTTCTGCGTGTTCAT
Source organism: Polyangiaceae bacterium (assembly GCA_009781005.1). Classification (GTDB taxonomy): domain Bacteria; phylum Myxococcota_A; class Polyangia; order Polyangiales; family Polyangiaceae; genus Labilithrix. The sequence continues at coordinate 23,710 of WQYX01000018.1, read as the reverse complement.
GGGTTCTCTCCGATTCACAGGCTGCCGGTGGCGATGAAGTTTGCGACTTGCGTCTGCGCCTTGACCGTCAGGCCGGCGCCCGCTGCGCCCGTTGGCGGACTCAACAAGAAGCCGTGGCGCGTTCCGAGAGCGGCTGTCGTGGCGTCGAAGCTATCCCCCGCCTCGGTGAACTCGTAGCAACTCAGGGGTTGCATGCACCCGAAGCTCGGTGGCGTGTCCACGAAGTTGCGATTCGCTCCCGTGACGAGCGCGAAGTTCGACACGTTCGGCACCGTCTCGTCGCCTTCGATGAATTGGATGAAGGCTTTGCGATTGGCATTCGGCGAACCGTGCGTGAGGCGGTAACCCATGTTCGCTGGATCCGCTGGATCGAGGATCCATTGCACGATGCCCGTGAACTGATCGAATGCCGGCGTGCCGGGGTTGATGTCTTGCTTGGCAAGCGTCGCGATGAGCTCCTCACGCTGCGGAGCGAACGATGGCGCCGTGAGGATGATCTGTGGGAGATCGCCGCCGGGCACGTCGAGCACGACGTTGTTCGTGTCCGGTGAGACGGCGTTGACGTTCGTGCCGAGGATGCCGCCGAGACTCTGCCCGACGTAGTTGATGTTTGATGTGTCGAGCGCGATCGCTTCGCCGTTCTTCAGCGAGAGCTGTGCGACCAGGCTCGTGTCCGACTGGGACTTGATGACACGAAGGAGCTGCGCGAAGTCGATGACCGGCTGGCGGAAGTTGTCTCGCGTGGCGAAGAAATTCGTCAAGCTGAACATGTTCCAGCCACTGATCGATTTGTCGCCAAGGCTGGGGAGGCCCGTTGCATCACGCGCCAGATCTGCCCCCGCACCCTGGCACTTGCTGTCGGCAGCGCAGCTTCCCTGCCCACTCATGATGCAGGCGACGTTACCTTCCGGACCCGGTGTGCAGTCTGCGCGCGATGCATCGTCGCGCAGCACGCAGAGACCCACGGGCGTGCCTTCGTCGCACTTCATCGTTGTCGGATCCGCACATGCTGCATCATCCGTTGGTAACCCGGTCGCGCTCTTCAAATCCGTGCACGATGTGCGATCGCCGTGGAAGATCCAGTCGGCGGCGATCACGACCTGTCCTTTGGCGGCGATCGCGCTTGCGATCGCGATTGCGTCGTTATGCGATCGCCCGAGGCCATGACCGAAGATCGTCACCGGATAGCCATTCGCCGGTAGATCCATGCTCGGCACCGCGACCAAAAAATTCACTGGGAGGATCTGCGGGTTCGCGGGATCGAGCGTGCCGCTCGGGCTGGTGATCGCCACCGGCGTGAGGAACGTGCCAACGAAGATTTTGTCGACGCCGGGAACCGCGGGGAAGGCGTCCGTTGCGTCTGCTACACCGAATGGCGAGTCCGGGAGCCCCTGGATTTGCGACGGGTACGCATAGAGTTGATCGAGCACGCTCGCCTCCGACTGCGTGGTGAATGGGAACGCGAGCGCGACGTTCGCGCGCGGCAGACCCGCCGCATCGAGCGAGTCGAACGCGGGCTTGAGCGCTGCGCGCAGCGGTTCGAGCTGCGCGGCCTGCTCGTCGCTGACGATGTTCACCGTTGACTTGCCGTTTTCATCGACGAGCGGGTGACTCAGGCGAACGAGCGCCATGGTTGCGGATGCAATGACCGGTTTGCCGCCATCGTCGGTGACGCCGCTCGTGACGTAAGCGAAGTACGTCGTCTTCTCGTCGAGCGGCGCGTTGAGCTTCCATTGAAGCTGTTGCGGGCTGCTCGGTACGTTGCCGGATGCATCCGGGCTCGACATGCAATTGAGGCATGGCGTGAAGTTCGGCTGCGTCTGTTCGGTCGCCGGCGCATTCGACGCCACGGCTGCGAGCCCGACGCTTTGGGTCGTCAGTGACTCGGGTTTGATCGTTGCTTGAAGCGCCGCGCCGAGCGTGTCCGAGTTTTCGCTGATGAGCGGCGCGATGGTCGAAAAACCGTCGAGCGTGTTGAGACCGCAATAGAGCAGCGTGGTCGAGTCGGACGATTGGCAGTCGGCCTGTGTGAGCGGCACACCCGTCTTTGGATTCGGCAAATTCACTTTGCCGTTCGACAGCAAGATGTCGTTGGGAAATGGGATGACGCCGTTGGCTGGATCGAACGTCATCTCGCCGGCGTCGACGATGGTGAACGTCCAGAGAATAGGGACGTCCTGGCGCGCAACGCCCATCTGCTGGAGCGCGTTGAGCAACGGATCATACCCACACCGAACCTGCTCGAGTTGGATGGCGCTCTTCGTCTGATCGGCGAGGCGAGCCGCGGGATCCGTCTCGGTCGACGGAATGATGTCGACGGCCGGTCTGCACGTTGGCACTGTCAGCGACGCCAGATCTGTGCACGTGTTTTCTACGCCGTCGCACGAGACGAGCGGCTTGGTTCCCGAGACGAGGTACCAAGTCTGCGACCCGATTACGTTCTCGTTGTTTGCACCGCGGACGCCGTTCTGTCCTCCGATGACTGCAACGGCGTACCGGTGCGCCCGCGTCCAAGCGCCGTTCGGCGGAGGAACGACGATGCTGCGACCGACGACCTCGGGGGTGACCGCCACCGGCATCGGCGTCGACGTGATATCGAACACGAGCACGCTCCGCGCGTTGACGCTCGTGGGAGCGAGATCGTCCGAGACGGTCACTTGCGCCGTGCTCTCGAACGGGAAACCCGTGAGGTTCCCGAGATAGTCTCGGTTGAATTCCGCTTGCGCCGGCGAGTCCGCGGGCGAAGCAGGCACGGCGATCTTTCCCGTTGTCGGATCCCGCACGAGATCATTGGGCTGCGGCGCGACCGGCACCGGCGCGCTGGGATCGAACTGTGCGACGATCGCGTTGCCCGAGGATGGCGGATCCTTTTGGATGTCCGGACTGCACGCTGCAAAAAGAAGGAGGATCGGTGCGAATCTCTTCACGGCAACACCTTTGTTCGTTGGCTCCGTTCGAATGAACTCCCCCAGAAGCGTCATTACTTATTTCGGCTCTCTATTGCACTTTGATTTCGCAGTGCTTTAGACGAGAGACATTCGCGAGACACGAAGAAACAGCAGGTCTTCGAAAATCAATTCTTGTCGATGACGCGGTTAGTCAAGATTCGCAGAATCCTTATCTATGACGCAATTAGTCAATATTGACTGCCGCCCTAATTAGCGGCGAGGGCCGAGCAGGAGTCCGCGGTTTCCGGTCGTCGCCTTGATGCCCTTGTGAATGACGATTTTTCTGCCGGCTTCGCGTCCGTGCGCGTACGCGTCCGTTCGTTCTTGTCCCGCGTAGCGAACGTGCCGGACGTAGGGGTGGCGCTTACGAAAGAATGACGCGAGGTCCCCATCGGCAACCCAGACGAGACCGGCCTTCGCGCTCTTTTTGGCTTCGCGCGAGAGCTTGTCGTTCATGCCGGTCATCACGCCTGCGAGGAAGGTGCGGCGCTCGCGGTTCGAGCGGATGCCGTGGGTTTGGCGGTGTTCGTTCCAGAGTCGCTCGGCGGTCTCGACGAGGTAGCCGTGGACGTATTCTGCGATCTCGAGGTTGTCGCGCGTGCCGCAGATCTCGAGCACGCTCCCGCGTTTGCCCTCGAGCGGGCGATACACGGGCACCCAGATCGCTTCGACGAAGAAGTGCTTTCCGAGAATGAGGGAGAGCACGCGCTCGGCCTCCGTGGTGCGCCCGGTGGGTTTGCCGAGGTGCTTCCACGCGTAGCCTCGAGCAATCTTTTCTCTTTGTAACTCGACGTTGTGTTTGAGGAGCAGCCGCTGCGCGGCGAGCATCGCCGCTTCGGCTTCGTGGACGTTCGGGCTCTCGGCCAGCGCGAGAAGGTGCGCGATGCGTTCTCCGATTTTGCGGTGCGTGCTTTCTGCGCGCGCGTCGCCGCCGGTTGCGGGCATGCCCGTGGCGGCCGCGTCGATCCCGAGCTTGTTGCATACTGCACGGAACGTGGGACCGTGCGCAGCCTCTTCGCGCTCGCCGAGGATTTCGCTCGTGTACTGGTGCGCCATCTCGTGTTTGAGCACTTCGACGACGACGCCCCACGGCTGCTCGAGCACCAGCGGCCTCGAGAGCTCGATGGTGCGTGTACTTTCCACCCATTGCCCGAGCCGTGCACGCGACGCGACGAGCTCGAACTGCGGCATCGGCAGGGCGCTCTTGAAATACGCTTGCGCGAGGAGGCGATACTGCTCGACGATTTCTCGCAGAAGAGCCGCCTCGAGCTCGGCGGTCAGCGGCGATCGAGAGGCCTCTTGCATCGCCGCCGTCGTTAGCGCGTCGTCTTCGCGTCGTCGAATGCCTTCTTCGCCTCTTCGATACTTGCATTGTGCAAGAAATAAGCGCACGCCGCGGATCCGATCGCGAGTGTTCCGGCGAACGCCACCGCGCCTGACACCATGCTCCCGCCGCCCGGGAAGACGAACTTGATGAGCGCGCGTGCGCCTTCACGCAGCGCGAAAGCGGCGCCCACGTTGACGCCCATCGCGCCGAGAAACTCCGCAGCGGCTTTGCGATTGAGGGTGCGCCCCGACAGCCACGCGATGGTTGCAATGAGCGTCACTTGCAGCGTCGTGATCGGGATGAGATCCGCCACGGGAATGGGCAGCGCCGCGACGCCCGCGCAAATCGTCGCCGTCGCGCGCGTGAGGTTATTTGCGAGCTCGTCTTGCAACCCGCGCACGCGCGCGATGCGCGCGAACGTTCCGCGCCCCGCGTCTGGCAGATGCTTGAAGAGCGTCGTCACGAGCTCGTCGATGCGCCATCGTTCGTCCGCGCGTATCACACCACCGTCCTTGAAGGACATGTACGTCGAGACGCCGCGCGTCCAGACGAGATGCCCGGCGAGCTTCGGTCGATCTTTGATCTTGCCTTCGAGATGGTGCTCGACGCGCGAGACGTGAGACAGCTTCTCCGCGACGTCTTCCGGCGGCTCTTCGCCTGCGCAATGAAGGCGCGTCCCTTTCGGCTCGAGGACGTCGCAGTGCGTGGCGAGCGCAACGAGCGGCGGACGGAAGCGATGCTCTCGCTCGATCTCCGCGTAGACGCGTTCGAGGGCCTCGAGATCCGCGTCGATCGCGCTGTCGACTTCGCCTGCTTTGATGAGAAAGACGATGACGTCGGGTGTTTTCTTTTTCAGCTCGACGACGATCGACGCGACGGCGTCGCGCGCGGCATCTTTCTCTTCGGGTGACGATCCTTCCTGCATCCCGCGCGTGTCGAGGATCTCGATGGTGCCGCGTTCGGTCTTGTGAGCGAACCACGTCGCGCGCCCGGTCTGCGATTTGACGTGACCAACTTCCGCCATCTTCGCGCCGAAGATGGCGTTGATGAGGGAGCTCTTGCCCGCGCCGCGGCGGCCGACGAGCGCAAACGCCGGCGCGCGTTGTTCGAGCACGATCGTGCGAAGCAAAGCGATCTTGGAGCGCAGATCATTCACGGTGGACTCGGCGAGCGGCAGAAAACGAAGGAGCTCCTCGATGCGCCGAATGTTCTCCGCGATGATGCGGAGAGTCGTCGCCTCATCGTTGTGATCGCCGTCGCCACCTGCGGAAGGCATGACGCTCCTCCACCTTAACCTTGAATCCCGCGCCCGCGAGCGCCACCGCGCGATCTTCGCGCGAATCAGCTCAGATCGATATCGATGTCGAGCGTGTCCTTTTCGATCTTCGCGCGCGCTGCAAGGAGTGAGCGACTGTCGAGGATCGACAAGGTTTGCATCTCGAGCGCGCCGATGCGGTCTTCTGGCAAGAAGGGCGGCTCTTGCGTTTTTTCCATGGAGAGCTTGTCGGGCGCGTAGGTTGCGGCCTCGGCAACGGTCTTGTGGATCGAATAGTCGTCGCCGCGACGAAGCTCGAGTTCAACTGATCCGGTGACGAGGGACGCGATGCCGCGAACGAGTGCGTCCTTCAAGAGGCGAGCTTCCGGATCGTACCAGCGACCTTCGTAGAGCAGGCGGCCGAGCCGGCGGCCGAGGGTGAAGTATTGGTCGAGCGTATTTTCGTTGTGGATGGCGCTGAGCAAGCGCTCGTACGCGATGTGAAGAAGAGCCATGCCCGGCGCTTCGTAGATCCCGCGGCTCTTGGCCTCGATGACGCGGTTTTCGATCTGGTCGCTCATGCCGAGGCCGTGGCGGCCGCCGACTTTGTTGGCTTCGAGAATGATTTCGGCGAGTGACGAGAATCGCTTTTGGTCACGCGAATCCGATGCGATCGACACCGGCACGCCGCGTTCGAATGCAATATGCACGCGTTCGGTTTTGATGGCGACGCTGCTCTTCCAATGGGCAACTCCCATGATGGGGTCGACGATCTCGATGCCGCGATCGAGCTCTTCGAGATCCTTCGCTTCGTGCGTTGCTCCGAGCATGTTGCTGTCGGTGCTGTAGGCTTTCTCTGCCTTCATGGAGTAGGGGAGGTTCACGCTCTCGAGAAAGCGGCTCATCTCGGCGCGCCCGCCGAGCTCGCGAACGAACTCCGCGTCGAGCCAAGGCTTGTAGATGCGCAGCTCCGGTTGGATGAGCAGGCCGTAGCGATAGAAGCGCTGGATGTCGTTGCCTTTGTGCGTGCTGCCGTCGCTGAAGATCGACACGCCGTCGTCGCGCATCGCGCGGACGATGGCCGTACCCGTGACGGCGCGGCCGAGCGGCGTCGTGTTGTAGTACTTGCGGCCCGCGGTCATGAGATGGAAGGCGCCGCATTGAATCGCGACGATGCCTTCCTTTGCGATGGCCTCGCGGCAGTCGATGACGCGCGCACCCTTGGCGCCATGACGGATGGCCTCTTTCGGGATGTCGCCGACGTCTTTCTCGTCCGGCTGCGCGAGATCTGCGGTGTACGCGAAGACCTCGAGGCCCTTCGCACGGAGCCACGCGACGGCCGTGCGAGTGTCGAGGCCGCCAGAGAATGCGATGGCGATCGACTCGCCCTTTTCAGGAAGCTTGCGGAAGATTCGCGCCATGGTGAAGCGCACCTAACACGGCGCGCCGTGCTGGTCGAGTGACGCGCCCAGAGGAAATAGAGTACCCTTGTCCGCCTTATTTCGTCCGTGGTAAGGCTTGTGCCCCATGCGGACCGTGCTGTGTCTTGGTTTTGCGATCGCCGTTACCGGCCTCTCACTTGGCTGCGGAAATTCCGACGAACAGTACCAACCCGCGCCAGTTTGGTCGGGCCGCAAACCCTCGCTCCCAGCGCCGCCGGAAAAATTGAACTTGCCACCTATCAAGGTTGGCGAGGCATTTACGGTGGCGGGCGCCGCGCATCAGCTCCGTTCGCGTCTCCACGAAAAGGACGTAACGAAAACGTCCATCACGATTCAGGGGTACATCGTCGCGGAGAACATCACGGACGCGCCCTCGTGCGCGATCGTCAGAGTTGGCAAGAAGGAAGCAGACGACTGCGTCGCGGAGATCCCGTCGTTTTATATCGCCGACGAAAGAGATGCCGGTGCCGACAAGCCGCGCATTCGGGTGCTCGGCTGGGCCAACAACTTCGCCGCCGTCCACGACGCAATGGAGAGGTACAGAGCGCTCAAAGAAGTGAAGGATCCCACCAAGGATCTCGTGAAAGACAAGCTCTGGGACGTTGCCGTTCCGTTCCCACTTCCCGCGGTCGGCGCAAAGGTGAAGGTCACAGGCAAGTACGGATTTACTTTCACCAAGGCATCCACCGGCATCGTGTCCGATCCGACCAACGGCGTGATGACATACGAGAAGATGGAGACGCTCGAGCCGGCGCCGCAGAAAGTGTCATTCAAGAACCCTCCTGCCAGATGATGGCGCCGCATCGACGCCAAGTTACGCTGATAATAGCGTTTGTATCTGCTTCGCCGTCACCGATGTGGCGGCAGGTTCGAGAGCGCGCAAGATCTCGCGTCGTTCGTCCTCGCCGAATCCGCCTTCCGTCATCGCAATCCAATGGCGAGCGGCGATCGCACCGGCGCTGATGGTCCAGGCCCGATCGTCATCGACCTCGACGCGCAAGGGATCGGTGCCGCTCGTTGGTCGCACTGCGAGCATCAAGACGCGATCGCGCAAGACGTCGATCGCGGTGTACACGGCTCGCGTTGCCCTGACCGAAAAGAGCGTCTTGGTCGCGAGGCCGAGCGCCGCGTCTACGGTCTCTCTCGGTAGCCCGGCGAATGCGCGCAGCGCCAACGTGCGTCCTGCATGCGTCGAGGCGAACGCGAGGTTCTCGTGCGTCCAGACGAATCGGGGGAAGGGGCGCGTCAACGTGGCGAGATCGGTGAGCGGCGTTTTGCGCAAGAAGTTGTAGACTGCACGCATAAAGACTTCTGCGTCGATCGCGCTGCCGTGAGCGGGCAGCTCCATGAGGGTTCGCGGCGTTCGGATCTGTTTCACGCGGCGTACCTCGGGCCACACGAGCAGCCGGGAAGGCGGATCAGTGCCGAGGAAGGTCGCGTGCCCAGTCCACCATTGAACTTCGACGTCCGTGCGCGTGATCTCGAACATCCGTGAGAGCCACGTGTGCCGCGACAATGCCTCGCCCACGTTTGCCGGCGGTGGAATGCGGGCGAGCGTTTCGTTGATGATGGTGAGGATGCGTTTGGGGCTACTTCTGCGGAACGCCGCGTTGAACCCCGGGTGCGTTGCCTGAACGAGATCATTCAGCATGGCAGCAAGCGCCCATTCGCTGCCGCAAGGTGCGGGCCGGAGCGTGTCGACGGCAGCGAGCCTTCGCGCGATCCGCACGCGTGCGAGCGTTACTTGCGAAAGCACGTCGGGATCCGACGGAGTGGCCAAGTCGCCGATAGAGAGTGCGTTCTTGCCGCCGAGAGGCTTGTTCGGGATCACCGTTCCGCCGAGCACGAGCGGCGCGAGGAAACTGGAAAACAGGCGTTCGCTGAGTTCTTGAGGAGATGCCTTGGCCATCCCTTACGTCCTTGGTGACGGATCTGGTGGCGCTTCCGGTGGCGGCGGTTCGAGCTCGGGCGCGCTGGGCGGAGAGAGCTGATTCAACGCGAAGACGCTGAGTGGTTCGAGTTTCAGATCGACGAATCTCTCCTCGAGCGCGCGCTCGATCGACTCCGCGACGAGCGGCTCCCACGCATGCGACTCGAGCAGCGCTGCTTCGAGCGGAGCGAACGCGGTCTCGTCGACGGCGATCGCGCGTGCGTTCGTGTCGATGAAGACGACTTGCGACGATGACGTGCCGAGCGCGCGGTGCACGATCTCGGGTGCGACTGCTGGCGTGATGTCGTAGCCCGCAGGCGTGTAGAGAGACGGGTGGATTTCGACGAAGAACGTGCCGAGAGGGATAGCTTCGATGCCTCCGCGCGAACGAAGAAGCACTCCCTTTTTCGTGATGGCGATCTGCGTTTGAAGGATCGTTTCGCGTGCGAGCGCATATGCGATGCGCCGCAGGAGCGGAAGCTCCGTCAATGCGATCCACGTTGCCGTGACGTTGCGCGGCGGCGCGGTGGAGGGGGCCATGCGGAGCGGCACGCGCACGGGCTCGGGGGCATCTGTGTGGAGTGCATCGATCGTGTCGACGGCCGTTGCCGTGCGCAGCTCCACGCGTGCAAAGGCGCGCAGATCGCCCATCTGAGGCGTCTTGTCGAGCGACCACGCGTCGTCGCCGCGCCCGCGCAAGAGCACGAGGCCGTTTGGATCGAACACCGGGCAAGCACGGAGCGAAACCGGATGACGATATCCAATCTCGACAGCGGCACCCGGACTCACCGGCAGAAATGTGGTGATCCCTGGAGTTTTGGCCATGAGCGGTCGCATGCGCTTTGGCAATTCGGGGATGCGCATGACGTAGCGGCGCACGGGGCTGTCATCGAAGGCGCTCTGCGGCGGCCATTCGCCGACAGAAACTTCACCGTCGACGCGCGAGCGCACGAAGTAGTGGATGAGCGCGGGGCCGAGACCTTGTTCGGCAACGATGATGCGAGGTCCGTCTTCGTCGTTCGTTGAAGGGTCGACGTGCGGCATCAGACGCAAGAGCAGCGAGCGAAGTTCGACGCTCTTGTCGGCCTGATACACCTGCGTAAAACGATCATGGTAGAGGACGAGCGTTGCGTCCGTGGAGATGAGCTCGGTCGCGTCGTAACCAAAAGGGGCGGCAGCATCGCGGTACTCTACGAAGTGGCGACTCGTCCCCGTGAAGGTGAAACCGCCCACGAGGCGCGCAGTTTCTGCGATGCGATCCATGCGGTCGCTCGATTCGGCGGTGAACGACAGGGTGATTTCGCGCGTGTCGAGCCTGCTCTTGACGACGTCGATCTGCAGGCTGGCCATGAGATCTTCGAGCGAGTGTTCGCGCGTGTAGACGGCGAGCCACGCCACCAGGCGATCGAGCGAAGGCAGCAGAACGAGCCCCTTGCCACCAAGAGCAACGCCCTTGCCGTCGAGGCTCAGACCGGGCGTGCGCAGGCGGGTCTGATGAAGGGCAATTCGCTCGAGCATCGTTGGCCAGGATACACCGCAGCACGCCGTTCTCGGCATGCGACAAGAACCCGCTCGATTCTTTGTTTGCGGTGTGGTCTCGATAGAGGCATATCCGCGTGATCATGCATCGTCTCCTCTTCGTCGCTATGCCCATTCTCGTCTTCGCGTGCGGTGGTCGAGATCGCGCGCCGAGCACACCCGTCCCGCCCGTGACGGCGGCTCCCGTATCACCGCCGCCCGCCGGAGAGCCGAGCGCGCCAGCGGCTTCCGGAGTAGACAAGAATGCGCTCGATCCAACGGTCGCGCCTTGCGATGACTTTTACCAATATGCATGCGGGAATTGGATCAAGACGACGAATATCCCGGCGCACGAGCCCACTTGGTATCGAAGCTTCAGCGTGATTCGCGATCGCAACGAGGAGATTCTGAAAGGCATTCTCGAGGGCTATGCGAAGGGCGAGAATCTGAATGAACCATATGCCAAACAGCTCGGCGATTTCTACGCTGCATGCATGGATGAGGGCGTGATTGACCAAGCGGGAATCAGGCCGCTCGAACCCGTGCTCAAATCCATCGACGCGATCAAGGACTCCGCGTCGCTCACGCGCTGGCTCGGAAAATCGCAGGTCGAAGGTTTGCCGATGGTCGTCGACCTCATGTCGTCGCAAGACTTCGACGACGCCACGCAGGTCATCGGCATGTTCTGGCAAAGCGGACTCGGGATGCCCGAGCGTGAGTACTACACGGACACGACGCCGAAGATGTCCGAGCTTCGCTCCAAGTACGAGGCGCACGTGACGAACATGATGCGGCTTCTAGGCGAATCCGAGACGAAGGCGAAGCTATCGGCCCACACCGTACTGAAGATCGAAACCATGCTTGCGCGTGCGTGGATGTCGAAGGAAGACCGGCGTGAGCCGAAGAAGATCAACCACCGCGCAACGCGCGCCGATCTCGGCAAGAAGGCACCTGGCATGGCGTGGCCAGAATGGCTCGAAGGTGCGGGGGCCAAGGACGTTGCGACCTTTATCGTGGCGCAGCCCGAGTTCATGCGCGAAGTTGGCGCGATGATCCGCGGCAAAGTTTCGATTGCCGATTGGAAAATGTATTTGCGATGGCATGCGTTGCGCAGCGCGGCCGACGAGCTTTCGCAGCCCTTCGTGAACGAAAACTTCGCGTGGAAGAGGATCCTCGTTGGCACCGAGAGCCTTCCACCGCGATGGAAACGATGCGTACGTACCATTGACAGGGCGATGGGCGAGGCACTCGGACGGCCGTTCGTGCACAAAACGCTCGGCGCCGAGGGCAAGTCAACGGTCGTCGGCATGGTGCAGGCGATCGAAGACTCGATGCACCATAACCTTGAAGCCATCACGTGGATGGATGAGCCAACACGTAAGAGCGCGTTTTTGAAGCTTGGCAAAATTGCAAACAAGATTGCCTATCCCGACACGTGGCGAAACTACGACGCACTTACGATTTCGCGCGACGACTACCTTGGCAACAAGATGCGTTCGACTGCCTTCGAGTACCGGCGGCAACTGAGCAAAATCGGCAAACCCGTCGACCGCGCCGAGTGGCAAATGAGCCCTCCAACGGTGAACGCATATTACGATGCGCAGCTCAACGAGATGGTGTTTCCGGCGGGCATCCTGCAACCGCCGTTTTACGCAAACACTTCGCCCATGACCGCGAACTACGGTGGTATTGGCACGGTCATGGGTCATGAGCTCACGCACGGATTCGACGACGAGGGGCGCCAATTCGATGCAAATGGCAATCTCAAAGATTGGTGGTCAGAGGCGGTGAACGCGGAATTCGATAGACGCGCGGCGTGCGTGAAAGAGCAATTCAATTCGTACACCGTGCTCGGCGACGTCCACATGAACGGCCAGCTTACGCTCGGCGAGAACATTGCCGATCTCGGCGGCGTCAAGCTCGCGTATCGCGCCATGAAGAACAAGGTCGGTGCGGGCGGCACGAGTGATTTCACGCCCGAGCAACAATTTTTCCTCGGCTTTGCGCAAGGCTGGTGCGGAAAACTTCGTGATGAAGCACTCCGCCATCTCGTCGCAACGAATCCTCACTCGCCGCCGAACTTCCGAGTCAACGGGCCCCTGTCGAACACACCCGAGTTTGCGCAGGCATTTTCGTGCAAGCCCGGTCAACCAATGATGCGCAAAAACCGCTGCGAGGTCTGGTAGGACAACACGCGGATGGCGCCGAGCACGGCGGCGGCCACGGTCTCCGTGCGCAGGACGAAGCGGCCGAGTGACGCGATCACGAAGCCGTGCTTGCGCGCCTCGTCCACTTCGCGATCGGTAAGACCTCCTTCGGGACCGATCGCAACTGTGATCGATCGCATGTGCGCAACGTCGTGAACGAGCGCCGGTCCGAGCTCCGTGTTCGCGCGCACGTCGAGGCAGTAACGTGCCTCCGCGATCGTTGCGGCGTGCGCGAGCGCGCCGTCCCAGTCGAACACGCCGTCCACGCCCGGTGGATCGGCGCGCCCGCATTGCCGCGCGGCTTGCTCGGCAATCCGTCGAAGCCGTGCAAGCTTGTTCCGCGTGCGCTCTTCGTCCGCCTTGATCACCGAGCGATCCGTGCGTGCGAGGATGACGTTGGTGGCGCCGAGCTCGGTCGCGTCGCGGACAACGGCGTCTACCTTGTTGCCCTTTGCGAGCGCGTACACGAGCGAAAGCGGCGCGCCTGCCACGACGTGCGCTGCACGGATCTCGCCGATCGACACCACGGCGCTCGTTTCGGACGTCTGCATGATGCACGCATTTGCCTCGACGTGTGCATCCGGATCGAATGCAACGAACGCGTCACCGTCGCGAAGTCGGAGCACGCGGCAAAGGTAATGCGACGCGTCCGCTTCGAGTGCGCGGAGCCCCGGCAGAAGGTCAGGTAGTGGCACCCGCACTCTCATCGCTTGCGTAACGCGAGCAGAATCCATTCGCCCGCGGAGGGATCGGCCACGAGGTCCATGTCGGCGTAAGCGGAGAGAACGTCACTCCGCTGCGTGACGAGGACTCCGGAGAGCAGGAGCAGGCCGCCCGGAGCAACGTGCTTCTTGAGTTGTGCGGCCATGGGGATGAGCACGTGCGCTTCGATGTTCGCGAGCACGACGGGCGAGACGAGAGAAACTCGTTCGATCGGCGTCGTGCTCGCCTCGACGCGATCTTCGAAGGCGTTGCGCGCTGCGTTCTCGCGTGTCACGTGGACGGCCTCCTGATCGATATCGATGCAGATTGCACGCTTCGCACCGAGCGCAAGAGCGGCGAGCGCGAGGACGCCGCTTCCGCAGCCGACGTCGAGCACCGTTGCCCCGGCGAGATCGCTTTCGTGCTGTTGCATGGCCTGCGCGACCAGGCGCGTTGTCTCGTGAAGACCCGTGCCGAACGCGCGCCCCGGTTCGAGCACGAGCACTTTGTCGCCGGCTTGCGCTTCGTAAGTCTCCCACGGCGGACGCACGATGAGTCCTCGCGCGAGCGCGTACGGTTTGAAGTGCTCCTTCCATGCGTCGCGCCACCCGTCGCCCACGACTTCTTGGTAACGCGGCGACATCGATGATGCGATTTGGTCGATCGCGATCTCCGCCTCTCGTTGCGTGTCGAAGCTTGCGACGAGCGTGATCTTGCCGGCCTTCGCGTTCTTCTCGAGTGTGGTCTCGTCCCGCTCTTCCACGCCGTTTGCGCCGAGATCGAAAAGAAGGGAGCTCATCTCGTCTACGTCTTCGGGCAAGACGTCGAGATGAACGAACGGGTAGCGCGTCATGCTCGATCCCCCTGCGTGACGGCGCTGCGTGATTTGTCGGGTACGTGCCACACGCGTCTCGCAGGCACGGACACGAGCAGCGCCCTTCGCGCAGCGAGATCGCGAGGTACTTTGCGGCCCGCACCAAGAACGAGCGCGGTGAGTCTTCCGCCGTAGACACATCCGGTATCGAGCCCCGTGGCCCACGGATGAAGCTGCAATCCCGGCGCCGCGTTGTGACCGAAGACGATATGCGGAGGACCTACCCATCGTGTCCCCCACAGCACGTTACCGCTTTCGATTTGCCGCGATCTCATCGTTGGGGCCTGCGGTGCGGTCCTCAAAGCCATACTAAGGCTGTTCCGGTCCGCTCCTCGGCCCCGCCTCGACCTCGCGTCAACTTGAAAGCGGTTTAGAGCGATGGTGCGAATGCGCATCATGGTCTCGAAGTCCTGGTGCTCGAGCGCGGTCCCAGGGACGACACCTGCGTGCACGACCACGAGCTCGTGTTCGTTGAAGGCGACGTGCACGGGCGACGACTCGAGCAGCGACCAGTCCACGGGTCTCAGGGTGCGCGCGATCGCGCGGTGAAGATCGCTCGGCGCGCCTGCAAATGTGCGTCTGTCCGGAGCGCGCGCGTCGAGGACTTTCTGCTCATGGTTGCCGCGAACCAAGATGGCGCCCGTTTGACGAATGATGTCGAGCACGCCAAGCGAGTCGGGTCCGCGCGCGAGAACGTCGCCCACGAAGACGAGCCGATCACCGCTCGTAAAGGCGACGCGATCGAGGAGTGTCTCGAGCTCCGCGGAGCAGCCATGTACGTCGCCGACGATGATCGTCCGACCAGGTCCGCTTACGTTTTGGTGTCGAGCGATCGCGGTCTGCGTTCGCTTGATCAAAGGCGCCACATGGTCTCGTCGTCGAGCTTTGCGCGCTTTGGAATGACGACGATGCCGTTGTCTGTCACGAAAAATCGTTTTCGATCTGCGTCGAGGTTGAAGCCGACCTCGACACCCGCAGGCACCTCGACGTCCTTGTCGATGATGCACCTTCGAATCTTGGCGTGCCGTCCAATGCGCACTTGCTCGAAGAGAACGCTCTCTTCGACTTCGCTGAAGGAGTTGATTCGGCAGCCGACCGACAGAACGCTCTTGTGGATGCGACCACCGGAGATGATGCAGCCGTGGCTGACCATCGAGTCGGTCGCGATACCGACGCGCGCGTGGGCTTCGTCGCGGAAGACGAACTTCGCGGGCGGATCATGCGTTACGCCCGTGCGGATCGGCCAGCGCTCGTTGTACAGATTGAAGAGCGGATGGA
This sequence comes from Polyangiaceae bacterium, assembly GCA_009781005.1. GTDB lineage: Bacteria > Myxococcota_A > Polyangia > Polyangiales > Polyangiaceae > Labilithrix. The sequence continues at coordinate 8,229 of WQYX01000018.1, read as the reverse complement.
TCCCGATGAGGTCCATTTGCGCTTCCCAGTACGCTTCGATGGTCCCGATGTCGCGCCAGTAACCAAGAGCGCGCTCTTCCTCACCGGGCACGCGATTCTTGGCGAAGTCGTACGCGTAAATCTCCTGACCGTCCGCGACCATGCGCGGAAGGATGTCGTGACCGAAGTCGTGCTTGCTGGATTCGACGTTCGCGTCGCGATTCAGTTCGTGAATGAGATCGTCGCTCCGAAAAACGTAGTTGCCCATCGACGCAAGGCACATGTCTTCCGTGCCCGGCATGACCGGCGGGTTCTGCACTTTTTCGTGGAAGGCGACGATGCGTCCATCCTCGTCGATTTCGAGGACGCCGAACTCGCTCGCGTCGCGACGGGGCACGGGGATGGCCGCAACGGTGGCAGCGGCGTTGCGTGCGATGTGCGACTGAATCATCTGGCGCACGTCCATCTTGTAGACGTGGTCACCGCCGAAGATACACACGATCTCCGGACGCTCGTCCGTGATGACGTGCTGGCATTGGTAGACCGCGTCAGCGGAGCCCTTGAACCATGAAAGTCCCGTGCGCTGCTGCGCTGGGATGGCCTCGATGAATTGATCGAGGATGGGCGACAGGCGCCAGACGCGCGCGATGTGCTCCTCGAGTGACGCGCTCTTGTACTGCGTGAGGACTTTGATGCGCGACAGCCCGGAATTGACGAAGTTCGACAGGACGATGTCGATGATGCGATAGCGGCCGGCAAAGGGTACGGCGGGTTTCGCCCGGTCGAGGGTCAATGGGTAGAGGCGCTTGCCCTCGCCGCCGGCGAGAACCATGACGAGCACCTGATTCGGATCGAAGCTTGGGCCTTGAACCTGCATGGTGTGCCAGTCCGTAGGATAGAAGAGGAGAGGTGTTTTACGGTGTAAAATATTTGGAGAAACACACGCGCCAGCGAGTCACGTTCTCAATGCGCCACTGGACGAGTTTTTTTCGTCGAGGATACGCCCGAAGATCGGGATGCCTCGATTCACTCGCGGCGGCTGTTCGCCCGAGGGTAAGAGTCCTACTGCGACATGTAGGACAAGCCGGCAAAATTCACGCGAGCCTTGAAGAGTCCGTCGTCGGTTGCGATGTAGAGCGTTTTGAGATCGGCATCTCCGAAGGCAACGTTCGTCACCAACGTTGCGGGAGCTGGAACGGTGATGGTGCCCCACGGATGGCCGTCCTGCGCGAAGACCTGAACGCCCGTTTGCGTGGCCGCGAAGACGTTGCCCTCCGTGTCCACCGCGAGACCATCGGGCAAGGAATCGTTGGGCATGTCAACGAACTTCACCGAGTCGCTCGTGGACCCGTCCGCGTTCACGGTGAATTTGACAATGCTTGGTGTCTTGGCTTTGTCCCGTTCTGTGAGCGAGACATAGAGCGTGCCACTGTCGGGTGAAAGCGCAATGCCATTCGGCTGATCACCGCTGAATGTAGCAACCGTTGACACGGCACCTGTAGGATCCACGCGGTAGACGCCGTTCGCGTCGCTGCTCAACTGGTAGCCGGGATCGGTCACGTAAATCATGCCGTCGGTGGGGCGCACCACGACTTCGTTCGGCGAATACCATGATGCGGTGCCGACGTTGATCTGACTTGCCGCCTTCGTCTGTTCCGTGTCGAGGCCCGCCGGCACACGCCATATGGCGCCTTTGCTGTCGGTGGGCGAGGCCGCAAAGATCAAGTCGCTGGTCTTTCCGTCGTTGGTGATGCCGAGCGGAGCGCCGGTTGTTGGGTAAACATATTCCATCGTGCTATTGGAAGCCGGTGTGTATTTCACGATGACCGGTTTCGTGTCGTACGGCTCCGTGAAGTAGAGCGAATCGGCGTTCCAGGTAAGGCTGTCGATGTAGGAGACCTGCAGCCCGAGGTTATCTGCTGTCGTTTGCTGGATAGGGCCGCCGCTTTCGGTGCTGCCATCGCCTTTGTCCGGCGTTTTCGGGCCGCTATCGCCGGCATCCGTCGTAGCGCTGTCAACGGCGGTGAACTTGTAGCACGACGCGAGACAGGCGCTGGCAACGAGCAAACCATAAAAGATTTTCATAATAATATCCTGTCCGAAATTGGGAGACATGCATCCCACGTTTTTATAGAAGCAATATCTTCCTTTTGATCGAGTTTCAATCCGCTTTATTCACGACGCTCCACTCAGAGCTTCTACTTCAGTTTCGCGCCGGGTGCCGCGTCGCCGTCGATGGTGGCGAGCCTCAGATCCTCGGACGGGCCGCTGGCGAGGAGCATGCCGTGGGAGACGAGTTTTTCTTTGCCGGATCCGAAATCGGCTGAGCCGAAGTCTCGCGGGGCGAGGTTTGCAACGACGAGTACCTTACGGCCGACGAGTTCAGCCGGCTGAAAGGACAGCGCGAGGCCGGCCACGAGGGTGCGAGGCGAAGGTTCGCCGAGATCCATCGTCAGCCGGAGAAGCTTGTCTTTCTTTGGAACTCTCTCGGCGGATTTCACGAGGCCGACGCGCAAATCGATTTTTGCGAAATCGTCGTAGGCAATCGTTGTTGACACTTCGATATCAGTGCTTTCGGTTGTTTTGTTATCTGCCGTTTTTGGTATTTCCACTCTGGGCACGAGTTTGTCGACCATGGCCTTCGTGCCGTTCTTGTCGAACGTCTGAAAGAGCGGCCCGGCAGGCGCGAGCGGCGCGCCTGGCTTCAGCAAAGACCCAAGCTCGGTAGGGAAGGCATCCTCGCCAACCCTAGGCTCGACGGGTGGCAAGCCAAGCTGCGCGCGCATGGTATTGCTCTTGTTGGGCATGGCCGGCCAGATCGCGACGGACAGCGCTGCAAGGACTTCGAGCAGTGCTGCCAGGATGGTGTGTGCGCGCGCCGGATCCGTTTTCGCGGCTGCCCACGGCGCCGCACGATCCACGTAGGTGTTCGCCGCCGAGCTGATGGCGAAGGTGGTCTCGAGCGCGCGGTGCGGCTCGATCGATTCCCACGCCGAGCGAACCATGGCAAGATCTGCTTTGACACGCGAAAAAAGCTCGTCTTCGAGGGCAGTGCGCTCCCCGAAGACGGGCACCTTCCCGTTCGCGAGTTTCGTGCATAAGCCGAGCACGCGCGACAGAAGATTGCCGAGGTTCTTCCCGAGATCGGCATTGTATCGCTCGATGAGCGCGGCGTGATCGAAGTCGCCATCCTGCCCAAAGGCAATGGCGCGCAAGAGGTGATAACGCAATACGTCGGCGCCGAGCTCGTGAGCGATCTTCAGCGGATCGACGGCGTTGCGCAGCGCTTTGCCCATCTTCTGGCCGTCGATGGTGAGAAATCCGTGTGCGAAGACAACCTGGGGGATTTGCTCTTCCGTGTATCCTGCACTCAAAAGAAAGGCGGGCCAGAAGACCGCATGAAAGCGCAGAATGTCTTTGCCAACGAGGTGGACGACTTTGCCGCTCGGCGCCCAGAAACGAGAAAGGGACCCGTGGTTGAGCGCTGTGAGGTAATTCGCGAGCGCGTCGAACCACACGTACATGACGTGTTTCGGATTGCCGGGAACGGGGATGCCCCACGTAAAGCTCGTACGCGAGACGGAGAGATCCTTTAGGCCGCTCTCTACGAACGACAGGACTTCGTTGCGACGTGATTCGGGTCGAATGAAGTCCGGGTGGCGCCCATAAAAATCGAGCAACGGCTTTTGCCATTTCTCGAGCCGGAAGAAATAGCTTTTCTCCTTTACGCGCTCCACCGGTGTCTTGTGCAGCGGGCAGAGATTTCCTGGTTCGAGTTCTTTGTCAGTTTTGAGTGATTCGCAACCAACGCAATACCAGCCCTCGTATTCGCCTTCGTACAAATCACCGTTTGCTTCGATCTTTTTCCAGAGCTCGGCAACGAAGGCTTCGTGATCGGCGTCGGTGGTGCGAATGAAGCGATCCGGGAAGATATCGAGTTTCGGCCAAGCCTCCATGAAGCGCGCGCTGATCTTGTCCGTGAATGCCTTTGGATCGAGGTGTTGCTCCTTTGCCTGCCGCTCGATCTTGAGTCCGTGCTCGTCGGTGCCGGTGAGCATGAAGGTTTCGTCGCCCTGGAGAAGGTGAAACCGGCGCAGCGCATCGGCAACAATCGTGGTGTATGCGGTGCCGAGATGCGGCACGTCATTCACGTAGTAGATCGGGGTTGTAACATAGAAGCGTCCCATGGCAGCGGGGTGCTTTAGCACGCCCTTTCTGTTTCATGGCGCGCTCAATTAGATTGAAGGAAGCGCGGCTTTCCCTTAGCGTGCAATGATCAGATGACGCGTTTTCCGACGAGCGGCTTCGCCTCGCTTCTTGCCGCGGCCCGTGATTTTGCCGATGCGCAGCCGGCGCTGGCCGGCCTTCTCGGACGCACCGTCGTGGATCCAACCATCGAGCGCATGCGCGAGGGGCTCGCCTATCTCGGCGCCACCCTCGTCGACAAGACCGGCGAGTTTCAGGCAGATGGGTTCCGCACGCTTGCCGAGGTCGTTGCCCCGTCTCTTCTGCGCCCCTTTCCTGCGGCAACGATCGTAGAACTGTCCGCTGACCGGATGACGCGCGTGAATACCGGCGCGGAGATCACCACGCGTGAACCCGCGCCGTGCCGCTTCCGGCTCGTGAGCGATGTGGACGTGGGACCGCTGCGCGTCGAGCGCGCCCGCGTCGTGCGCGGAGGATCGATTGCGGGGGATGCCCTGCAATTTGCCGTCAGCACGCCGGCCGAAGCGGGCCTCCGCAGCGCTGTCGGATCACGCTTGCGTCTCTATATCGACGGCTCGCGCGAGGTGGCGCTGCTCTTGCTCGATCACGTGCTTTCGCACACCGACCGCTGCGAACTCACGTTGCCCGGCGGCATCACGATTCCCTTGGGAAAGATGCGCAGTTATGGCACTCGCGTCGAAGATGCCCTTGCACCGGAGATCGACGCGCCTCAAACGGCATTTGCCTTTGCGCGCGAATATTTTTTGCTGCCGGAGAAGTTTTCGTTTTTCGAGCTAACGGGATTTGACCGGGCGCTCGATGGCATTTCAGCCCGTGAAGCCATAGTGACGATTCACTTCGACGCGCAGGTGCCCGGGCGCGTCGTGCTCGACGAAGATGCTTTGCGGCCCCACTGCGTACCAGCAGTCAATCTATTCTCCACCACCTCCGAACCGCACGTGGTCGGTCCCGAAATCTCGAGTTTTCCGGTGCGTGTGGCCGGACTGCCCTTTGCCCAGGGAGGCGTGTACGCCGTCGTGGCGGCCAACGCCATCCCGCTCAGCGATTTAAAAGCTTCTCCCAAGGTGTTGCCTCCACTTCGCCGGTTTCGGGCAGCGAATCTTCCAACAGATTTTCCTTATGCATTTTCAACTGAGCTCGTTCTGTCCCCGGCGCGCACCGAAGCAGACGTCGTCCTGACGCTTAGCTGCCCTCGCGGCTACGCGCCACCGCACGCGCCGCACGCTTTGTCGCTCAATCTCTTGGCAACCAACCGCGCGCGCGGAGGCGCGTTGCGCCCCGGGGAGCTCACGGAACCGGGGGCGGGCTTTCCGGCCAATGTTCGCGCACGTAACCTGATTGCCTGCTCGCCTTATGTTCCGGCGGCAACGGGGGTGGAGCTTATGCTTCAGGCAAGCAAGCGCGCCGCAATTGCACGGCAAGACACACTCTTCACACTAAAGAATCTGCTGCTGTCGCTCCTTCCTCGTCGCGGAGTCGAGCCTGCCGCCGTGCGGGCCAACCTCGCGCGCATTGCCGCTCTCGCCTCTTTGGAAGTGGGAATGGCCGTGGACTCAGCGGAGGCGCGTCACGGTTACCGGGCAGAATTTACGCTGGACGAGACGCCCTTTCGCGGCCTTGGCGACGTGGCGCTCTTTCTCCGTCTGCTCGGAAACGCATTCGAAGCACACGTGAGCACCAATCGATTTTACCTTTGCGAAGCACTTTGCACGAAAAATAATATCCGCCTTACGTTTCCGCGAAAAACCGAATAATCCTGGCCGGGCACACGCGCATCTTCTTTCATTGAGCGGGTGGACGGACAGGGAGGAGTTGACGATATCTGCCATGTTCCGAGATCACTTCGAGCGTGAACTGAACGGCCTTTGGACGAGGGTGGGGCGTCTTACCCAGCGCTATCCCCATCTCCAACACCTCTTCACTCGCGATGCCGACCGCCGGGTCGGCCGGTTGGTGCAGACGGCAGCTTTTGCATTCGCGTCGGCGCAGTCCCGCGTGGCGGACGATGGGCAAATGCTTGCGCGCTCTCTCGTTGCGGCAGCCCTTCCGGAATGCCTTCGCCCGCGTCCGGCATCCACCATCGTGCAGAGCCAGGGGGTCCGCACCATGCTCGTCGAGAAAGAGGGGAAAAGGCTCACGGCCAACGTGGAGGGGGCCGAGGTGACGTTCGAAGTGATGTGGCCAGTCAGTATTGCTCCCTTCGAGCTCGCGGAGGCCCGCGTCGATCGCCTTGACGCACAAACGCAGATCCTCCGTTTTACCCTTTTGGGTTCCGGGGGAGTTGCTCTTGGGAGTGCCCTCCCCGAGACTGTGCGCATTTTCGTGCACCTCGATTCCGTCCGGGTGGCGCTCGATCTGATCCACGCTTTACGTATCGCGAAAGAACCCATTCGCGCCGTTGTGGTGGATCCTAGAGGCAATCGCTCCGCCGAAACGGAGCTGCCCGCTCGGTCGCTTTCGTGGGTTCGGGTGGATACGGAGGAGCCGCCCTTGGTGTCCGCGCCGCGAGATCGCTTCTCGTCGAGTCCTCTTTTGCGAGATCTCTTCGCTTTCCCAGAGAGTTTTTGCTTTTTCGATTTGCACCTTGGCGCATTTTGCAGTCCGAATACCGGGCAGCTCGAGCTCACTCTTCCTCTCGGTCGGGTCACGGAAGGGATATCCAAACTTGACTCCGAGAATCTGCTCCTTTTCTGCGCTCCCGCGACGAACCAATACGTCCGCGCGATTGAGCCGCTTTACGGCGCGGGGGGACCGCGGTGGAAGGTGTGCGCGGCGGAGCGCCCCCGTGCCGAGATCCTCCACGTTCAGTCGCTCTACTCCGAGTCAACGGAAGACGCCTCGGTTCGTGTTCCCATCCACTCGTGGGAGGCACCCGAGGTACCCCACACTCTCGACCCTGAGGATGTCTACTACCTTCTCGAGCAATCGATCTCGCCAAGCAAGCCTCGCACCGAGCTTCAGGTTTCTTTTGCAACGTTGGAGGGTTTCAATGCTCTTTCCGCGCACTCCGTGATCAAGGGGGAAGTGCTCGTGAGCGATGGCGACATCGCCGACAGTCTTGGTTTTGGTGATGTTGGAGCGGCGGAGCGCATGCCGAACGTCACGCGCGTGGCACAGTCGTCACGAGCCATTCTCGACGAACATTACCCGTGGCGCATGAGCGCTTACGCGCGCATGCCGGCTACGCGACTGGCAGCGTGCGCGGCGCTCGCCGAATTCGTTCGGCTGCACGAATCAAAAAAAGCGCAAGACAACAGCACGTGGGTTCGGTCTCCCCGTTTCGTGCAGAGCGAGCACTGCCGCGAGCACATGCTCCAGGGTGGAGTCTTCCGTTGGGGGGACGAATTTACGATTGACGTCGAACGTGACTTTTCGAGCCACGCAGAAACATGGCTTATTGGCTTGTTTTTGTCGCGCGCATTGGCAGAGCGGAGCGAACGCCTTCGTTTCGTGAAGCTTACGCTCCGTGAAACGGGAGATGTGGTGGCGGAATACGACGCCCGCGACGGGGAGCGCCTCCCGTTTCCGTTTGGGTGAAAGGGGAAGCACCGCCCCCGCGACTTATGCATTCCACCGCCCTGAGGTCCCGCCGTAGGCGGGCCGACAGCGCCGAAGGCGCCATCGAAGCGAATCGATTCGCGCAGCAGGCTGGGAAACATGCTCTGAGTCCGAATGCCGCATATAGCTCATAACGTGGTTAGTTGGCGCGTGTCCTCGATTTGCAATTCGCGTCACAATTCAAAATGCCGGTTGAAAAGGGCTCAGTTTACCTTTAAGATTGGTACCTACTGAAGGTTTCTTCTTCACTTGCTTCGCATGAGAAGTCAGAGCGTGTAGGGCAGCCGTCGCGAGCGAATCGAGGCTAGCCCGGAGAATTCATGACGCGATTTCTGCAGACGGCCGAGACCGCAGCGAGAAGGGCGCACGCCGCATCGCAGGACCGAGGCGTACTGTACGTACGCCGCAGGTCCGAGAAGCGCCGTACGTCCTTCGCAGCAAAGGGATCGGCTCGTCTGAGTGGAG
>WQYX01000017.1 GCA_009781005.1 Polyangiaceae bacterium | reverse complement strand
GTCGTCATGAATTATCCGGGCTAGGGCGGAGCGCGAGGAGCCCGCGAAAGCGTACTTATCGTACGTGCGCAGGCACCGCAGCGCCCAACCGACGAATCGATTTCGCGCAGCAGGCTGCCCTACACGCTCTGAGTAGGTTCGTATTCATGCGCTCGCGCATTCCGGTCACGGACGCGCGAGCGCTGCTGCATTTGAGCGGTGTTTCTTTTGCGCTCTCCACGCCCCACCGTTCGATTGGCCTACATGATGCGCTACCATGGTCGTGCTGTGGAAAGGTCTTTCCGATTTACGACCCATGAAGAAGCACTCGAGGAAGAACGCCGTCGGTGGGAAGAGCTCAGCGTCGAAGAGCGCCTCGCCGAGATCGAGCTCCTTCGGCAAGCCACGTTCGCGTTCCAAGGCAAGCCCATTGCCGAGCGAATGGAGCGAGTTTATCGCCTTGTTGTGCGCCCATCGCGTCCGCTTTCTGATCGTCGGCGGGCACGCGTTCGGAGTCATCGGTCGGATTCGCACAACCAAAGATCTCGACCTCCTCGTTGAGCCAACGATCATCAACGCAAAACGCGTTTGCGCCGCACTTGCGGAGTTCGGCTTCGAAGCGCTCGCGCGTTGTTCCAAAGAATTTACGAAGCCAGAGCGCATGGCAATCCTCGGTCGGGAACCGCTGCGCATCGATCTGATGACGAGCATTACGGGTGTCACGTTCGCCCGAGCTTGGCGCGGGCGAACCAAGGCAACGCTTGGCGGTCACGAAGTTGGCGTGCTCGGCCGCGACGAATTTATCGCGAACAAGCTCGCCACCGCGCGACCACAGGATCTTGCCGACGTTGCCGTCATCGAAGAGATGGAGAAAATTTCAATTTCTCGTTGCCATGGATCGGGCAGCAGACGTCAACGCGGGTAACGCCTCACCCCATTACGCCATTGCGCACAAAACAAGGCGGGCGCCACTCCGTGAAGGAAAAGCGCCCGACCGCACGCGAGACATAATCGCGTTGCGGTTACTGAGTTTCCGGATGGAAACTACTGAATGAGATCTTTGAGCGCCTTCAGCGCGGTGGCGCGAACCTTCTTCGATGCAGGCTTCGCGGGGAAGTGCTGCATCTGACCAGTAAACGGGTTGCGGCGCTCGCCAGCCGGGATTGCCTTCTTCTTGACCGTCTTCAACTTGAGAAGCCCGGGGATCACGAACTCGCCCGGACCGCGCGGTCCGAGTTGCTTCTTGATGAGATCCGTGAGGCCCTCAAAGACCTTACCGATGCTCTTCTTGTCGAGTTCGCTGTACTGGGCAATATCCGAGATGACCTGGGCTTTCGTCATACGCTTTGCAGCAGCCATTGTGATTCCTCCTGTCGAAACTACGACATCTTTCGTCGTTTGTAGACACCTTTCAATCGACCCAAATCGTCCGACGAGTGCCGGGGCGAACGGATGAAGAAAGGTCTTGAACACCGCCGCGGCACCGAATTTTAGGGTCGGAACCGATGCTCGCCGTCATTGCTACACCTCGTAGTTCCATCCCCGCAAGGGAAAACGCCTGCGTTCGCGCGTTTTCATCCTGGCCTATGGAGAGACGAGCCCACATCAACGTCCGTGTTTTTCGGCAGGGACGAGGCCTGCACGCGTTTGGCGGTTAGGGGGCCTTGCGCCTTGCAAGCTTTGGATGCGCCGCAGGTTTCTGCAACAGACCCCGTGCTGCTCCTGCCTTTGAAGAGGCCTTGGAGACCGCCTTCGCATTCGTCGCCGGAGGGGGGCTGCCCGTGGCGGCGGCGCAGAGCCGGTCCGTTTCGGCGCGCATGCGACGGTCCTTCGCTGTGGTGTCGTGGTCCCAACCGAGAAGATGCAGGAGCCCGTGGGCGAGAAGCATCGTCACCTCGTCGAGCACGCGGACGCCCCGAGCTTCGGCCTGCCTGCGGGCCGTTGGGACGCTCACGATGACATCGCCAAGCACATTGCCTGCGAGAGCACCGAACTCGCCTTCGTGCATCGCGAAGGCAAGGACGTCCGTCGGGCGATCTTTTTTGCGATAGATCTTGTTCAATTGATGCACTTGTTCATCCGTTGTTAGAACGAATGAAATGTCAAACTTGTTCAATTGAAGAACTCGAATCATCGATTTGATTCGCTTATGAATTTCCGCGCGCGAAAGCCCCGCGTGCGGCCCGTGCTCAATGGTCAGTGCGATCGCCACGGGCGGCTGGCTAGCCTTTGCACATGTGATGGTCAACGTGCGAAAATGGCAGGCGATGACGCATGCTTTTCACGAGAGCCCCGCGTGGCTCGCCCGCGCGTGCGTGGTCGTGCCCGCCTTTGATGCGGAAAAGACACTCGGCGCAGTCGTTCGGGACTTGCGTGCGCAGATCCCAGAGCTCGAGTCCAACATCGTCGTTGTCGACGATGGCTCGCGGGACCGCACGGCAGCCGTTGCAAAGGAGCTTGGCTGCGAGCTCATCTCGCATGGGAGAAATCGAGGCAAGGGCGCAGCCCTGCGAACTGGCTTCGCCACGGCGTTAGCATGCAACCGAGAGGTTGCACTCACGGTGGATGCCGATGGGCAGCATCCGGGAGGTGAAGCGCGCCGTGTCCTTCTGGCTTCGACCCATCCCGGATCTCTCGTGCTCGGCATTCGTGATCTCGATCGAGCGGGCGCGCCGAAGCAAAATCAGATGTCCAATGGCATCTCGAATTTCTTCCTCTCGCGCTTCGCGGGGGTTCGGCTGCTCGATACGCAGTGCGGTTTGCGTCGTTATCCCATTCAGCGAACGCTCGCACTCGGAGCGCGCGGTGATGGTTTCGACTTCGAGGGCGAGGTGCTGCTTCGTGCAGCCTGGGATGGTGTCCCCATTGTCGAAGAGTCCATCCTTGTCCTCTACCCCGAAGATCGCGTGACCCACTTCCGCGTTCCGCGTGATCCGTGGCGCATCATCCGCACCGTCGTTGCCGCTCTCGGCGAGCGCGCAATGCAGGCCTAACCGGCCTCGACCTCGCGTTAACTTGAAAGCGGTATAGAGGGAAGCGTGAGGGTGTTCGTGCGGCGTCATAAAAAGAAACTCGTCGCGTTGGGCCTCGTGCTTCTCGCGCCGATTTTTGCGCATGTCGTGATCGATCGCGCAACGCGAATCGAACCGCCGGTGACGGATCCAGTCGCGATCTCGGTGAAGGATGAAGGCGCCGTTCGCTTCGCAGGCAAAGGTTGGACGAAGCTCTATGGCGATCGCGGTGGCCGGGGCGTTCGCGTGGTGAACCTCGCGGGTACGCCTGCGGAGATAGGGGCTGAGCACACTGCGCTCTTGCGCGAACATATGACGAAGAACGAGGCTGTTCTATGGGACGGCTTCGAGCACCTCGTGCCCATCGGTGTGGTGCGCACGTTGATGTTCGACGTTGGCCGCGTTCGATACCGCAACGTCTGGCGAGGCATCCCCGAGCCGCGGCAGCGCGAGCTCGCGGCCCAAGCGCACACGTTTACGCCCGATCCGTACGCGGCGCACATGCCAACGTATACGCGCATGGTGTTCTTGCATGCGCTCTACGACATCGCCCTGAGTTTCGAGCGTTCGCCGCTGCTCGGCACGGGGCCGAGCCCCGCGAGCCAGAATCAGCCACGCGGACCGCAACTGTCTGGTTGCACGGCGTTTGGTCTCGGCCCGGCGGCGACCGCGGATGGCCACCCGCTTTTCGCGCGCGCATTCGACTTCGAGGCCGCCGACATCTTCGATCGCGACAAAGCCGTCTTCGTCGTGCGCGAAGAGGGCCGCATTCCGTTTGCAAGCGTGGCGTGGCCGGGGCTCGTTGGTGTGCTCACGGGCATGAACGCCGAGGGCGTTGCGGTCGCCGTCAACGGTGCGCGCGCGCGCGAGCCCCTGACCACCGGGATGCCCGTCGTGTTCTCGCTGCGCGAGGTGCTCTCGAAAGCGCACGACACCGCCGAGGCCATTGCCATTCTCTCGGCGCAAAGCGTAATGGTCTCGCATATCGTTTTTTTGGGTGATGCAAAAGGGAGCTTCGCGATCGTCGAGCGCGCGCCGGGCGCAGAATCTTTCGTCCGCAACAATGCCGATCCGGCGCGCGTGGCTGTCACGAATCACTTCGAAGGCCCTCTCGCGGAAGATCCGAGCAACGTGCGCGTGGAGCAGACAACCACCACGCTCGCGCGGCGCGCGCGTGTCGACGAGTTGCTCCGCGATGTCGGGGAGGGGACCGCAACGGTCGAACGCGCGGTCGAGATGCTTCGCGATCACGCGTGCGCAGGCGGCGTTGCGTGCAAGATCGGAGATCGAAGAAGCGTCGACGCACTCATCGCCACCCACGGCGTCGTCTTCGATCTCGCGGACAAGGCGCTCTGGGTCTCCGAAGGTCCCCATCTTTCGGGGCGCTTCGTGAAGATCGCGCTCGGGCCTATCGTCGCCGTGACCGACGGCCCACCGCTCGTCGCGACCGAACTCGCGATCGGTCCGGACGAGGTGTTCAATGATGCAAGATACACGGAAGGTCGCGCGCGCGCGGGGGGGCCGCTGCTCGGCGAAGAGAAGATCACGGGAGGTAGCGATCGATGAAATTTGGACGCCGTGAGTTCACCTTCGGCGCGCTTGCGTTCTTCGCAGCGGCGCAGGTGTTGGCAGACGAGCCCGCGCGCGAAAAGCTCGAGGGCCCAAAGCTCGATCGCGTGCTCTCGGACATCGCCGCGGCTCGCGCGTCGGTCAAGACGTTGCAAGCCGACTTCACGCAAGAGCGCAAGATGGCCCTTTTTCTGACGAGCGTGAAGTCAACGGGCAAACTCTCGATGGTCGCGCCTGATCGACTGCGGTGGGAGCTCTTGCCGCCTGACGACGTCATCTACTGGGTCGGCCCCGAGGGCCTGTCGTACCGCACGCGATCGTCGAAGGCGACTTTGCCTACCACCGGCGATCGTGTTGCGCGTGGCCTTTCCGATCTTCGTGCACTTCTCGGAGGCGATCTCGCGTCGCTGCGGGAACGCTACGATCTTTCGGGCTCGCGTGGCGCGAGTGACGTCGAGATCTCCGGCACTGCGAAAGACACAGCGGCCGCCGTGCGAGGATTCTCCATGACGATGGACAAGGGGCTCGTCGTGCCGATGCGTGCGCGCTTGTTCGAAGGCAAGGCCGACAGCGTTGACATCGTGTTCTCGAATGCCGTGGCGAACGCATCCATCGATCCTCGATCCATGCGCCCGTGATCGCTTTCGATAAAACCGCTTTCAAGTTGACGCGAGGTCGAGGCGGGGCCGAGGAGCGGACCGGAACAGCCTCGAAGGCTTTGAGGACCGCACCGCAGGCCCCAACGATGAGATCGCGGCAAATCGAAAGCGGTCAACGCAACTAATTTGGCCCTGCGAGGCGTACCGGCAAACGATGTCGTGAAGGAGGAAATCCGTCATGGCAGAAGCCGCAAAGGCTCGAAGCAGGGACGGCAGCGTCCCCGAACGCCGTCGTCATCGCGTCTACGTGACACGAAACACCGAATATCACTTTCGCGACGATTTCTGCGTTGCCGTTCGTGATCGGCGCTCGGGTGATTTTCTGCGCGGCCACCTCGCGATACGCCACCGCCTTCATGGCGGGCTGAAGTTTTACGGCAATGGCGCCATCATCCCGAACGCGGGCGATCCCCTCCCGGGCGAGGCGCTTTACTTCACCGCCGACGGACGCGATCTCGTGACGAGCACCGTCGAGCGCATCGAACGTCCAACGAAGGCCATGGTTGACGCGTATCCGTGCCTGCCTCCTCTGCGGGGCAGACCCCATACCGCTTAGGTTCCCTTTCGTGCTCGTCGTCCCCCCTCGATCCGGGCTTCGCTTGCGGCCGCTCGAAACACGGCGGCTCATGATGCATCCACTCGACGCGACGGACTCTCGCGATTTTTGGATCGCCGTCGAGGGCTCGCGCGCGCACCTCGAGCCGTGGCTGCCATGGGTGCCGTTCAATACCGATCTCGATTCGAGCGCACGTTACGCCGAGGCGAGTGCGTCCGATTGGGATGCTGCGCGCGCGTGCCGCTTCGTCATCCGCGACAAGATGACTCGCAAGTTTCTTGGCGTCATCGGTCTGGAGTCTTTCGCTCACTTGCACGAGAGCGTCGAGCTCGGTTACTGGCTTCGCGTTGACTTGTGCGGACGGGGCCTGATGACCGAGGCGGGGTGCGCCGTCATCGACTGGACGTTCGGACCCGTCAACGCGCATCGCATTCGTGTGGCAGCGGCGACCGACAACCACGCTTCGCTCGGCGTCATCGCGCGCTTGGGTTTCCGTTTCGAGGGAATCGCGCGCCAGGCCGAACGCTGCAACGGCCGCTGGCTCGATCACGCGGTCTTCGGGCTGCTTCTGACCGATCCCCGCAGCACGCTTTCGTCAACTTGAAGCGGCCTACTGCGCTGCTCCTTCGAGGGCGACGAGGCGCACTTCATGGTTGTCGAGTCGCTTTACCTCGTCAGAAACCTCCAAGACGGCCCGCTGGGTCAGCTTCACGTCTTGTGCGACGCGGTCGATCCTGGCGCTCAGTTCCTCATGGACGCGGTCGATCCTGGCGCTCAGTTCCTCATGGACTCGGTCGATCTTGGCGTCGAGCCTGTCGATCCGCATCTCGAGTCTATGAAATTGGTCCGAGGTAGTCAGACGAAAATCTTGCACCTCGGACAAGACCTGCTCCATCAGCCTCTCGACTCTGTCGACGTTCACGACGGTCACGGTAGCATGAATCGGACGACGTCCAAGATTCATGCTTTTCATGCTTTTATGCGGGCGCGGTGGGCGTCGATGACGGCGCGTACACGCGAGAATCCCTCGATGGTCCGCGCGCCGTACCAACACAGATCTTTGCCGTCCACGTGCACGATGGCGCCGTGTTTCGCCGCAGGGATTGGAGCTTTGCGAAAGACATCCGCGTCTTGTTCCGTGAATGCGTGGGGCTCGCTCGGCAGGAGAACGAGTTCGGGCGCAGCAGCCACGATTTGCTCCATCGTCACGCGCGGGTAACGATCGTCGCGATCGCACGCAACCGAAAGGTTGCGCTCTCGACGTGCGAAGACGTTGGCGGCTCCCGCGAGATCGAGCACATCGCTGATGAATGTGTCGCCTCGGATGGTCACGAGTGGTTCCATCCAGATCGGGCAGAACGTCTTTGGCGGGCGAGCCGCCGCGCGTGCATCCTCCGCGTCGCGGACCATCTCGTAGCCTTGTTTGATCAGTGTGCGCGCGGTTGGATGGCGATCGACGCGAAAGATGCGAGCGAGCCGCGCGAGGTGCGCCACGGCGTCCGCGACCCGCCTCGGAAAAGCAACGAACACCTTGAGTCCTCGTTGCGCGAGCGCTTCGAGGTCGCTCTTCGTGTTCTCTTCTTGATTGGCCAGAACGAGATCCGGTTCGAGCGTGACGATCGCTTCGAGCCTTGGGTTCTTGGGTCCACCGACGCTTGGCAGCGCGCCGCACAGATCTCGCGGAAGCTCGCAATAGTCCGTGCGCCCAACCAACGAGCCGCCACAACCGATGGCCGCAACGTTGTACGTTTCACTCGGCACGAGCGACACCACGCGCTTCGGTGCTGCGCCGAACAAAAGATCGCGCTTTCTGTCGTCTTGAACCCTGAGAATCAATCATCCTCACTTGGTGGTGGCGGTGCAGGGGGGCCGCCGTCGGCATGCACGCCAACGTGCACGGCGCAATGGGCCCACACGACGTCTCCACAGCGGCGCGGCCCGCGAGCAACGCATGCGAGCACCTGATTGGTCTCACGCTCGACGACTCGGTCGAGAATGAACTCACAACCGCGCTCGCATTCGGCGCTCGAACACTGGCTCGCCGCGACGTCCGAGCACTTCTTCACGCACTCTGCGACCGGCGTTTTTGGCTCCGGCCTCACGCACGCAGCCGCAACGAGCAGGACGGACAGCAACGCGGCAACGCTTTTCGTCATGGTGGCGTGGAGAGGAAGGATCGGGCGCATGCGGAGGACGGGCTCACGCTACCTTTCGAGCGTGACGAACTCCACCCCTTCCGACTCGCCGCGGTGACGGGCAACTTCGCGCCACTCTCGATCGAGCGGCGGAAAGAAGGTATCACCCTCGTACCTGGCATGTATTCTCGTTAGATAAATCCGTGTCGCGAATGGCAGTGCGGCTTCATAGATTGCGCCTCCGCCAATGACGTGCGGCTCCTCGTCGGTTGTCCGAGCGAGCATCACGGCCTCTTCGAGCGACGAAGCAACTTCGCATCCTTCCGCAGAATATCCGGGTGTGCGGCTGACGACGATGTTTCTCCGTCCTGGCAATGCCCTGCCGATGGACTCGTACGTCTTTCGACCCATGATAATGGCATGACCCATGGTCGTATTTTTGAAATGGCGCAGGTCCTCAGGGACGCGAAATGGCAATTTCCCATCTTTCCCAATCACGCCTCCCTCGGCAACGGCCACGATGAGCGCGAGGGGTGCGCGCGAGATCATACCGACACCTCGGCTGGGATGTGCGGGTGCGGGTCGTAGGCTTCGAGCGTAAAGTCTTCGTAGCAGAACGAAAACAGGTCGGTCACCCGTGGATTCAGAATCATGCGCGGCGCTCTGCGAGGCTCGCGCGAAAGTTGGAGTCTTGCCTGCTCGAAGTGGTTTTTGTAAAGGTGGGCATCTCCGAAGGAATGAATGAAATCGCCTGGCTTGAGCCCCGTGACGTGCGCCACCATTTGCGTAAGCAGGGCATAGCTCGCGATGTTGAACGGCACCCCGAGGAACACGTCCGCGCTTCGCTGATAGAGCTGGCAGGAGAGTTCGCCGTCGTGCACGTGGAACTGAAAGAGCGTATGGCAGGGCGGGAGCGCGACGCGGTCGGCTTCTTTGGGGTTCCATCCTGTGACGAGAAGGCGCCGGCTCTCGGGAGTTTGTTGGATATCGCGCAGCACGCGCGCAAGTTGATCGACTCCGTCCGCCTCGTAGCTGCCATCTTTGCGTAGGGTTGCGCCGAAGTTGCGCCACTGGTGGCCGTAAACGGGACCGAGATCACCCTCTATCCGCCCGAAACGCGCGGTCTGCTCAGCCGTTGCCCACTCGTTCCAGATCCGGACACCTGCATCCTGCAAGGATTTGACATGCGTCTCGCCGCGGAGGAACCAGAGCAGTTCGACGATGATGGACTTCAGGTGCAGCTTCTTCGTCGTGAGGAGCGGAAAGCCTTCACGCAGATCGAAGCGCATCTGATGGCCAAAGATGCTGCGCGTGCCCGTCCCCGTGCGGTCCGCACGATCCTTGCCGCGCTCGAGAATGAGCCGAAGCAGATCGAGGTACGGTTGCTCGAGGGCCACCTGCGCCCACATAACACGGTGACCGTCCGTGGGGAACATGGCCCACGATGTTCTGGAAATAAGTTGGGGCTTCCGAATACACTTCGCCCACCCGGAAAGCTGGAGAGAGATCAATGCCCGCGACAACGAAGTTTCTGCTCGATGAAAAGGACCTGCCTAAGGATTGGTACAACATCGTGGCAGATCTGCCCACGCCATTGCCGCCCCCGCTGCACCCGGGCACGAAGCAGCCGCTGGGTCCGGACGATCTGGCTCCGTTATTTCCCAAATCGCTTATTTTACAAGAAGTCTCCGTCGAGAGGACCATCGAAATACCCGAGCCCGTGCGCGAAGTATTTCGGCTTTGGAGACCGAGCCCCCTCTACAGAGCGCGACGTCTTGAAAAGGCGCTCGATACACCGGCGCATATCTATTACAAGTACGAGGGCGTATCACCGGCAGGCAGCCATAAGCCGAATACCGCTGTCCCGCAGGCCTGGTACAACGCACAAGCAGGCGTCAAGAAGCTTACAACGGAAACCGGTGCAGGCCAATGGGGTTGCTCGCTCGCTTTCGCAGGCAGCTTGTTCAACTTGGACATTACCGTTTTTCAAGTTCGCGTGTCGTACGATCAAAAACCATATCGGCGCGCGCTGATGGAGACCTACGGCGCGCAATGCCTTCCGTCGCCCAGCTCGTCCACCCGATCGGGCTTGGCCATTCTGGAAAAAAATCCGAATCACCTTGGCTCGCTCGGGATTGCGATTTCGGAGGCCGTGGAAGTTGCTGCCCTCCATGAAGACACCAAGTATGCGCTTGGCTCCGTACTCAATCACGTCATGCTGCATCAAACCATCGTTGGCCAGGAGACCATTCGCCAGTTCGAGCTCGCGGGCGAAGACCCTGACATTGTCATTGCATGTGCAGGGGGTGGCAGCAACTTCGCAGGGATGGCCTTTCCTTTTCTTGGCATGCAACTTCGAGGTGGTGCGAATTCGAAGAAGCGACGCGTCATCGCGGCGGAACCCGTTGGTTGCCCCAGTTTGACGCGCGGAAAGTATGCCTACGACTTCGGCGACACCGCCCATTTAACGCCGCTCGTCAAGATGCACACCCTAGGTTCCACGTTTATGCCGGCCGGATTCCATGCTGGTGGCTTGCGTTACCATGGGATGTCCCCTCTTGTCAGTCACCTGAAGGAGCTCAACCTGATTGAAGCGCGCGCATATCACCAGACCGCATGTTTCGAAGCGGGGGTGTTGTTTGCGCGTCATGAAGGAATCGTCCCCGCACCGGAAGCCAATCATGCCGTGAAAGCTGCCATGGATGAGGCGCTGCGTTGCAAGTACGAGGGTCGCACCGAAGTCATCGTGTTCAATCTTTCCGGTCATGGCCACTTCGACATGACGGCTTACCAAAATTACCTTTCCGGCAAGCTCGTCGATCAGGAATATGACCAAGACGAGCTCCAGACGGCACTCCGCGGCTTGCCGAGTGTTGAATGAGTTCCCCGAGTGTAGGGCGGCCACGGGGGGCCGCCCTACGAAGAATGCGTTATTGGCTGTAGGGGCAGGCCTCGGTGTCTGCCCAGTTAGCGTCCGTACCCGGGCTGCCGATAACCGGGCTGACCGGGTTGATCGGGCGAACGCATCGGTTCGTTCGGACGATCAGGCACGCCCATTGGTTCGTTCATGCGTTGCTCCATCGTCGGTCCTGGCATGACGGGCGTGTGATGCGTGGCGCGCGCGAATAAGAATCCGAGCAAGGAAAGCGCAATGAGAGCCACGACCGGCCAAACCCACTTGGGTGTTGCCGGCCTTTTAGGTTCTTCGGTATTGCGCAATCGGACATCGCGAACGTCACGCAAGTAGGGGTCGTGCATGGTGGACATGATCTCTGCCTCTTCTCCCCGTGACGCGCGCTGTGGACGACGTCACGCCGGTTGTGGATGGGTCAACGAACGGGTCAACGCACTTCTGTCGGACGCAATCGGCGTGCGAGTTACGGTTGTTCGCGTAGCGGTGCCCCTGTAGTCTCACGCGCCGTGGTATTGGCCGCGTTTCAGGGCCTTCTTGCAGGACGTTTCGTCATCGAGCGCGAGGTTGGGCGCGGCGGTGTCGGCATCGTGTATCGTGCACGCGACCATGTGACGGGGGCGCCCGTCGCACTCAAAGTCATCGCGATTCCCGGGGTCGACGCGAGCGAGGAGGCGCGCTTCGATCGCGAAGGGCGCCTCCTCGCTGGGCTTAGCCATCCGGGAATCGTGCGCGTCGTGGCGTTTGGGCAGCTCGAGGAAGGTCACCCCTACGTCGCGATGGAGTGGCTCGACGGCGAAGACATCGCGCAGCGTCAGAAGCGAGCGCCACTTACTCTCGCGCAAGCCGTCGAGGTCGGCGCGCAGGTCGCCGACGCGCTTGCTTATGCGCACGGCGTCGGGATCGTGCATCGCGACATCAAGCCATCGAACGTGTTCCTGGTCGGCAGCGGTAGCGTGAGCGTCTCCGGCAACGGCGAGCCATCCGCGCCGGGACCATCGAGCGCGGCGCTGTTGGCGAAGCTCGTCGATTTCGGCGTGGCCTCGGCCGAGGACGCGCGCCTGACGCGCACCGGAGCGATCATCGGGACGCCGGCGTACATGGCGCCCGAGCAAGCACGCGGTGATACCGAGGTCGACGCGCGCGCGGACATCTACGGGCTTGGCGCGACGCTCTTCGAGATGATCGCCGGTCGTCCCCCGCACGTGGGGCCTACACCTATCGCCATTCTCGCGCGCCTCGTCACGACGCCGGCGCCGCGACTCACCGAGATCTTTCCTGACGCACCCATGGATCTCGACGAGCTCGTGGGCGCCATGCTCGCGACGCATCCGGAGGACCGGCCCGCGCGCGCGTCCGATGTCGCGCTCCGCCTGCGCGCCATCGAACGTGAGCTCGCGACGGCATCGAGCGCCACGCGCACGCAGCCACCCGATCTTGCGCCGATGAGCCTCGGGCCCGCGGCCTCCTCCATGGTGAAATCCGGAGGTACGAGGCTCGTCACCTCCATCCTCGCGACGCACGTGCCAAAGGGTTCTCTGCGCGCGCGTCTGCTCGCGCATCTTCGTGCACGCGGCGCCGAGGCCACGGAGCTCGGCGGCGATGCGATTGTCGCGCACCTCGGCGTGAAGAAGGCGCTCGGCGACGAGGCCGCCCGCGCGCTCGATCTCGGTCAACGCCTCGCACGCGCAGGATGCAGTGTTGGCGTCGCCACGGGGCGCACGCGGATCGACAGGACCCGTCCCACCGGTGAGGTCGTGGATCGTGCAGCGGCGTTGGCCCGTGACGCGAGCAAGGCACAAGTCCTTGCGGACACGACGACGAGCGAGCTCGCGCGCGGTCGTTTCGAGCTCTCCATCCGTCCCGACGGCACCGCCGTGGTTGGCGCGCAGGTCGCGGCCAAGAAGGAAGGTGCGGGCGGTTCGCCGTTCGTTGGCCGCGAAGCGGATCTGTCACAGATCGTGAGTGCCTACGAGCGATGTCAAGAAGACAAGACACCCATCGTCGTCACGATCAGCGGCGCGCCCGGCATCGGCAAGACGCGTCTGCGCCGTGAGGCGATTGCACGCATCGGTTCGCACGCGTCGTCGCCGCACATCGCCGTCGTGCGTGCGGAGTCCTTCGCGAAGAGTCACGCGCTCGGCATCATGGCGGACATCGCGCGCGGCCTTTCCGGTGTGTCGAAGGGCGTCAAGCTCGCGGACGCAGTCGCCGCGATCGATGCCATCGTGGCGCACGTCGACGGCATCCGTCCGGCAACGCGGGAGCTCGTCGCGAGACTCGTGGCGAACGAACCGCTGCCGGCGGCTACGGACGCTCGGGCGGCGCGCGACGCGATCTGGCTGCTTCTTACGGACATGGCACTTCGCGTTGCCGAAGAGCGGCCCCTCGTCATCTCTCTCGAAGACGCGCAGTGGGCGGACCTCGAGAGCCTCGCGTGGATCGATCACCTTCTCGGGCGTGCCGCGGGGCATTCGGTCTTCGTGATGATCACCGCGCGGCCAACGCTCTTCCGTGATGATCCAGCGCGTTTTTCAGGTCGCGATCACGTGCGCATCGAACTCCGTCCGCTCGCGCGCCGAACGGTGCGCGCGATTGCCAAAGCGATCCTCGGCGACAGGGCGCAGGGCGAAAAGGGCGCGGAGCTCGTCGAATCGATCTCGGCACAAGCCGCAGGCTCTCCGCTGTTTGCTGAGGAACTCGCGCGCCTTGCGCAGCAGGGTCGTGACGCCGCGAGCGCCCCGACCATCGAGGCTGCCATCCAGGCATCGCTCGATGCGCTCGACGAGGACGTTCGTGACGCTGCGACGAAGCTCAGTGTCTTCGGGATAGAGGTTTGGGACGCTGGGCTCGGTGCGCTCGGTGTTTCGAACGCACCTGCCGTCATGCGAGCGCTGACGAGCGCGGAGTTGCTCGTCGAACAAGCAGGGTCGCGATTCAAGAACACGCGCGAGTGGGCGTTCAAACACGCGCTCACGCACGACGTCGCGTATGCGTCGCTGGGTGATGAGGAGCTCAAAATCTTGCATGCGCGAGCAGGACTCTGGCTCGCGAAGATGGGTGAAGACGACGCGATCGTAGCGCGCCACCTCGAGCTCGGAGGTGAGGCTGTGACAGCCGCAAACCATCTAGAAAAAGCGGCTCGGCGTGCGCTCGCCGCAAGTGCGCTCGGCGAGGCCGTGAAGCTCGCAGACAAATCGCTCGCGTTTGCCGAAGACCACCCGACGCAGTTCGCGCGTGCACAGCTTCTCGACGAGGCATGGTCTCGCCTCGATGCGCGCGCCGCCGAACGCGACACGGCCGTCCGTGCGATGCACGAAGCGATCTACGACGATGCGAGCGAGGTGCGCGCCATGGGTGCGCGCGCTCGCTACGAGGACGCGTGTGGCGGCGGTCCCGACACGAGCTCGGCGCTCGAAGACGTCATCGCGCGTGCGAAGGCGGCGCGACTCTTCGACGAAGAGGCTCGGAGTGCCGCGGCGCTTGCTTCACGGTACGCATTCGCGGGCGAACTCGACAAGGCTGCGGAGTGGGCCGATTCGTTGCTCGAACTCTCGCGGAGGCACGGAATTTCAGGCGCTGCTGTCGATGCGTGGCAAACGCTTGCCGTCGTCTACCAGGCACGCGGCGACGTTGGCGCCGCGCTCGAGGCGCGCCGGAGCTCGGCGCGCGCGGCCGCCGAGGCTGGTTTGAAGACACGTGAGGCAACGCTCACGATCAACGTGGGCTTCGCGCTCACCACGATGGGTGCCAAGGAAGAAGCGCGAGTTGCCGTCGAGGGCGGGATCGCGCTTGGCCAAGCCGTAGGTTCGCCGGGCACGGTGCGCCATGGCCAAATGATTTTGCTCTGCTGGGCGGCGGCGTTCGGCTCCGATCCATCCATCGACGTGCTGCTCGGAGACACGCGTGCGTTCGCCGACGCGGCCGCGTCGGGCGGGTGGGTACCGCACGATCGCGTATCGCTCGGAGTGCTTTTTTATCGAGGCGCGGAATTACTTAGCGGTAGCCGCAGCGTGGGGGTCGAGCCGGCGCGCATGCTCCTCAAGACGGCCGCCGGCGGTTACCGCGCGACGAAGATGCTCGACGTCACGCCGGTCGCAATCGGGCTCTGGGCCGAAGCCGAGCGACGATGCGGAAATCCGGAACGTGCGATGGAGCTTGCGACCGAAGCCGCGGACCTTCTCGAACACGGTTCACCGAGCTTGCTCAACGAAGCGCCCGTGTACCTCGCGTTGCATGATGCATGTTCCGATCTCGGTCGGATCGACGCCGCGAAGGAAGCCATTGCGCGAGGCGTGCCTCGGCTGGTCACACGCGTTCACGGTCTGTCGGGGACGCCGTACGCAAAAGAGTTTCTGACGCACGTGTCATCGAACGCAGGTCTCTTGGCGGCCGCGGAAGCATACGGCCAAGTTCCCCCCGAGCTTCGCCATATTCTCGAGCGAGCTTGAGATTGGTGGTTCGTTGACGTGGGCGTTGACCCGATCGGCGACGTGAACGAATTGTATGCGTGCATCATGCACGCATCGTCAGATTGCGTCGAACAACACTTCGCGGTCTTTCGCGCCGTTGGCGGGTCCCACGAGCCCGCGCCGTTCCATCGTCTCGACGATGCGCGCTGCGCGGTTGTATCCGAGCCCGAGCTTTCGCTGAAGCCACGACGTCGAGCACCGGCGCCCCTCTGCCACGATGCGCACCGCCTCGTCGTACATGGGATCGGCCTCGCCGTCGTCTTCGTCTTCGGCGCTGCCGTCGTCGTCACGCGGTTTCAGGATGTTCTCGTCGTAGACGGGCTCGCCCTGCGTGCGAAGGTAGGTCGTGATGGCCTGAACTTCTTCTTCGCTGACCCATGGGCACTGAACGCGCTTCGTCTCGTTCGTGCCATTGAGCTTGATGAGCATGTCGCCGCGCCCGAGGAGGTGCTCGGCACCCTGCTCGTCCAAGATCGTGCGCGAGTCGATCTTCTGCGACACGCGGTAGGCGATGCGCGTCGGGAAATTCGCCTTGATCATGCCGGTGATGACGTCCACGCTCGGGCGCTGCGTCGCGAGGATGACGTGCATTCCGGCCGCGCGAGCCTTCTGCGCAAGACGCGCGACAGCGGCTTCGACCTCTTTCCCTTGCTGCATCATCAGGTCGGCGAACTCGTCGACGACGATGACGATCATGGGCAAGCGCTCCGGAAGCGGCTGCTCGCCTTCCGGATCGTCGAAGCTCACCGAGAGCTCCTCGGGCAATCCGTTCGCGTCTTTGCCGCGCACGACTTTCGGCAGAGGATTTTTGATCTCGCCCGCGATGACGCGCTTCACCCAACCGTTGTAGGTTCCAATGTTCTTCGTGCCCGCGTCGGCGAAGAGCTGGTAGCGCCGTTCCATCTCGTCCACCGCCCACTTGAGCGCCGTGGCTGCTTGCTTCATGTCGGTCACGACCGGCAAGAGCATGTGCGGGATGCGATCGTACGGAGCGAGCTCGACGACCTTCGGGTCGATCATGAGCAGGCGCAGCTCGTCGGGCGTGCGCCGAAAGAGGAGCGAAGTCAGCATCACGTTGAGGCCGACGCTCTTACCGGAGCCCGTGGCACCCGCGACGATCGCGTGAGGCATGCCCGCGAGATCTGCGTACACGGGATTGCCGACGATGTCGCGGCCGAGCACGACGGGCAACGGAACGTCGAGCGTCTGAAAGCGTCGATCTTCGATGAGGTCGCGCAGGATCACCGGCACGCGCTTGTCGTTCGGGAGCTCGAAACCGATTCGATTTTTCCCGGGGATCGGCGCGACGATGCGCACCTTCTTCGCGAGTGCGAGTGCAAGATCGTCGGCCAATGCCGAGACCTTACTGACTTTGGTGCCTGCGACCGGCGAGACCTCGAAGGTGGTGACGACGGGGCCTGGGAGGATCTCTTCGACCTTCCCCGTAACCTTGTAGTCTGCAAGTGTTTTGACGAGGAGCTCGGCGTTGCGACGGAGTTTGTCTTCGTCGAACATCGGGCCGATCTCGAGTTTCGCGGCCGTGAGCATGTCGAGCGACGGCAACGAGTACGTTGCGTCGGAAGATGACTTCTTCGCGAACTTCTTCGGCGCCTCGATTGATTTGGCGAGCGTGTCTTTGGCGAGCGCCGCGGACGTGTCGACGATGGTGATCTCCGCTGCCTTCTTCGTCCGCGTGCGTGGCTTGTTCGGCGCCGGCGCGGCGTCGAGATCGTCAGGCGCCGGCACGACTGCTTCGTCGGACTCGTCTTCGTCGGCAACGGCACGCGCGACGGACTCGGCCTCTTCATCGGCATCGGTCTTCTTGCGGCGTGAGCGCGTTCGCCGAACGCTTTTGTCGGGTACACGGGATGGCTCGTCGCTCGACGCGATCGTGCACGCGGGCATGATCTCGGGCGCTTGGTCGCGCGCGACCACCACCAGGCTTTCGGTCTCGGGGACGGGGTCGCTGCCCTCTGCGCCCGCGCCTTGTTCGTCTTGCGGCGTGAGGATGGTTGCTTCTCCATCTGTGCGAAGCTCGATGCGAGGCTCCTCGTCTTTGCGTCGCTCTTCGTCTTTCTCTCGTTCGATCTCGCGTGCGGTGCGCCACGCATCCGCCACCGAGCGCGCGCCGCTGGCGGTCTTCTCGGCCGACATCGTGCCGAGGCGCGCAAGCCACCGCATGAGCGCGATGAAGGAGAACGACGCGCGACTGATCAGAATGAGCCCGATGAGCGCGAAGCCAACGAGAAACGATCCGACGGCCGAAAAGAGCGAGCGCGCGAGCTCGCCGAACAGCTCTCCGACGATGCCGCTGGCCGGGTGATGACCGAAGAGGACCTTGTCCGGCGCGCCCACTTGCACGAGAGCTGCACCGATGACGACCATGAGGATGTCGCCAGCGAGACGCGTTGTCGTTGCTCGACTCTTCTTGCCGCGCACGAATGGGATGCCGAGAAGAATGGCCTCGAGCGGGACAACCCACGCCGCCACACCAACGAGCGTGACGAACGCACGCGCAACGATTTGACCAACCGGCCCAACCCAGTTTTCTCCGCTGATCGGCGCCGGCACATCTTGTGAAGTCACGACCGCTTGCGGATCGCCAGCGTACGATGCGAGAGCGAGCGAGAGGAAGATCGCAAACGTCCAGAGAAGGAGTGCCGCTACTTCGCGACCGCGCGCAAAGTTCTGAGGCTGCGAGCCGAGCACGTTCGGCAGACGCGTATTGGGCGGCAGAGCGCTCGTGTCGGACGCGTCCACGCGCATTCGACTCGGGCTGAACAGGCTTAGAGGCGTCATCCTACGTTGACCTACATCAAAACTTAGTGGGTTTTGCGCGTCTGGGTCAACAACGTGGACAGATTGTACTCTCACTAAGAGTACAATCGAGAGTGCTGAAAGGAACTCTATTCGCTCTTCGGAGTGCGACAAGGAAGATGGGTGTTCGATGGATAAGTCGATGGATAAGTGAGGATTCGCACTACTGCCGGAAGTATTCCGGCAGTAGCGTTCGTGCAAATAGGGGGATCGGAGCCGCCTTTCCTGTCCGTGCCTTCATGAAGACATGAAGAGAAGATGGCCACGGCGTTAGAGCGAGTTCGACAGCCGTTGCGAGCGAATCGAGGTTAGGGCGGAGCGCGAGGTGCGTGTGCAAATAGCACACGCACACGCCGTCGCACCGCGAAGTCAGGAGCCCGCGCAAGCGTACTTGTTGTCGTACGTGCGCAGGCACCGCAGCGTCCACCTGAGGTCCCGCCGTAGGCGGCCGGGCAGCGCCGAAGGCGCCATCGAAGCCGAATCGATTTCGCGCAGCAGGCTGTCGAACACGCTCTGAGGCTGTGTCCGGGTTTTTGGGGTGCTTTGCAAGAATTGCTTTGCAGAGAGGCGGATTCGCAATACTTTTCGATTTGGCGTTATAAGGGCAAAATCGATCATGAGCTCGGATCCCAACAAGAAGAGCCCCCGAACGTTTCAATGCCGGGACATGCTCTGGGAAACGTTCGAGCTGATGGCGCGCGAGCTCGAATGCAGTGTCGACTACCTCGTCAACGAGGCGATGAAGCAGTATGCGCGTCAGCGCGGTCAAACCGGACGTCCGCCGGTTACGGCCGCGCGAAGCGCGGAGTCTGGCGGCGGCGCGAGTGCAGGTGGCGCAGGTGGACCCGCGGACGTGCCGTCGCCGCCCGCGCCCGTGCCTCCGTCTCCCGCGCGCGCGGCAACCTTGCGTAATACAGGCGCTCTTCCGCCTCCGCCTCCGCGTGGTGGCGGTTTGCCTGCGCCTCCTCCGCGCACTTCCGCGGGCGGCGCCGGTGGTCAACCCGTGCGCCCGGTCACATCGCCGCTCGGTTCACCTGCTCGCCCGCCATCTCCGCCGCAGGCGCCGCGGCTCGGCGCTCCTCCACAAGCTCCGGCTGGCGGTCGTATGGTCATGCCGCCGGCGGTCATGCCGCCGAACCCAGCAACGAGCGGATACAACAACGGCGCGAATCTCGGCGTACCAGCGCCCACGAACGCGCCGCTCAGCATCATCTACCACGGCGATAAATTCGGCGTGAACAAGGATCGATTCGTCATCGGTCGCGGCAAGCAGTCGAGCGATTTGACCTTGAAGGACCCCAACGTGTCGCGCCAACACGCCATGATCGAATATCAGAATGGCGTTTATTTCATCGTCGATATGGGATCGACCAACGGCGTCGAGTACAACGGTCAGCGCATTGCGCGAAAGCAGATCGCCGAGGGCGACGTTTTCCGCATTTGCGATCACGATTTACGTTTCACATATCGCTAGATCGTGGCCCGACCTGACGAGCGCGCTCTCCGTCGCCTTCCCACACTCGAGGCGCATAGAGAAGCACTCGAGCGCTGCGTGTTCTGTCCGACGTTGTGTCGGAGCGCATGCCCCGTATCGAACGCCGAGCCTCGCGAGACGATCACGCCGTGGGGCAAGAGGAACGACGTGACGTCCACGCTCTTCGAAGCGCGAAGCGCTCTCGTCTCCGCGGGGGTCGCGCCGGGTGCCGCGATCCGCACCATCGAGCGCTTCGCAGAACGCGCGAGCGTGCTCGGCGAAAATGCACGAAGGCTCGGCGATCTTGCCGAAGTCAGTCCGCGCGCGTTGCTCGCGCGTGCACTCGGTCGCCCACCCGACGAGTTCGCGCGACGTGACAGGGATGCACGATGTTCCGGCGCGGGTGGCCTCTTACCTGTGACGATGCCCGACGTGTCAAAGGCCATGACCGCTTCACGCCTTGCCGATCACGCTGCGCAGGGCGGCGGGATGGTGGTCACGGCATGCGCCTCGAGCGCGCGAAGCTTTCGCAAGCAGGGTGCGAGGACGATCGATCTCGTCACCGTCATCGCGCGCGCGCTCGGTGTGCAATGAAGCCTCGGCGCACCGTTGCCGCGCGCATCCTCGCGTCGTTCGCCGTCACGTTGCTCGCGTTCGCGATCACCGCCGGTTACTCGGCCCTGTCACTCAAGCGTACGGCCGACGACAGCGACGAGCTCGCCAAGGGTTACGTCCCCGTTGCGCTCAAGATTGGCCAGCTCCGTGCCGTGCAGTCGACGCTGGCTGCACTCGTCGACGGCATCCCGGATGAAAAGAACCCGCTGTCGATGCGTGTCGTGCTCGAGACGCTGTCGAGCGTGCGGCGTGTCACGCTCGATGAATCGCGCGCGGCCATGACGAACCTCCGCAGCGTTGGTGACGATGCGACCAAGAGACTCGCGCTCGATTTGATTGGCGAGCTCGACGCGGTGCAAGCGTCCTTTGCCTCCGATAGAGGCTCCATCGATCGACTCTTCTCCGATCTGGATGCAGGCGACCGCGATGCGGTCAATCGCGAACTCTTGCAGCTCGGCGCGATGGAACACGATGGTGAGAAGCGCCTGCGTGTTCTCACCGAGCACGTCGATCGCGCGATGGTCGATCTGTCTTCGGCAACACGCGCGCGCGAGCGTCGAGCCATCCTCCAGCTCGCGCTGCTTGCAGCACTCACTCTCGCGGTCGGCATTGGTGTTGCGGTGCATACGCGGCGGATCCTGGGACCGCTCGAGCGCGTGACCGAACGCGCACAGGCCGTTGCGCGTGGAGATCTGACTCCGAAGCCCGTGACGGAGAGCGATGACGAGATTGGTCAGCTCGCCGCTGCCTTCGAGCGAATGGTGTCCGCCGTTGGCCGCGCGCAGAGCCGCGCCGTTGCCAACGAGCGGCTCGCGGCGATTGGCAAGATGGCTGCACACGTCACGCACGAGATCCGCAATCCTTTGTCGTCGATCGGGCTCAACATCGAGCTGCTCGAAGAAGAGCTCGGGGCCAGTAACGTCGCCGCCGAAGCGAAGGCTCTCCTTGGCTCGATCACGCGCGAAGTGCAGCGGCTCGAGCACCTGTCAGAGGAATACTTGCGTGTTGCACGCCTTCCTCAGCCTCGTATGGAGGCCGATGATCTCGCGAGTGCTATTCGCGAGATCGTCGCGTTCGCCAAGCCCGAGATGGAGCGCGCAGGGCTCGAAATCGCGCTCGAGATTGGCGTTGTCGTTCCGCCTGCGCTCTTCGACGAAGGACAGATCCGGCAAGCGTTGCTCAACGTGCTCCGCAACGCGCGCGAGGCCATGCCCGACGGCGGACGTGTCGATGTCTCCGTGAATGCCGAGGGCATGAGCGTCGTCGCTCGGGTGGAGGATCGCGGAAGCGGCATCCCCGACGACGTGCGCTCGCGTATCTTCGATCCATTTTTCTCCACGAAGGGCGAAGGCACGGGTCTTGGTCTTGCCATCACACGCCAGATCGTCGAGGCGCACGGCGGTTCCATCTCGTGCGAACCGCGCGACGGCGGCGGCACCTCGTTTCGTATTCTCTTGCCTATCTCCTCCGCCCGTCATTAAGAGGGCTACTTAGAGCGTGTAGGGCAGCCTGCTGCGCGAATCGATGCGTCGGTTGGGCGCTGCGCTCCGTGCTCAAAGGCATCAACGCCTGTTCCGCCCGGTGCTCGCGCTCCGCCCTAGCCTCGATTCGCTCGCAACGGCTGTAGAACACGCTCTTAGTTCTGCGAGAAGAAACCCCAAGTGACTTGTGGGGCCTGGTCCCAGAACGTGTGTCCGAGGCCGGGAATTTCACACCATACTTCAGGCTTTGAGCACCCCGCGTAGGTCATGCATGGCGAGGGGCTCACGGGCTGAGTGGGATCCGGGGAGGCTTTCCACTCCGACGTGCAGCCCTGGCAACCGTTGACATCGCACCAGAAACTCCGCGATTTCATCCCCTCGCTTACAGCCACACCGTCATCCGCGTCGCCATGCACTTGAAGCGCAGCGAGCGGTTGGTTTGTGCACTTTAAGTTGCCCTTCGAATCGTATTCGTCCGCATCGATCGCTGAATACGGGCCGCCGCCCGCGTGGGTCACGATGGCTCTCCACGTGTTCTTGCTCCGGCAGACCATCTGGTTGGTGAAATACGCGCCGCGCGAGATGCCTGTTGCGTAGAGCCGCTGCTGAGCAATGCACATGTTGCTATTCAAATCAGCAAGGATGGCATCCACGAATGCAACGTCGTTGGTGAGCCCAGCGATATCATCGATATCCCACGTTCCATTGATTCCGTCGGGGTAAACGATAATTGCCTGCTCGGCCACCGTGGGCTCCAGGTTGAACCAAGCGCGCAGGCTTGCGCCATCACCGCCGTCGCCGTGGAAAGCGAGAATGACCGGAAAGGGCGTTTTCCCGTCGTAGGTGCTCGGTGTGTAGAGCACGTACGTACGATTTTGCCCGTTGACCGTCAGTGACTTGCTCGTAGCGGTTCCTGCGGCGATGCCACTTGAGGTTGTTCCAGGTGACGTGCCTCCGCCGTCGTCGCAACCGATGCTGCCCGTGATCTGCGTTGAGCCAGCTCCCCCGCCGCCTCCTCCTCCGCAGCCACCGCTGCTGCTCGCGGCGAGCGCCACGAGCGCAAAACCAACAACACGAATACTAATCCGAGACGATATTCTTAAGATACGAAGCATTCTACCCTTTATTCGACTTTATTCGACGACGATCACGTCACCAGCTTGAAGCGTGAACTTAATGCTCTTTGGATCGGCTGCTCGCAAATCAGAATAACGGAATCGAACGCGTTGCGGCAGCGATTTACGAATGACAAAGATCTTATCGGTATCGGCGTAGTCGTTGAGACCGCCAGCAGCGGCGAGCGCGTGCAAGACATTTGCGCCGGGATCGAGTTGAAAAACACCGGAGTTACGCACTTCGCCCACGACCGAGACCTTGAGTTCGACTCCCTGCTCGATCGTCACCGAGACGGAGGGGGCAACGACGACGGCCTTGAGGCGCTCCTGGATTTCACTGGCAAGTTGCGCGGGGCGCTTGCCGCGCGCCATGACCTCGCCAATCACCGGCATGGAGATCTTGCCGTCCACTCGGACTTTCTCGCGCGTGGAGAGCGGATCTTGATTGAAGACGCGCACGTTCACCGTGTCGCCGTCGTTGATGATGACGTCGCTCGACGATCCCGTCGGTGTTGGAAGATTCCCGGCCCACACGTACGGCCCCGATGAGCCGCATCCTCCGCCTGCAAAGACAACGACGAACGTACCGATCAGCGCACACGAAGCAAACGAGCGGGTCGACATAGCCAACCCATCATACACGTTTCCCGCTTTCGATTTGCCGCGATCTCATCGTCGGGGCCTGCGGTGCGGTCCTCAAAGCCTTCAAGGCTGTTCCGGTCCGCTCCTCGGCCCCGCCTCGACCTCGCGTCAACTTGAAAGCGGTTTTTTTAAATGGGCGCATCGTCAGAAGATCGCTTCCGAGTCCCCCGCGCGCTGATGTGAGGAATGGAAGCCTCGACGATCGATCGCGGTGGCACGCTGTGGTTGATCACGCATCCGGCCATGATCTTCGTTCCCTCGCCGATCGTGATGGGGCCGAAGAGGGTTGCGCCCACGCCGATGTGCACGTTCTTTTCGATGACGGGCGCGCCTGGGATTTTCGTGTCGGGATCGAGCCCGTAGCCGAGCGTGATGTTCTGGAAGAGGATCGAGCCCGTGCGCACTTTGGCTGCGTAGCTGATGGCGAGGCCGAAACCGTGGATGATCACGATGCCGGGCTCGAGCTCCGCGTCCCAATGAATGTCGGACGCAAAGGCATGCCGGATGAGGCGTGACATGAACTGTGCGCCGAGCATGAGCCCTGCATCGCGGAGGAACCGCATGATGCGGTACGCGACCATGATTTGGTAGCCGATCTTGCGAATGCCGTCGCCTACGAGCTCCTTCGGGCTCGCGTTCGCGCCGAGCGCACCCTCTCCCACGCGGCCGTCATATTTGTCCTGGTAAAACCGGATCATCCGGTTGTCTTCGCGGATGTCGGCCACGAGCTTCTTGAAAGACGAGCCGCCGCTGCTCTCGCCGCGGCCAAGCATGCTCATGCCGCGTTTGAATTCGCGGTACTCGCGCAGGGTGTCGAGTGCGCTGCCCGTTTCGGCCCGGACACCGCGGTAATACTGGATGCCGTACACCAACGTGGCGCCCGCGAGTGCGACGGGTTCGAGGCCGATCTTGTCGAACGCCGCCGCCGTGCGGATGGCGGCGTTTGCGAGCGCTGCGGCGGATTTGGGCGACGCGATGCCGAAGGCGAGGATGGGGCGTGACATGGGATTGATGTTCGCCCAGTGACGCCACGGCTGGCTCTCGAAGTGGTCCTTGTGTTTGTGCGCGACTTTCGTCTGGTAGACGCCGTCGCGGAACGAGCGCTCCATCCACTTCCTCATCGAGGTCCAGTCCGATCCGTGCATACTCTCCGCATCGTTCGCGAAGGCGAAGCGCGCGCCGGCCTTCTCGAAGCGGATGCCGATCTCCTCGTCCTCGAGCGCGCGAAACTGCGGGTCGAAGCCGCCGACGCGCATGAAGAGATCGCGCGGGAAAGAGACGTTGCCCGTGTAGATGTTGTGGCCGCGGACGGGCTCTTCACCGGAGGCGAACGCGTCGCCGTTGCGAGCGAGCGTGCGCGCGTAAAATCGCTCGAAGAGCGGCATCTCCGCGAGGTGCGCGTCGGGGCGGAGGCGACCGAGAACGACGGTGTCGTCACCATCGTGCTTGTCAAGATGGCGCTCGAGAAAGTCGGGTTTTATCTGCATGTCGTCATCGATGACGACGATGATTTTGCCGCGCGCGAGCGAGACGCCGTGCTGGCGAGCGACGGCGGCGCCGCTATTGGCTTGCCGCTCGATGCGCAAGGCATAGCGGGTCTCGAGATCGGCAAGCTTGTCGCCCACGACTTCTTGTGAGCCATCGTCGACGGCAATCACTTCGAAATGGGATGGATCGAGCGTCTGGCGATCGAATTGCTCGAGCAGACGCCTCAGCGAGTCTGCTCGATTGTAGGTTGCGATGATGACCGTGACCCACGGATCACTGCCAAAACGTTGCTCGAACGAATCTGTGATCTTGCTCATGCGCGTTTTGCTCATGGCTATTTGTTGAACACGAAGTTGCGGATGAAGCTTCGCGGGTGACGCGCGAAGTGCTGCACCCACTGCGCAGCGTCGACCAGGGCGGGCTTCCGGTCGTCGCGATCGCGCACGGCGTCGGTCACGCGGTTGACCGAGACCCAGCGACGCCACTTCTTCACGTCCTCGCGCGACATCTCGCCGGAGAGGCCTTGAAGCGTGAGCACCAGATCGAGCATGGTCTTGTGGCAGTAGACTTCGCGGCCCGTGGGCTCCCACGCTCGCGCGCGCGCGAGCTCCTCTTCGAGGCCCGTGCGGTCGCCGCGCGCCGCGAGCGCCACGAGGATGGGCAGACGCAAACCGCGGGCGACGTCGAAACCCATCTGGCTATAGAAGCGCGGGTTGAAATCGATGAGCAAGCGCCTGTCACCGCTGACGATGAATTCGGATTCGAAGGCTCCGAAGTAGCCCACTTCCTTGCACAATGCACGGAGCTTGTCCGCGAGATCTCGTTCGATCTCGCGGCCCTCGAAGCATAGTCCGATGCCAACCTTGCGCGGACGCTGAAGCACTTTCATGGCGGCGCGCGCGACGAAATCGCCCTCCTCCGACACGAAGCCCGACATGCTGAAGATGTTCGTCTCCGCCGCGGTCAAATACTCCTGCACCATGGGCTCCGTGATCTCGGGATGGCGATCGGTGAGCACACGATTGAACCGTGCCAAGGATTGGTAGCGCGCGAGCTCCGAGGCGAACGACGCACCGTCCTGAACGATGATCCCTTTGACCCCACCCTCCATGAAGATCTGCGTGCGCGGCTTGAGGAGCACGGGAAAATGAAGCTTGTCGATGACGGGCGCGTTCGAGCCCCGTGCACCGAGTTCGTACGTTTCGGGAACGTCGATACCGACCTTCGCGCAAGCCGCGTGGAGGCGCGCCTTGTCGAGCAACGTGATGATCACGTCCTCCGCTGGCGAGTACATGAGAAACACTTTGCCGAGGCGCTCGCGCTCTTCGGCGAAGAGCCATGAGAGATGATCGTTTGGCGGGTAGAGAAGGGTACCCGGGTTTCGCTCGCCAAAGTGCACGAGCCAGTCGATGAGCGCCGCCGGCTCCGCCATCGATGGGTGCGAGAGCTTTTGCGAGACCCACCGCGAGTACAGCCCGCGCGCGCTTCGGTTGTCGTCGGCCATGGCGACCGAGATCCCGCTCTTCCCGTAGCAGCGCGCGGCAGCCAGCGTCCCGTA
The DNA here is from genome assembly GCA_009781005.1 of Polyangiaceae bacterium. GTDB lineage: Bacteria > Myxococcota_A > Polyangia > Polyangiales > Polyangiaceae > Labilithrix. The sequence continues at coordinate 38,638 of WQYX01000017.1, read as the reverse complement.
GTAGTCCGCCCCAAGAAGAAGAACACTCATGGCTTTGATCTCGTTCAACCGTGGAACCGATCTTTGAGCTTCAAGAACGGTGTCTCGAAGTAACGGAAGCTGATGGTTGCCGCGACGTAGACGATGACGCTGCCGATCACGATGACGCCAAGATTGAGCGCCATCTGCAACGCCACGCTCATTCCGGTCTGCATCTTTTCGAGCCGCGGCACGAGCCAAGCAACGAGAGGCCAGTGGAAGACGTACATGCCGTAGCTGACTTTCCCGCACGCCACGAGCGGCTTCCATGACAGCGCCGCACGCGTCCGCGCGCGGATCGCGCCGTCCGCGCAGAGCGAGATCGCGCTCGCGAAGAAGAGCGCGAGGGCGAAGTAGCCGATGCTCATCATGCGGCGATCGTAGTCGTTCAGACCGTGCCCGAGCACGTACAGGCCGAGCAAGGCGCACGCCGTCGAGATGAAGACGGGGAGGCGCAGGCGGCGCCATGCGATCGACACCGGGTGCGTGACTTCGCGTTGGGTGACCGCCACGAACGCACCGAGGAGTAAACCATCGGCGCGCGTGAAGGTTGCACGATACACGAATTTTGCGACGCCTTCGGCGTCTGGGAAGAGCGAGCCCACGCCGGGGAGCTGCATGCCTTTGAAGATGAGAAGACTGCGGAGCAGAACGACCGCCGGCACGAGCACGAGAAAGGTCGGGATGAGTTTTCGTCGCGGGACCATGAGCGCGACGATCGGCCAGATGAAGTAAAATTGTTCTTCGATCGCGAGCGACCAGAAGTGTGCGGTCCAGCGCAGGACGTCTGGGTTGAACGCGAGCGCGTAGTTCTGCATGTACAGCCAGTACGAGAGCCCCGGAATCCATCTGGCGCCGACGAGGAGGCCGGCGATCGTGCCGACGATGATGAATGCGTAGTAGAGCGGGAAGATGCGCAGGACGCGGCGCATCCAGAACATCTTCATGCGCGTGCCGAGCGGCTTCTTCGATGGTGCCACGAGGCCGCGCGTGATGAGGTAACCGGAGAGCACGAAGAAGAGATCGACGCCCGTCCAGCCCGACCAGATCAAGTCGTGCACGCGTACGGCGACCTTGTCGATGAACGTGGTTGCGGCGGCCGCGTCGTCGCCGGGGAACGTCCAAGCAAAGTGGAACACGAGGACGAGGATCACGGCGATGCCGCGCATGCCGTCGAGCACGGGGATCGCGCGCGCGTCCGCGCCGGCGAGGGCTGCCTTTGCGGTTGGATCTACCGCCTCTTGCTCCATGGTCCGATACGGCAAGTCTGTCGTTGGATCTTCCGTTTCAGGTTCGAGCGTGGCGTACGATTCCCAGTCTTTTACGATGCCGCGGACCGCTCCGCCGATGACGAGCCCGAACGCGAGCATCATCACGAGGTCGATGCCCTTCAAGCCTGCGGGAAGCGTCTTGCCGAGCTCCGAGAGCGACGCCGAGAGCGTTGCCCCGTCGACCATTTCGCGACCGAGCACGTCTCTGCGAGCGACCGGAGCGCTCTTTCGCAGGCGCATGCCGTTGTCGAGCGTGTCGAAGCCGAGTCCCTCGATGTACGCCTCGGAAGCTTCGTCCACGTCGACGGTTTCGACGATGAGCTGCGACCCGCGCTCGCCGAGGCTGTACTCGTAATCCCACTTGTCGTGGCCGGGTGAGAAGACGCCGCGCGGCGCGAGCTTGGCGACGTGACGATCATTCTTGCCTAGCAAGTCTTCCGTGGGGCGCTCTGCAAAGTACGGCGCGGCACCGGCGGCAGCGACGGCCATGCGCAGATCGGGTGGCGTGCTCTCGCGAATGAGCAAGCCGAGGCGGGTGTAATTCGCCTCATCCTTGTACTGTGCAGCATTCTGCGTGACCCACTGCCCGAGGGGCAAGAGCTGCGCGGGCAGCCACACGAGGGCCATCAGCACGAGCGCCGCGAGCGTGGTCTGCGTGCTGCTGAGACGACGGCGGAGCCCGACGAGTCCCTCGCTGATGCCGAGGCGCGTGTCGCGCAGCCGCAAGAGCAAGCCCGCGAAGGTGAGGGCAGCGCCGATGGCAAAGGCCTTCTTGCTGAAGACCATGGTTGCGGCGATGCCCTGCTCGGGGAACTTTCTCGCAAAGACATTCAGCAGGGCGAGAAGCAGGCCCGCAGCGATGAGACCGACCGAGAACCTGTTCGCGAACGAGGCACGCGAGACGCTGTTTGACTTGTCGACGAGGCGCGCGAGCACGACGGCGACCAGCACGATGAGCGCCGGCATTCCGACGCACATGTAGCGATTCGCGTAGAGCATCCACTCCCACGCGTCGCCCCCGACGTAGATGGCGTAGCCGATCTGCGCGACGAAGAGCGTGCCGAGCAAGACCTGACGGCGAAGAGACTTGTCCTTGTAGAAATCCGTTCGAATGCCTGTGACGCTTGCGAACACGACGGCGATGGGCACGGCGAGGTGCATGGCGAGCACTTCGAGGGCGACGAACGCGCCGCGCTTGATGCGCGCGAGTGTGGAGATTTTATAAAGCTTGAGAAAGTAGGTATTCGGCAAGGACTCGTGGAAATAGGCTCTGCGGAAGAGCATTTGCCCGCCCACCGCCGCCACCCCGAACGCGCCGACACATACGGCGAAGAGCCAGCGGCGTGAGCACGTGAGAAAGCCGTAAAGGCATATGAGTCCAACGGGCACGACGGAGTCGCTGCGAATGAGGAGCGCGCCCGCGGTGAGCGCGCCCATCGCGATCGAGCGCGGGACGCTGAATTCGTCTTCGTTCTCGAGCGCGAGCCAGAGCATCGTGTAGACGAAGAGCGCGAGGGCGCCGACCTCCATGCCGCGCAACGTCCAGAAGACGAGGGGGTAATTGAAGAGCGTGGCCGCGAGCACGGCGACGGGCACCCACGGAGCCGTCGTGATCTTGCGCGCGATCTTCGAGACGACGAGGCCCGTTGAAAGGAGGATGGCCACGCCCGTGAGCATGATGAAGAGCGAGATCTTCGACTCCGACAAGCCGAGCACGTGGGCCACGCCCATCCAGAGCACCCAGAGCAGATTCGTGAATCCTTCGATGGGCGGTTCACCGATGTTCCACACGAACCCATGGCCGTCGGCCAGGTGGCGTGCGTAGCGCATCGAGATCATCGCATCTTCGAAGAGCACGAAGTAGCGCGTGCCGCCGATGGTGAAGCTCGTTCGAAAGATGAACAACGTGTAGAATGCAAGCGCTGCGACGACCACGCCGATGCGCGCCTTTGCGCTCGTCGCAATCTCCGTGAGCTTGACCGCCTGTGACTTGTTCGTGGATGCTCCGTCGGCCGCCATTCGCTATTTTCCTGCTGCTCCTGGGACGAGCCGAAGAAGCTCGTCCAACATTCCTTTTGCCTTTGCGTAACGATCGGCGGGCTTTCGTCGCAGCGCCAGTCCTACGATGCGCTCGAAGTCCTTCGCCACCTTGTCCGACCTGCCCGTATCGAGTGGGCGGGCCTCGTGCTGGAGTTTGTCGCGGAGGCTCTCTTTCGTGCCGAAGGGTGGTGCCCCAGACACGGCGCGATAGAGGATCGCTCCGACGGAGTACACGTCCGAGCTCTCGACCACGCGGCGTGCGTCGACGAGCTGCTCGGGCGCCATGTACGGCACGGTGCCGATGGCTGAGTGCATCGCGGTGAGGCTGCTTGAAGATAAGTCGTTTTTTATTCGACTCAGATTGAAGTCGAAGATGACCGCATGCCACCCGTGGGAGTCAGGCCGCAGGATCACGTTCTCGGGCTTTAGATCGCGATGAATGATGCCAAATTGATGCATTTCAGCCACGCCGCTCAGGATTCCAATCCCGAGGCCGACGGCGTCTTCCACCGAGAATCGGCCATGCTTGAACACTTCGGAGAGGAGCTCCCCCTCGACGTATTCCATGACCAATGCCATGCCGAACGGAGGGCCCGTCAGGAACTCGTACATTCGCGCGATGTGCGGGCTTTGCATACGCGAGAGCGCCCATGCTTCGCGCCGGAAGCGCTCCACGCTCTCTCTCGAAACTGCGGCTTCGGGGTGCAGCACCTTGATCGCAACGCGCATTCCGTCCGCGCGGCTTGCAAGCCACACGACACCAAATGCGCCCGAACCCAGCATCGATTGGAGGACGTAGACTCCAAGCTGGGAGCCAGGAACGAGTTGCACAAACGCTATGCTACGCGCGGTTTGGATGTGAAGCGATCCCTAATGGCGAACCTGAACCGGTGTTTCGGAGTCCACGTAGGGTCTTCGGAACCAAACGTGAATTGCGTGCAGCAGGACAGTCAGGTGACGTCGAGCCGTGGGAGCTGGTAGTTTATGTCGTTCATGATCGTGGATAAGCCCGAGGAGGCTGCGGCGCAGGAGATCATGGACCAAGCGCCTCACGACAAACACGTCTCGCAACACGCCGCACACGAAGGCAGCCTTGCGTTACGCAACGGGTTGAAGCTCGCCGCGTCGATGATCCTCACGTGGGCCGTGACGCTCATCGTTACCTTCAAGTTACCGAAGTACCTCGGCCCCGTTTTCTTTGGATATTTCAACTACGGTGAGCAGCTCGCCCTGTCGATGTCCGTGTTCTTGACCCTTGGTGTCGACACGTACATCCAGCGCGAGATTGCTGTCCGGCCGAAGCACGCGAGCGAATTTTTTCTCGGCGTGATGCTGGCGCGCGCGATGATGCTCGTTCCGCTCATCGCCTACGGCTCTTACACGCTTCATTCGAAGCAGCCCGAAGAGCAAATCGCCGGAGGTTTATTCGGCATCGCCTACATATTCTACGCACTCAATCAGACCTTCCAAAAAACGCTCCAGGCAGCGTCGAAGGTCTCGGGGCTCGCGGTGGCGAACGTCGTCGCCAAGATCTTCTGGGGCGGAGGAGTGTTCGCGGCCGTTACGCTGAAGGCGCCGTTCTGGGTCTTGCCGTTGCCGCTGATCTTTGCCGAAGGTTTCAAGGCAGCTTTTCTTTTCTTTGCAACGAGAAACGCGATCGATCTCGAGCTGCGGCTCGACGCGAAAACAACGCGCGAAGTTCTCAAGATTTCGATCCCCTTCTTCATCGCGGACATCGCCGTCCAGCTCGGCTCGAGCATCGACGTCGTCGTCCTGCGCGAACTGATGCCTGCGAGCTCCCCGGAGGTCGGCTGGTACAGCGCTGCACGTAAGATCGCCAACCTGTCGATGCTGCTTTCGCCCATCATGAGCGGCGTGCTCATTCCGATGATGAGCCGCGCAAAGGCACGCAGCGAAGATGAATTTTTCAAGATTCTCCGGCGCGGTTTCGAGGGTGTTTTCGTCATCTCGCTTCCGCTGACGCTTTTGCTTGCTCTCGGCGCAGAGTTTTGGATTCACATCACCATCAAAGACGCATTCCTGCCATCGACCAGCAGCCTGATATGGCTTGCGCCGACCTTCGTGTTCGCCTACGCGAACGTGCTTTTGTGGCTGGCGCTCATGATCCTCGATCGGTCGTGGACCATCATGCTCGTGTCGGTTGGCGGTCTCGTCCTTTTGCCGGTTTTTATCATGATTGCCGTACCCATCACTTCGTCGCCGCTTCGTCCCGGCAGCGCGGGCACGGGTGTAGCGATGGCGCTGTCGCTCCGCGAGCTCGCCGTCATCCTCGTGTTCCTCGGCTTTCTGCGCAGCCGCGCGCTCGATCGCCGAGGCGCGATGTCGATGCTCAAGTCACTCGGTATTTGCGTTGTCGTCAGTCTTGCCGATTGGCAACTTCGGCGAATTGGAATGCACCCCGCACTTCGTCTCAGCGCGGATGTATTACTGTATGGCGTACTTGCCATTGTCTCCGGCGTCGTCCGCCTCTCCGATGTGAAAGCAGTCTTCAGGCTGATAAAGAATCGCAAACAAGCTGTTTAGATGAGGCCATCCGCCACAGTAAGCCCTTTCTGCGTGTGAGGAGCGGCTCGTAGCTGTTGCGGCCGACCGAGACTGGGGTGAGAATCGTTGTCTTGTTCACCGATAGGAGGCCTAGATGAATCACGCTCGCAGTCTTGCCTTTTTGGCGCTGTTCGCTGTGGTGTGCACGGGGATCGAGCTGCTCGCCATGGGGTGCACGGGAGTCGACGTGCCTTTGAGCGCACCCGAGTCCAACGCACCCGAGACTGGACTTCCGGACGAGCCGAGCGTTCCCGAAGTTGGCGTAGACGGTGGCTATGTCGTCTCAACGCTGGCGGGCACGGGCAAATGGGGTGGCACGGACGGCCCCGGCTTGGAGGCGACTTTCAACCTTCCATCTGGGATCGTCATCGGATCCGATGGCGACCTTTACGTCGCCGACACGAACAGCAACATGATCCGCAAAGTTGCTGTTGTTGACGGTACGGTCAGTACGTACGCAGGTAAGGGCGAACCGGGCGTAACCGATGGCCCCTGTGCGAACGCAACCTTCAACAATCCTTATGGCATTGCTGTGGACAAGGATGGCAACTTCTATGTGACCGATATCGCGGGCAATGCCATTCGCAAGATCACTCGCACCCCCACGTGTCAGGTCAGCACGCTGGCTGGCGGGGGCGATGCGGGCGATTCCGATGGCAAGGGCTCTTTGGCGAGCTTTAGCTCCCCGTTGGGTCTGACGTTGGATACGACTTCGGGGAACATTTATGTTGTCGAGGAGGACAACCACAAGATCCGAATGGTGGATCCGGACGGTAACGTCACCACCATCGCGGGCACCGGTGTGCCAGGCAACACCAACGGTCAGGCATTGAGTGCAACTTTCAACGGCCCGCAGGGGGTCGTGTACGTGAATGGGGATTTGTACGTGACCGAGCACAGCGATATCCGTAAAATCGCCGACAACTGGGTCACCACGCTGGCCGGATCGAGTGACGCTGGACTTGTCATCGACGGCACGGGCACCAAAGCTGCGTTCAATGCGCCGGAGGGCGTCACGATCGCAAATGGCAACCTCTTGGTGGGTGACTGCGGCAACAACGCGGTGCGCAGGGTCACGCTAGACGGCGAAGTCACAACGATTGCGGGAACAGGCATAGCTGACGCCGTCGACGGCCCCGCCGACACGGCAACCTTCAATTGCCCTGTTGGCGTGGTGATGGATCCGAGCGGCGTGATCTATGTTGCCGACCAGGGGAGCAACAAAATCCGCAAGATCGCGCGACAATAACCCAATACGTATGAAGCGTGAAAGGTGTGATGTATCCAAGATTGCGAGCGAACGGCCCGCGGCTAGGAAGGCTGAGCGAGGAATACTACACGTATTTTGAGCGATGCCGACCGACGACGCGGGCCGTGCAGCCGCAAGATTGGATACATCAGAATCTGGCGGGTAGGGGGGTCCATAGCAATCCCGCGAACACCATCACTTCCGTTGTCTTGTCGTAGCGGATGGCGTTAGTTGTGGCCCCATCCGCCATGGCTACGCCTACGGCTTGCCATGGCCGCCTTCCCCTTGTCACGTGCTCGTCAGGCGCGCCAGGGCGCGCGCCTTCCTGCGCACGAACGGGGAAGGCCCGCACCCACTGCATCGCGGCAAGACTGTTCGCACTCCTGCCGGAAGTATTCCGGCAGGAGTGCTAGCAAAGCCGCGGGAGCGGCTTTTCGGAGGGGTGAATTGCCCGCGAAAGCGGGCAAAAGGGGGCGCCGTGCCCCCTTGAGACAAGGGAACACGACTGGTTTCCGCATAGCGGAAACGCGCAGCCCGGAACGAAGTTCCGGCAGTAGTGTTATGACGCTTCTCGAGCGCGCTTTGCGCAAACGTATTCGCCGAGCTTGGCAAGAATACGTGCCTCGCGATCGGCGTGCGCCGGATGTGTCGGCTCGAAGCCCGAACCATTGCAGCGTTCGCAGTCGCCGTTATCGGGTCGAAACCGCTGCCTCGACAATCGAAACAAACGTAATCCATGGAATGCTCTCCGGAGCGGCCTGACCACGGAACGGCCGCTCGCACCCGCAACCTCTTCGAAGCCTTGACGACCGGGGTCTCGATGATGTGGTCGTTGAAGTCGTCATCGGACGTGCGCGTGCGTGATGACGAAGAGGCCCCAATCACGCGTTCCCCTGGAGGCGGCGCGGGCGGGGGAGTCGTTCACGTCGCCGTCGCCGACTACGTCAACGTCAACGCGCTAAAACCTCGCCGGCAAGGGTGCCCACAGCAATCCCGCGAACACCATCACTTCCGTTGTCTTGTCGTAGCGGATGGCGTTGTCGATGCTTTGGGCGCCGAAGCGGACGCCGCCGTCAGCGGAGAATGTTGGCGAGAACCGGTAACGCAGCCCGCCCTCGGCTTGCACGATGGAGTACTTGGCGACCGTGTTCGGCGTGTTGAACACCTTCGCGGCCGAGCCCTGCACCCTCAGAAGGGTGCGATCCACCGTGTAATTCATCGCAAGAACGCCAACCGCGCGTTCCTCCAGATTGCCGGAGAAGAGGTCGATCCACGGCATGGCCTTGGCAATGATGGCAAGCTGCAAGCGATTGCCGTGGCCTTGCTCGGCGCGGAACTGAGGGGCCCCGGGCGCATACTTCGGCGCGCCGTAGTCGTCGAAGTAAAGGCCCGCCGACCCCGTCCCGTAAATCGCGGAACCGGAGATCTGGTCGCCCGCGAACGTTCCGCCAACGGAGAGCTCACTCGACAAGCCGCGCGAGAACCAGTGCTTGTACGCCTGCGAAGCTTCCGCGCGGTAGATCGTGCCGCCGTTGCGATTGTCGCCGAAGGACGTGCCCACGAAGCCCGCGCCAATGGTGGTGGTGAACCGATCATTTTGCGTTGCGGCCACTTCGAGCGCGAGGGTCGCCCCGGGGCCCGACGTGTACGCCATCGTCACGCGCGAGTTGTTGTCGGCGCCGCCGAACGCGTTGTAGACGACTCCCGGCGTGATCGAGACGCGCGGCGATATCTTGATCGGCACGAAGACCATCGACTGCAAGAAGAGCAGCGTGAATTGCGCCGCGACCGTGGACGGGATGATCGGATTCGGATCCGGCGGAGGACCTTCTCCCGTCCACGGCGCCTGCACCAAGAGCGCCGTCGTCGTGACCGGGCCGTACGCGGCGAACTGGTACGCCGACAGGCGCCAGCGCGGTCGTATGAGCTCCAGACCAACGCCCACGTTGTGCAAGTGCGAAAACGGTTTCTTGTTCGGATCCTCCACGTCCGCCGGGCTGCTGAACGTGTTCGTGAAGATGAGGCGAGGTTGGTAGAGCGCAACGAAGTGGCTTTGGCCGCCGTCCCAGATCGCGTCGTAACGGAGTTGCGGGTTGATCTCCGTTTCTTCAGACGAAACGTCGTTGCCGGTGCGCACGCGCTCCTCGGCTCGAATCTGTACGTACCCTTGCTGCCCGACATCCATCGGCACGGGGAGAAAAGGGAGCATCGCGTGCCGCCACCATAACCGGCCCAAAGGCACGGCCCAACTGAATTTGCTGTTCCTGGTCTTGCTTAGGAGTAAAGGAGCCTCTTTCGAGTCGGTGCGTTCCGCATCGATCTCACGATTCGTCCGGATGATTCATGACGACTCCGCGTAGAAGAACCGATCCCTTTGCTGCAAAGGGCGTACGGCGCTCCTCGGACCTGCGGCGTACGTACAGTACGCCTCGGTCCTGCGATACGGCGTGCGCCCTTTTCGCTGCGGTCTCGGCCTTCTACCGCAATCGCGTCATGAATATCCGGGCTGGAGAAAACACGCGCCCATGATGTGGCTGGTACGGATCGCACTGTCGCGCCCTTACACGTTCATCGTGATGTCGATGCTCATTCTCATCATGGGCATCTTCTCCATCACGGAGATGCCGACCGACATCTTCCCGGACATCGACATCCCGGTCATCTCAGCCATCTGGAATTACAGCGGCCTGCAGCCGGAAGAGATGGAGCGGCGCATGGTCACGTCGTACGAGCGTTTGCTCACGACGTCGGTCAACGATATCGAGCACATCGAGAGTCAGTCGCTCACCGGCATCGCGGTCGTGAAGATCTTTTTTCAGCCGGGCGCGCGCATCGAGGCAGCGACCGCGCAGGTCACCGCGGTCTCGCAAGTGGTGTTGCGACAGATGCCCCCCGGCGCGGTTCCTCCTTTCATCATCCGCTACAGCGCGTCGAACGTCCCGATCATGCAGGCCGTGCTCGAGAGCGATTCGCTGAGTGAGCAGCAGCTCTTCGACTACGGCTCGAATTTCATCCGTACCGATCTGGTGACGATTCGAGGCACGCAGATTCCGTTCCCCTACGGCGGCATGCAGCGCCAGATCATGATCGACATCGATCCGTCGCGTCTGTACGCATGGGGGCTCTCGCCGCGCGACGTGAACAACGCCGTCGCCAACCAGAACGTCATCCTGCCCACCGGCACCACGAAGATGGGCGTGAACGAGTACCCCGTCGTCGTCAACACGAGCCCCGAGCTCTCGAAGGAGATCGGTGATCTTCCGATCAAGATGGTCAATGGCGCGCCCGTCTACATGCGCGACGTGGCCAACGTGCGCGACGGTTACGCGCCGCAGACGAACATGGTGCACGTGAGTGGCAAGCGCTCCGTGCTCATGTCCATCTTGAAGAACGGCAACGCGAGCACGCTCGAGATCGCGGCGAAGATCAAAAATATGCTCCCGTCCATGCTCGCGAAGCTGCCGAAGGAGCTCAAAGTCTCGCTCCTCTTCGATCAGTCGCTGTTCGTGCGCGCGGCAGTGGACGGCGTCGTCAAAGAAGCGGTGATCGCGGCGGGGCTCACGGCGCTGATGATCTTGCTCTTCCTCGGCAGTTGGCGGAGCACGGTCATCGTCATCATCTCCATTCCGCTCTCCATCCTCGTCTCCATCAGCGTGCTCGCGGCGCTAGGTCAGAGCCTCAACGTCATGACGCTCGGAGGGATGTCGCTCGCCGTCGGCATCCTCGTCGACGATGCCACCGTGGAGATCGAAAACTTCCACCGCAACGCGGCGAAAAGGAAACCCATCGCACGGGCCATTCTCGACAGCGCGAGTGAAATCGCGACGCCCGCTCTCGTCTCCACGCTCTGCATCTGCATCGTCTTCGTGCCCGTGGTGTTCATCACGGGAGCTGCCAAGTCGCTCTTCGTTCCGCTCGCGATGGCCGTCGTTTTCGCGATGATGATGTCTTACTTCTTGTCGCGCACGCTCGTGCCGACCCTCGTGCTCATGTTCCTCAAGAAGGAAGTCGCAGCGCACCACGGTCACGACAACGAAGCGCCGCGCTCCATTTTTGGTCGGATCCACGCGGGATTCAATCGCGGCTTCGACAACCTGCGCGGGTTCTACGGAACGTGGCTTGCGTGGGCCCTGTCGCATCGCAGGTTCGTGGTGCCGAGCTTCGCGGCGTTCGTGCTCTTCTCGCTCTCGCTCTTACTTCTCAACGGCCAAGACTTCTTCCCGAGCGTGGATGCCGGTCTCATCAAACTTCACGTGCGCGGTCCCTCGGGCACGCGCATCGAAGAGAGTGAGAAGCGCTTTGCCGCCATCGAGAACACCATCAAGACGGTCATTCCGCCTCGCGACATCAAGACGATGCTCGACAACATCGGCACGCCCTACAGCGGCATCAATCTGTCGCTCAGCGAAGGGACGTCGATCTCACCGGCGGACGGTCAGATCTTGATCGCGCTCGAAGAGAACCATCCGCCAACGCCTGGCCTCGTCCGCAAGTTGCGCAAAGTCTTGAACGACACGTACCCCGACACGACGTTCTTCTGGCTCGCGCCGGACATCTCGACCCAAGTGCTCAACTTCGGACTGCCTGCGCCGATCAGTATCCAGGTGGTGGGCGCGATTGGCAACGACGCCGCAACGAACGCCGTTGCGGGCAAGATCGCGGCGCGCATCAAGAAGATCCCGGGTGCCGTGGACGTCCGCCTCGCGCAGGTGCTGGACACGCCGCAACTCCGCATCGACGTCGATCGGACGATGGCGGGCTTGCAAGGGTTGACGGTGCGCGACGTGGCGAGCGATCTGCTCATCTCGCTCGCGTCGAGCTCGCAGGTGTCGCCGAGCTACTGGCTCGATTACAAGCGCGGCATCCAATACATCGTGGCCGTGCAGACGCCTCAGCGAGAGATCGATTCGATCGCGGACGTCGGGGCGACTCCGCTGTCGGTCGGCCCCGGCGAAGTGCCGCAGCTCCTGTCGAACGTCGCAAGCGTATCGCGAACGATAGGGCCCGCGAACATCACGCACTACAACGCGCTCCGAACTTACGATGTACAAGCAAACGTGGACGGGACGGATCTCGGCTCCGTTGCATCCTCGGTCAAACGCATCGTCGACGAGATGAGACCCAACTTCCCGCGAGGGACGGACGTGCGCATCAAGGGTCAGGTCGAGAGCATGGAGTCGTCGTTCCGCGGGCTCGCGGTCGGCCTCGTGTTCGCCGTGGTGCTCGTCTACCTCCTCATGGTGATGAATTTTCAGTCGTGGCTCGACCCGCTCGTCATCCTGATGGCGCTCCCTGGAGCTCTCTCCGGCATCTCGTGGATGCTCTTTCTCACGCATACGACCGTGAGCGTGCCGGCTTTGATGGGGTCGATCATGTGCGTCGGCGTTGCGACGGCAAACAGCATCCTCGTCATCACGTTCGCGAACGGTCAGCGCGCCTTTCGCAACGCAACGGAGGCAGCACTCGCGGCAGGCATGACGCGCCTGCGTCCGGTCATCATGACGGCGCTCGCGATGATCATCGGTATGCTTCCGATGTCGCTCGGGCTCGGCGAAGGTGGAGAGCAAAATGCGCCGCTCGGCCGCGCCGTCATCGGCGGGCTCCTGCTCGCAACGCTGACCACTCTTTTCTTCGTGCCTGTGATGTACAGCATTCTGCGCCGCAAAGCGCCGCGTGACTTGAATGCCGAAGTGGAGGCCGCATGACGACGCGGGAGAGTCGAGGTCACGAATCGTTGCAAGAGCAGCGTGAACACGAAGAGGGCGCGGGCACGCATGGCGTGCATGAACACGCCGAAGACGCGGGCCAGCTCGGCTTCGATCTGCCGAAGCCCGCGGTGATGACGAAGGGGAAGGCGATCGCGATCGGCGTCGCTTCCCTCGTGGTGATCGGCGCGGGGTTTCTCCTCGGCTGGCTCCCTCGCTACCGCGCGCAGAAAGCGCTCGTCGCGGACACGGTGGCGCGCGAGACCGCGCTCTTGCGCGTGCAAGTGGTGTCACCGAAACCGAAATCGAGCGACCGCGCGCTCACGCTTCCGGGCAGCGTGCAGGCATTGCGGGAGACCATGATCTATCCGCGGGCGAGCGGGTACATCCGCTCGTGGGCCGTCGACATCGGAGACAAGGTGAAGGAAGGCGCGGTCCTCGCGGAGATCGACACGCCCGAAGTCGATCAGCAGCTCGATCAGGCGCGTGCCCAGCTCGCGCAGGCGCAAGCGGCGATCGTGCAAGCGAAGGCGAACAGTGATTTCTCCAAGACGAATCTCGAGCGCTACAAAACGCTCGCGCCGAAAGGCGTCGCGTCGCAGCAGGAGCTGGACAAGCAGCAGGCGCAGTCGGAGGTCGACGACGCCAACGTGAAAGTTGCGCAGGCGGCGATCGACGCGGCCCTCGCGAACGTGGGCAGGCTCACGCAGCTCAAATCCTTCGCGCGCGTCACGGCGCCGTTCGCAGGAACCATCAACTCGCGCACGATCGAGCGAGGGCAGCTCGTGTCACCCACTTCGGCGCTCTTCAGAATCTCGGCAACCGATCCGGTGCGCGTCTTCGTGCAAGTTCCTCAGGACGTCGCACCGAGCGTCAAGTTGGACGTGCCGGCAAAGGTCTCGGTGCGTGAGTATCCCGGTCGCGAGTTCGACGGCAAAGTTGCGCGTTCGGCCGGTGCGCTCGACTCGGCTTCGCGCACCATGACCACCGAGATTCGTGTGCCTAACGAAAAGGGCGAGCTTCTCGCCGGCATGTACGCACAAGTCGCGCTGACTCTGCCGAGCCCCCATCGCGTCTTCGAGCTGCCGCCCACGGCGCTCTTGAACGACGCCCAAGGCGTTCGCGTTGGAGTCGTGACGGAAGACAACAAGATCAAAATGGTGCCGGTCGTGCTCGAACGCGACAACGGCTCCAGCATCGACATCTCGGCTGGTCTCGCCGGCAACGAGCGCATCGTGAGGCTGGTAGGCGCCGAGATCGTCGACGGGCGGCAGGTAGAAGTGATTCAGTAGACTTAATGCAACCAATCAGTTGCCTTCCCGCCCCACCCGGGCCCATCGATCTCGACCTCGATCGCTTGCTCAAGCTGCGCCTCGTCGTCGCCCGCTTCGGCGAGATGGACCTTGCCAAGTGGTGGAATACCAAGGGCCAGCTCGGACGCCTCGGCGCTGCTGCCCTCCGGCGTGGTTTCCCGCGCACGCACCGCTTCGCGCAGGCGCGATCGGTGTTCGCGGTCGCCGCCTACCGCTGCACGCAGGTCTTCGAGCCCCCGAATTGCGTCACGCTCTGGCACCTGCCTGAGTCGATCGAGGCGGACTTCGATGCGCGCTGGGAGCACTGGCTCGACCACGCCAGCGAGTGGACCGCGTTCTTCGAGAAGCTCGAGTCGCTCTCGGGCACGGACCTCACCGTGCTCCTGCGCTCGTTCGAACTCGTGTCCGACAGCGACGTCGAGGCCTACGGCAAGTTGAAGCGCTCGGCCGAGGGTCGCGCCGTCTCGCTGCCCGGCATCTTCTCCGGCACCGATGCCGACGTCGTGCTCCTAGCGCTCGGCTTCGCGCGCGGCGAGCCCTCGGCGCTTGCCGTCCCCTACGCCCGGAAGGCCGAGGCATGAAGGCCAGGTCGCGCGCGAACGTAGCCTCGTCTTTCACCGTCGTGAAGGGCGCGATGATCGACGAGACCTACGCGGTGTTCGCAGCCTGGAACTTCGAGCGTTCGAAACGCCAGAACCTCGAACGCCTTCGTGAGGAGAACTTCATCGGCGCGAGCAGTGCCGCGTGGTTGCGCGACGTTGCCAGGGTGCTCAACCGCCGCTTCGACCCGGTCGACCGCGATCGCCCGCTCGTCGTCCTCGCGAAGCACGGGCTGCCCGTCGACGAGTGGAAGCCGCTGCTCCTCTGGCACATGACGCGCGACGAGTTCCTCGTCCGCGACTTCCTCGAAGCCTGGCTCTTCGCCGCCTACGAGGAGGGCACCTTCCGCGTCCGCACCGAGGACGTCACCCAGTACCTGGGCGAGATTGGCAAGCGCGGAGGCAAGACGAAACACGCTTGGACCGAACAGACCACCAAACGCGTCGCGTCGGGCCTGCTCAAAATCGCCGTCGACTTCGGCTTCTTGCGCGGATCCATCGCCAAGGAGTTCGTCTCGTTCCACCTGCCGGAGCGAAGCTTCCTCTACCTGCTCCACGCGATGCGCGACGAGAAGCTGAGCCCGTCGAAGCTCGTAACCTCACCCAAGTGGCGCCTGTTCCTGATGCACCCCGCCGACGTCGAGCACGAGCTCCTGCGCCTCCATCAGTACCGCAAGCTCGAATACCAGGTCGCTGGCAGTCTCGTGCAGCTCTCCCTACCGTGCGCGAGCACCTGCGAATACGCAGAGAGGATGGTTGCATGAGCGACCTCGAACAACGCCTGAAGCAAAATCTCGAGCCCGTCCTCGAGCTGTCCGATCCCCGACAGCGCATCAGCGCATACCACGACATGCCCTACGCGCTCTTCCGCTACAACCCGGAGGACGAGTTCACGCTGCGGCAGCAGGTGACGCTGCTCAAGACGCGCCTCTCGCAGAAGGGCAAGTGTGTCCGCCGCATCTCGCTGGCCCAGTGCCTCGACGCTGCGATGAGCCTCCAGCGCCTGCTGCCCGAGTGGTTCAACGTCGAGCGCGAGCTTGGTACGGACACGGTCGTCGAGACAGTTCACGCGGTGCTCTCGGAGGGCGACCCGTCGCTCGTGGACCTCGTCGCCTCGCAGCTCTCTACAGAAGAGGGCAACCCGCTCCACGACATCGTTTTCATCCTGCGCACCGGCGCGCTCTTCCCCGTGTACCGAGCCTTCTCGCTCCTCGAGCAACTCAAGGGCCGCATCCACGTGCCCACCGTTCTCTTCTACCCAGGCGACCTCGATGGCGCGGCAGGCCTGCGCTTCATGGGCGTGCTCGACGCGGAGCACAACTACCGCCCGAAGATCTTCTGAGAGCTCTGAGGACCATGACGATGACGACGCCCATCAAGATCCTGTTTGCGAACGACATCCACCGTCGCATCGAAGAGGTCATCAAGGTCGACCAGACCGACGAAGAGATCATTCGCGACGAGATCGCCGAGTACGTCGTCACGGATGCGATCCGCACGCACTACATCGACGTCTTCGACGCCTACCGCGAGACGCCGAACAAGCCGCACGAGGGCATCGCCATCTGGGTCTCGGGCTTTTTCGGCTCCGGCAAGTCGAGTTTTGCGAAGATGCTCGGCATCTCCGTCGCGAATCGCACGGTGGCTGGTGAGTCCGCCGCCGAGCGCTTCGCCGAACGCGCGGGCGACAAGAAGCTCCAGGTCCTGCTCAAGGCCATCAACGAGAAGATTCCAACCCACGCAGTCGTCTTCGACGTCTCGACGGATCGGGGCATCCGCAGCGGCAACCAGACGCTCACCGAGATCATGTATGGGCTCTTCCTCCAGAGCCTTGGCTATGCGAAAGATCTCGACCTCTCGGAGCTGGAGATTGGCCTCGAGGAGAAGGGTCAGCTCCAGAAGTTCGAGGGCGAGTACAAGCGCCTGTTCGGGAAGAATTGGGCAACCGAGAAGACCAAGGTCGCCTTCGCGCTCTCCGAGGCGAGCCGCGTGCTGCACAGCCTCGACCCCGACACCTACCCGATGGCCGACTCGTGGGTGAAGGCCGTCAAGAACAAAACCGACATCACGCCGGGCAAGCTGGCCGAACGTGCCGGCGAGCTGATGAAGCGTCGCAAACCCGGACTCTCGCTGATGTTCGTCGTCGACGAAGTCGGCCAGTTCGTCGCGCGCGACGTCCAGAAGATGCTCGACCTGCAGGCCATCGTGCAGCAGCTTGGCGTGAAAGGACGCGGCAAGCACTGGGTCGTCGTCACCTCGCAGGAAAAGCTCGGCGAGCTCGTCTCGGGTCTCGACGACAAGAGGATCGAACTCGCCCGCTTGATGGACCGCTTCCCGCTGCAGGTCCACCTTGAACCGAGCGACATCTCAGAGGTCACGAGCCGCCGTGTTCTTTCGAAGAACGCTGGCGCGCAGACTGTGCTCGGCAGGCTCTTCGACGAGCACCGTGGCCGCCTCACCGAGCACACGCGGTTCACCGCCGACATCAAGCTCCCCGAGCTGACGCGCGAGGCCTTCATCGACCTCTACCCGCTGCTCCCGTACCAGATCGATCTCATCATCCAGGTCGTCTCGGGCCTGCGCACGCAGGGCGGGGCGAGCAAGCACGTCGGCGGCGCGAACCGCACCATCATCAAGCTCGCGCAGCAGCTCCTCATCAACCCCGCCGTAAACCTCGCCGACGGCGCGCTCGGCGACCTCGTGCGTCTCGATCATGTCTACGATCTCGTCGAGGGGAACATCGGCTCTGAGGTACGCGCGAAGATCGCCGCCATCTCGAAGCTGGTCGACCACCCACTCTCGCAGCCCGTCGCCAAGGTCATCTGCCTCCTCCAGTACGTGAAGAGCGTCCACCGCAGCGTCGAGAACATCGCTGCGGCCCTGCATGACAGCGTCGGCGGAGACTCGCAGCTCGCGTCCGTGAAGGAAGCCCTGCGCGCGCTCGAGGCAGCCCATCAGGTGCGTCACGGCGATGACGGCTACCGCATCCCCACGCCCGCCGAGGACGACTGGGAGCGCCTGCGCAACGGCATCAGCCCGAAGCCCGGCGATTCCCACCGGCTCTACCAAGAGGTGCTCTCGGGATTCTGGCAGCCGCAGCCCTCGCACACGCTCCTCGATACCAAGACCTTCAAGGCAGGACTCGCCTTTCACGGCCGCGAGATCACGGTGGGCGACATGATATTTCAGGTCCACCTCGCCGAGGACGAGAAGGACTTCGACGGCCTGGCCGCCGAGCTGCGCACGCGCAGCCAGCAGGAGCGCAAGCACGTCTTCTGGGCCGTCGTGCTGACCGACGTCATCGATCGCGAGACCGTCGAGCTGTTCCGCAGCAAGGAGATGCTCGCCCGCAAGGAGCGCGAGACGAAGGGCGAGGATACCCCGGCGCTCATTGCCGAGGAGCGCGTTCGCCTGCGTCGCCACGAGGGCGAGCTTCGCCGCCTTCTGCGCGCGGCAGCCCTCTCGGGCCGCATCTACTTTCGGGGCAACGACCGCAGCCCCACCGACCGCGCCGTCGACGTGGGCAAGACAGCCGCCGAGGTGCTCGGCGCCGTGCTGCCAGAGGTCTTCGACCGCTTCAAGGAAGCGGCCGCCAAGGCGGCGGATGTGAAGAAGGGCACCGATGCCCTGTTCATCGCTGAGAACCTGCAGGGGCTGCTCGGCGTGTTCGGCGCTCTCGGCCTCCTGCGCGACGAGAAGGGCAAGACCGTCTTCCGCACCGAGAGCGGCGCGCTGAAAGAAATCCTCAACCGCATCGAGGAACGCGCCAACTACGGCGACACCGCGAGTGGCCGCTACCTCACCGACGAGTTCGCCAAGGAGCCGTTCGGCTGGGACTTCGAAGTGGTGCGCCTGCTCGTACTGTCGCTATTGCGCGCCGGCAAGATCCAGGCGACCAGCAAGGGCCAGACGTTCGACACGGCCACCAGCGTCGAGGCGCGCGACACGTTCTCGAACAACAACCTGTTCCGCCAGGCGTCGTTCCGCCCGAAAAAGGGTATCGAGTTCGAGGAGGTGGTGAAGGCCTCCGAGGCCTTCCGCGACACCTTCGGCAGCGAGGTAAAGGAGCTGAGCGCCGGTACCGTCGTCGCCGAGTTGCGCAAGGAAGTCGCCCGCAACGAGGACATCGTCGCCTCGGCGCTGGGCACGGTCACCGCGCACCGCCTGCCGGGTGGCGCCGTGCTCGACAGTGCCATCGGCCAGATGAAAGCCATCCTCCGGGGCCCTGAAGATAACGCCATCGCGACCTTCAACGCGAGCCACCGCGCCATCAAGGATGCCATCAAGCGCGCCGTCGAGTTGGAGCAAGCGCTCTCCGAGCCCCGCCTCCACGACGTCGCACGCGCGCGCCAGGCCATGACCATCGCTTGGCCCGTCTTGAAGGACGAGCCGGGGATCGGCCCCGATTTGGAGTCCAGGGCCGCACAGCTCGACGATCTGTTGAAGCGGGAGACCTTCTATCGAGAGCTCCCGACGATCGAACAGCACGCGCGCGCAATTGAGCTCGAATATGCGCGCCGCTTCGACGATGCGCAGCAGGCTCGCACCGATGCCTACTCCAAGGCGCTCGACAGCCTGACGAAAACCTCTGGTTGGCACGAGATTCCGGAGGAGACGCAGCGCGAGATCGCTGCCCCACTCCTCGCCGGCAAAGAGCCGCTGGCGCGAACGGCGCCGATCCCACTTCTTCGCTCGGAACGCGATGCATGTGAAGCACGGCTCAAGAGCTCGATCAGAAGGATGCAGGAAGTCATCGAAGGTGATCGCCTGGCTTCCGTGCATGTCCAACCTTACTTCGGCTCCGGTATCGAGACGGAGGAGCAGCTCGACGCCGCCCTGGCCGGCTTGCGCGACGAATGCGTACGCCTCATCGGGGCGGGGAAGAAGGTGGTGCTCTCGTGACGACGAGGAAGGGGCGCCGTGGATAAGGACACGCGCAACGCCATCGAACGCGCCACCCAAAGGGCGCGAAAGCTCCTCGAGGAGGACTTCGCCGCGCAGCTCGAGGGCGACTTCGACGTGCATTGCGACGGCGCTGTGGCCGCCAAGGCCGGTGCGCATCTCTCGGCCCGCCAGGCCTTCCGGCGCGAGCGCATCGTCGCGGCCATCGAGCACAAACGCGCGGCTGGCATGAACGCCGCCGACGCGGCCCGCGACTACCTGCGCGACGCCGCCTTCACCACGCTTAACCGCTTCGTCGCGCTCAAGATGCTCGAAGCTCGCGAGCTGGTGCAGGAGTGCATCACCAAGGGAGAGCAGTCGGCGGGCTATCGCGAGTTTTGCGGCATGGCGCCGGGCCTACCGCTTTTGCCTGACAGCACTGGCTACCGGCTCTACATCGAGTCGCTCTTCGACGAGCTGTCGACCGAGGTGAAGGTCCTCTTTGACCGACGCGATCCGTCGAGCGTCCTGTGGCCGAAGCGCACCACCTTCGAGCAGCTTCTCGAGATCTTGAACGCCACTGAGCTTGCGCGCGTGTGGGGCGAGGACGAGACCATCGGCTGGGTCTACCAGTTCTTCAACGGCCAGGACGAGCGTCGCAAGATGCGCGAGGAGAGCCAGGCCCCGCGCAACAGCCGCGAGCTGGCCGTGCGCAACCAGTTCTTCACGCCGCGCTACGTCGTCCAGTTCCTCACCGACAACACGCTCGGGCGTATCTGGTACGAGATGCGCGGGACGAAGACGGTGCTTGCCGAGCGCTGCGAGTACATGGTCCGCAAGCCCGGCGAGGAGCTCGCGCTGCGCACGAAAAAAGATCCCCGCGACCTGCGCGTGCTCGATCCAGCGTGTGGCAGCGGGCACTTCTTGCTGTACGCGTTCGACCTCCTGCTCGCGATCTACGAGGAGGCGTGGAACGACCCGGAGAGCCCGAAGAACGAAGCGACGAGCAAGACACTCGCCGAGGACTACCCGAGCGTCGACGCGCTTCGGAAGGCGGTCCCCGGGCTCGTGCTCGCGCACAATCTTCATGGCGTCGACATCGATCCGCGTTGCGCGCAGATCGCGCAGCTCGCCTTGTGGATGCGCACGCAGAAGGCGTACAGAGACTTCGGCATCGGGCGTGCGGAGCGGCCGCAGATCCGACGGTCGAACATCGTCGTGGCCGAGCCACTCGTCGCCGACGACCAGATCGCCAATGAGTTCGTCGCGAAGCTGGGCGACGCGGAGCTGGGGCGGGTGTTCATGTCGCTCGTCGAGTCGCTGAGCCTCGCAGGCGATCTGGGGTTGCTCCTGCGCGTCGAGCAGCTCGTCGCGCGGCAGACGAAGCGGGGACAGACCGGCAACCTCTTCGCGCCTCCGGAGGACCGCATCCGCGCGGCGCTTGAGCGGTTCGTGCGAGAGGAGGGAAGCGCGACGAACACGCGGCGCCGCCTGTTCGCGGAGGATGCCGCGCACGGCGTAGCGCTACTCGGTGTCGCGGAGAAGAAGTTTGATGTGGTGTTGATGAATCCACCCTTCGGAGATGGGAGCACGCGCGCAAAAAAGGACTTCGAACGCGCCTATCCGCGAACGAAGAACGATGTGTACGCCGCGTTCGTGGAGCGAGGCATCGAGTTGTTGTCGTCTCGTGGGCGTGTCGGCGCGATCACTTCGAGAACCGGATTCTTCCTCTCTAGTTTCCAAAAGTGGCGAGAGGAGATCCTTCTGAAGCAGGCCCCTCCGGTCGTATTCGCTGATCTTGGCGCGGGAGTACTCGATAGTGCGATGGTGGAGACCGCCGCGTACTGTCTGGAGGCACGGTCATGACTTTCTTTCTGCGCGTAGTCGATGCTCAAGTCGACCGAAAGGCCGACGCGCTTCGGGAAGCGCTGAATTCTCTGTGTACGCATGGCCAACTCGACAGCGCTGTGTACTCCTGCGCGCCGGAGGACTTCAGCGCGGTTCCTGGGAGCCCCTTTGCGTACTGGGTCAGCGACGCGATCCGCGCGCTTTTTAAGTCGCTCCCGCCTTATGCAACCGACGGTCGGACGGCAGGCGTTGGCGTTCAGACCAACGACGACTTCCGCTTCGTTCGACTGTGGTTTGAAATCACGTCGGGTCGCGAGTGGCCCACGCTTGCTCGTGGCGGGCGACATGGCTCGACCTACGGTGATCTTGCGGCTGTTCTCAACTGGCGGTCGGGTGGATACGAACTGAAGGCGAGCATCGCTCAGCGCTATGGCTCCGCATCGAGGCACATCCAGAAGGAAGAACTCTACTTTTCGCCCGGCATGACCTGGCCGCTTCGAGGGATTCGCCTGCAGGCGAGTGCCCTTCCGAGGGGATCGATCTTCAGCATGGCAGGCAAGGCGGCCTTCGCTACCGAGGCTGACCTTCCGGCGCTGTTGGCGCTGTTCAACAGTCGAGCCTTCGACTTCTTGGTGTGCATTCGCGCCGGCAAAGTTGGCGGCGTGCAGTATGAATCCGGGCTCATTCAAGGAGTGCCGACGCCTGCGATTCCCGCAGAAGCGGGCACTCTCCTGACTCGACTCGCTCGTCGAGCGTGGTCTCTCAAGCGCTCGCTCGACACGCGAAACGAAGCATCTCACGCATTTCTGCTGCCGCCGGGCCCGAACGAGAACGTGACGGGCTTGGACGAAGCCGAAGTTCAACGGGAACTTGGTGAGATCCAGAAGCAGATCGACGACGCGGCCTTCAGCCTCTACGGCGTCAACGTGGAGGAGCGGGCAAACATCGAGGCTCCGAACAGGCAGACAACCTCCGACTCGGATCAGGATGAGGACGAGCTCACCGACGACACTGATGAAGCCGACGATGAGACGGCCGTGAGTGGCGGTTCGGACGCGGTTTGCTCCTGGCTTCTCGGCGTGGCCTTCGGCCGCTTCGACCCACGTCTCGCCACCAGCGAGCGCCCCATCCCGCCCGAGCCCGAGCCCTTCGATCCGCTCCCTGCGCGCTCGCCCGGCATGTACCCGGAGGACGAAGAGCCCGCCGATCGCCCTGATATCCTCGTGGACGACGAAGGTCACGCCGATGATCTCGCCGCTCGCACCACCGCCATCGCCGAGCGCGTAAAGGTCGACGTGCCCGAGAACCTCCGCGCGTGGCTCGCCAAGGAGTTCTTCCCGCTGCACATCAAGATGTACTCGAAGAGCCGTCGCAAAGCGCCGATCTACTGGCAGCTCGCGACGCCCTCGGCGAGCTACTCGGTGTGGCTTTACATTCATGCCTTCAGCAAGGACACGCTCTTCCGCGTCCAGAACGACTACGTCGCGCCCAAGCTCGCGCACGAGGAGCGGCGACTCGAATCACTCACCAGCGAGCTGCGTGACAGTGCGACCGCCGCTCTGCGAAAGCAGCTCGCCGCGCAGGAGGCGCTGGTCGAAGAGCTGCGCGCCTTCCTCGATGAGGTGAAGCGCGTCGCGCCGCTGTGGAACCCGAACCTCGACGACGGCGTCATCATCAACTTCGCTCCGCTCTGGCGGCTCGTCTCCCAGAACAAGTCCTTGCAGAAGGAGCTGAAGGCCACTTGGGACGCCCTCTCGGAGGGCAAGTACGACTGGGCCCACCTCGCGATGCACCTCTGGCCCGAGCGCGTGGTCCCGAAATGCGCGAAGGACCGCAGTCTCGCCATTGCCCACGGCCTCGAAGACGTGTTCTGGGTCGAGGGCCCAGACGACAAGTGGACCGCCCGCAAGACGCCCACCAAGAGCGTCGACGAGCTGGTGAAGGAGCGCACGTCGCCCGCCGTGAAATCGGCACTCAAAAGCCTGCTCGAAGCGCCAATCGCACCTGGAGCAACCCGGCGAGTCGCCCGCCGAAGGAAGGATCCATGAGCAAGCGAGTCCAGTCGGCAAAGAGCCCGTCCAGCGCCCCAGAACCAGCCACTGCCTCGGGGGAAGAGTACTCGTTTGCGCGGTTTTGGCGATGCGCCCTCCAGGTCAACCCTTCCAAGTACCAAGGGATGTATCGGGGGCAGGACCACGGTCACGATGAGGAGGGCTACAACCATGCCCTGCTGGAGAAGTGCCTCGAGCTGCAGATCAGTGTGGTCGGAGTCGCCGACCACGGCAGTGTCGAGAGCGTCGACAAGCTGCGCGAGGTGCTCTCGGCGAAGGGCATCGTGGTGTTCCCCGGTTTCGAAATCGCATCGACCGAGAAGATTCATATGGTCTGCCTGTTTTCAGAAAGGACCCCCACGGATCAGCTCAATCGCTACTTGGGAAATCTAGACCTGACGGATGTCGAGGATGGCGCTCGTCCGTCTCGCCTCGGTTGCCTGGAGCTCGCTAAAAGAATCTATGACCATGGTGGTTTCTGGTACGCGGCGCATGCCACGAATGGCAACGGACTACTCCGGCTGAACAAGGATGGCGGCGGGCTTGCCCACATTTGGAAGAACTCTCAATATGTTCGAGTTGCGCAGATCCCTGGCCCGGTGACCAGCCTGCCCGAAAACTACCGGAGCATCATCGAAAACAAGAATCCGGACTATCGTCGCGAACGCCCGATCGTCGTCATTAATGCGAAGGATATTGCCGAGCCTGACGACTTGGAAAACCCGAGTGCCTCGACTTGGATCAAGATGACGCGTCCGAGCCTCGATGCGCTCAAGATTGCATTCTTGGATCCTGAATCGCGTATCCGGCTTTCTTTGGCTGACAAGCCGCATAGTGTGCTCGAATCGATGCGGATCTGTGGAGGATATCTCGACGGAGTCGAGGTGCGCTTCTCCGAGCACCTGAACGCGCTCATCGGGGGCCGCGGAACAGGTAAGTCGACCCTCATCGAGTGTCTTCGCTACGTCCTCGAACTGTCGCCCAAAGGCAAACAGGCGCTAAAGCTTCACCAGGAGATGCTCAAAGAAAATTTGGGCAAACATGCTGGGTCCATCGAACTGACGATTCGCTCTTCAACGCAGCATGACCATCGTTTCACGATCTCGCGGCGTTACGGCGAACCTCCGATCGTTCGCGACGCAGAGGGTGCGGTCTCTCAGCAAGCCCCACGTGATCTCCTTCCGCAGATCGAAGTGTACGGTCAGAACGAGATCTTCGAGCTGGCCCAGGACGGACAGAGCCGATCTCGTTTGCTCGAGCGTTTCTTGCCAGCCGATTCAATGGGTTCCGAGCAGCGTGAGGCCCTTCGGAAAAAGCTCGCGGACAATGCGCAAAAGCTCGTGAAGGCTAGCATTGACCTGGACGAAGTCACCGAGAAAGTCGCACGCCTTCCGAGACTCGGAGAACAGCTCAAGGGCTTTCGAGATCTGGTCATCGAGGCCAAGCTCGCCAAGATTCCTCTTTATGCACGTGAGCGACAGCTCGTGGAGCGCATTCGGCGAGAAGTTAATGGTCTCGAGGAGGGGCTGCGGACGTTCGGCGAGAGTGTCCCCGACCTGACCTTCTTGAACGACAAGGCCCTGGAAGGGCTTCCTGATGCTTCCCCGTTGATCGCGATCCGCGGTGAACTCGAACAACTGAGAAATGAATTCATTGGGCACCAGAGCGCGCTCCAGGAGGCGATCAGGGCCGGCAAAGCGGCACTCGATGCTCCTTTGGCTGCGTGGCAGAGTGCCATGAGGTCTGGAGAGCAGGAGCTTGAGAAGGCTCTCGTTGGGCTACCCAGCATGGCGGGCAAGAGTGGCCGCGAGGTTGGAGAAGCCTATCGTCGACTCACCCAAGAGATCGAACACATCAAGCCACTCGAGGCCAAGAAGAGTGCCCTCACGCAGCTCATGGGAAGCCTCGAGCAAGAGCGGAAGGGGATTATTGCAGAGCTTTCTGATTTACGACGCGCGCGTGTAAGCAACCTTCAAACCGCGGTAACCAAGTTGAATCAACGATTGAAGGGCAAGCTCCGAGTGGATCTCCGAATTGAGGGAGATCGCAGCAGGCTGAAGGAATTCCTTGTCGGGTGCAAGCTGGAGGGGGTTGGCGAAAGGCGCCTGGCATGGATCGAAGAACGAGAGATTACGCCTCTAGCGCTCACACACGCCATTCGCGAGGGAGCGGCAAAGCTGGCTTCCGAATATGGCATCACTCCCATGACCGCCGATGCGCTCGTGAAGCTCCCCCATTCGAAATTGCTCGAGCTGGAGGCGATCGAGCTGCCAGATGACGTGGGCATCGAGCTCAATGTCGCGCGTGGCGAGGACGAGGTAGAGCAGTACAAGGACCTCGCACGCCTTTCCATCGGCCAACAATGCACAGCAGTTCTCCATCTGCTTTTGCTCGACAACTCGGATCCGCTTGTTGTTGATCAACCCGAAGACAATCTCGACAACGCCTTCATCGCGGAGCGCATCGTGCGTGAGTTGCGCGACGCGAAAACTCGCCGGCAGTTCTTTTTCTCAACCCACAACGCAAATATCCCCGTCTTCGGTGATGCGGAATGGATCGGAGTGCTCGCGGCGAACGAAAATTGTGGTGTGCTCGACCATCAAGGATCCATTGATGTGTCACCCATCCGAGAGCAGGCCGCGGAGATCCTCGAGGGCGGTCGCGCCGCCTTTATGCGACGCAAGGAAATGTATGAATTCTAAGAGCGTGTTTCCCAGCCTGCTGCGCAAATCGATGCGTCGGTTGGGCGCTGCGGTGCCTGCGCACGTACGAAGAGTACGCTTACGCGGGCTCCTCGCGCCCGCCCTAGCCCGAATCATTCATGACGCGATTGCGGTAGAAGGCCGAGACCGCAGCGAAAAGGGCGCACGCCGTATCGCAGGACCGAGGCGTACTGTACGTACGCCGCAGGTCCGAGAAACGCCGTATGACCTTTGCAGCAAAGGGATCGGCCTTCTAAGCGGAGTCGTCATGAATGATTCGGGCTAGCCTCGATTCGCTCGCAACGGCTGGGAAACACGCTCTAAAGAGACGGCGCAATGTTGAAATCAGATTTATTGGAGATTATCGCCAATGGGGAGAATTCGAGCGTCGAATTCAAGCGCGATGACGTGCGCCCGGAACAACTCGCCAAGGAGATCGTGGCCTTGGCAAATCTCAACGGTGGGTTGATTCTGCTCGGCGTGGATGACAGCGGAACCATCGTCGGGACTTCGCGCCAGGATCTCGAGGCGTGGGTCATGGACACGGTTTTGGGCAAGTATATTCACCCCATGATTCTCCCTGTGTACGAGGAGGTGGTCGTTGAGAGTGGCAAGCGTGTAGGCATCATCTCGCTCACACAGGGCACGACCAAACCTTATGTAGTGCGAAAGAACGGCGGTGAATTTATCTATATCCGACTCGGGTCAACGACCCGTCAAGCGACGCGTGAGCAACAGATGCGTCTATTCCAGACGGGTGGTCTGCTCCACACCGAGATCTTGCCCGTATCGGGCACCAGTCTCCGCGATCTGAGTGTTGCCAGGCTCGAGGACTACCTGCTCAATCTGTTCGGAGAAAGGGAAGTTCCTACCGACGACTTAGGCTGGGAACAGCGCCTGGAGGGCCTCGGTTGGGTGGCAAAGCAGCCCGGCGGGCATCATGTCTGCACCGTCTCTGGATTGATCCTCTTCGGCCGCGCACCCCATCGATACCTGCCTCAGGCAGGGATTCGTTGGATGGCTTTCGCCGGAGATTCGATGGAGTACCAGTCGTTGGACGATGCCTTGCTCGATGGACCGTTGGTCGGATTGTTCCAAGGTAGCGTAGGTGGAGGACGCGAGAGAATCGAGACGGGTCTGATCGAGCGTTTCGAGGAACGCGCCAAGCCCTTCCTCTCGACCGATGTCCCGACTGTCGAGTCCATGCGAAGGGAGCGCCGATGGCACTACCCACTCGAAGCCCTACGTGAAGCGATCATGAATGCCCTGGTGCATCGCGACTGGACTCGCATGCCAGAAGTCGAGGTTGTGGCCTACTCAGATCGAATCGAAATCAAGAGTCCTGGATCCCTTGTCAATTCCATGACGGTGGAAAAGATGATCGCGGGCCAACGCGTTCCCCGCAATCCTCACCTAACGGAAGTGATGCGCGACTACGGCTATGTCGACGCACGTGGAATGGGGGTTCGTCGCAAGATCGTGCCTCTCGTGCGCGCCGCGACCGGCGAAGACGCTCGGTTCGAGGCGACTGAAGACTACGTCCGAGTGATCATGCCCCGAAGCGCGAAGGAGAGCTGATTGATGCACCCGCTTCACGACTATGTGGCGAAGCAGCTCGAAGGCAAGCTCAAAGAACGTCGTGTCGTCGTCTGGTACGACGAGCGCCGCGAGTTTCAGCCCTTTGTCAACGAGGTTCGCGGTGGTCCGCGCGTGGCGAGCGAGCCTGTGGCGGTGGCTGTCGCGGGTATCAAGGCGCATCTCGCTGAGTTCGCGGGCTCGATGTTCGAGTTGCGTGCGGTCGTCGAGCCGCACGTCAGCGGGGACCGGCCAGACGCCGTGGTCCTCTACATCCCCGGCGTGGCGCACGACGCGAAGGCCTCGGTATTGATGGAACTGGAGAAAGCGGGCTGCATCTGGAAGCCCGAACTGAAACGGCTCGCCAAGGACGTGCTCCTCCGGAAGTACACGCTTGGCGTCGTCGATGAGTTGCTGCCCTTCGATCGCAAGGTCTCCTACGAGGACCTCGCGCGTGCGGCGGCGGGCAACTCGGGCGCGGAGCCGCCGTCGATCTTGAAGAGCATCTTCCACGCCGCGCGCGACAACGATGATCTCCTCACAGCATGGCTCGTGAGCGACGCGCACGACGCGGAGATTGTCGACAAGGAGGCAACGCGCGAACTGACCAAGCTTGTGAAGGCGCGTCTTGGACTCAACCTCGATCCGAATGCGCAGCTCGCGAAGCTCCGCGCCATCACGCTGCGCTACGTGCTCGCGGGCGAGTTCAGGCTCGACCTCTCCTGTGATGCGCCTGCGTCGCTCGACGGCGTCGCCAAGCCGCCCACGAAGAACGAAGAGTCGGCCGTGTGCGAGCTTGCAAGCCGCCTGCGCGCCAATCACGCCGATGCCTATGCGGCGCTCGCCGACCGCGTCGAGGAAGAGCTGGGGCTCGAGAACGCCAAGCTCCCTGATGGCGTGCTCGGCGCCATCGACACCTTCCGCTTCGAGGAGCGCGCGCTGCTTCGCCACGCAGGTGACCTCATTGCGGCTGGCAAGTTTGCATCTGCTCTCAATCTCGTGGCCGAGCGTGAGCAGAGCTTCTGGCTTGGCCGAGACGTCGGTCGGTGGGCTCAGTGGGAAGCCGCTCGGTACATGGCCGAACTCGGCAATGTGGCGGTCCAAGTGAAAGCGGCAGTCGGCAGGACTTCAGGAGATGTGGCTGCGTGGTTCGACGCCTACACGACGCAATCTGGCGCTGGTTGGTTCCGCCTCGACCAGGCCCAGCGTAGCCTCGAATCGTGGGTCGCGAGCCTCAGCGATGAGGAGCCCGAGGAGCTCCCGCTTGCCATCGTGCGCCGGGCCTACGAGGATGCCGTCCAAGCGATGACCGAGGGTTTCGTCAAGGCTCTCGGCAAGGCTGGGTGGGCCGTGCCCGGCGCACTCCACCAGACGCGCATCTGGAGCGAGGTCGTCGCCAACAAACCGAAGCCCGTCGCGTACTTCCTCGTCGACGCCATGCGCTTCGAGATGGGAGTCGAGCTGTCTGGGCTGTTGAAGGACTCCGAGATCAGCATGCGGGCCGCCGTTGGCGCGCTGCCAAGTATCACGCCCGTCGGCATGGCAGCACTCATGCCCGTCGCGTCGTCGAGCTTCTCGGTCGTCGAGCGAGGCGGCAAACTCGGCGCCCGCGTCGAGGGCAGCTTCCTGCCCGATCTCGCTGCTCGAAAGAAGTTCGTGGCCGCGCGTGTGCCCAAGCTGGTTGACATCACTCTCGATGAGCTGTTGAGCCTCCAGCCCTCGAAGCTCGCGAAGAAGGTCGACGGCGCGCAGGTGGTCCTCGTGCGGTCGCAGGAGATCGATCACGCGGGCGAGAGCAGCTTCACGCACCAGGCATGGCAGGTGATGGACACCGCCATCAAAAACCTCAGGCACGCGCTCGGAAAGCTGGCTAAGGCGGGCATCGAGCACGCAGTGGTGAGCGCCGACCATGGCCACCTGTTCTTTGCGACCGACCGCGACGACTCGATGCGCACCGACGCTCCGGGCGGTAACACCGTCGAGCTGCACAGACGCTGTTGGATCGGGCGCGGCGGCACCACACCGACGGGCTGCGTGCGCGTATCGGCATCGTCGCTCGGCTACGATTCCGATCTCGAGTTCGTCTTCCCCGTGTCCACGGGCGTGTTCAAGACAGGCGGCGACCTAGCTTTCCATCACGGCGGTCCGTCGTTGCAAGAAATGGTTATCCCCGTGCTCGCCGTGCGCACAAAGGCGCGCGAGCCTGTGCGGCCCTCTGCGAGCCAAATCGAAGCGAGTGGTCTGCCCGAGGCGGTGACCAACCGCATCTTCAGCGTCGCATTCACTTACGGCCCAAAGCAGATGCAGCTCGATGCGGCTGGTATCCAGGTGCGCCCGCTTCTGATGGCGGCGGGCAAACAGGTCGGCGCCATAGGCATGGCGGTCGACGCGCAGTTCGACCGCGCGAAGGGCACCGTGAAGCTCGAACCGAACAAGCCTGTGACCATCGCTTTCTTGCTGAACGATGAGACCGCTGCCTCGTTGCGTATCGTGGTGCAGGATCCGACGACTGACGCGGAGCTGTATCGATCGCCCACCGACATCCCTATTCGACTTGGAACGTGAGCCATGAGCAACGGAGCAACCCGAGATGTGCTCGACGACAAGGTCAATCGTCTGTTCGCCGGCAAAGTGGTGCGCAAGGACCTCGTCCGACGGGTGAAGGTTGGCGCCAATGTACCGGTCTTCGTTCTCGAGTTCCTCCTCGGGAAGTACTGCGCATCATCCGACGAGATCGCGATCCAGATGGGGCTCCAGGTCGTGGGCGACACGCTTGTGAACAACTACATCCGTGCCGACGAGTCGATGAAGGCGCAGGCGATGGTGAAGGACCGAGGTCGCCACACTTTCATCGACAAGGTGAAGGTGCGCCTCGTCGACTCCGACTATTGGGCCGAGGTCACGAACTTCGGTCACAAGAACGTTCACGTGCCCGAGCACTACGTGCGCGACTTCGAGCGCCTGGTGATGGGCGGCGTCTGGGCGCAGGTCGACATGCGCTTCGAGTATGACGAGGAGTCGAAGGGCAAGAACCCGTTCTGGATCGACAGGCTCACGCCCATTCAGATCGCCACTTTCGACCTCGACGAATACCGTCGCGTCCGCAGCGAATTTACGCTCGACGAGTGGCTCGACCTCATCGCGCGCAGCATGGGCTACGAGCCGAACGAGATGACGCGACGCCTGAAGCTGCTCTTCCTCGTGCGCCTCATCCCGCTTGCCGAGCGTAACTACAACCTCGTGGAGCTCGGTCCGCGCGGCACCGGCAAGAGCTACGTCGTGCAGGAGGTCTCACCGTACTCCGCGCTGCTCACGGGCGGCACGACTGTGGCCAACCTCTTCGGCCACATGAATGGCAGGCAGAAGGGCATGGTGCAGATCTGGGATGTCGTCGGGTTCGACGAGGTCGCCGACCTCCAGAAGATGCCGAAGGAGGTCATCACGACGATGAAAACCTACTGCGAGTCCGGCACCTTCCAGCGCGGGCAGGAGGCGGTCTCGGGCGACGCGAGCATCGCGATGTTCGGCAACACCAACCAGCCCGTCGACGTGATGGTGCAGACAGGGCACCTCTTCGCGCCGATGCCTGACGTCATCCGTGACGACATGGCCTTCATCGACCGCATGCACTTCTACCTCCCAGGTTGGGAGATCCCGAAGATGCGCAACGAGATGTTCACGAGCCACTACGGCTTCGTCGTCGACTACCTCGCCGAAGCGCTCCGCGAGATGCGGAAGCACAACTTCACCGAGATCATCGACCGCCACTTCTCACTCGGCGCGCACCTCAACGCTCGCGACCGCAAGGCGGTGCGCAAGACGGTCTCGGGTCTGATGAAGATCCTTTTCCCGCACGGAGAGATCACGCGCGACGAGCTGGGCGAGATCCTCGAGCTGGCCGTCGAAGGCCGCCGCCGCGTGAAGGAGCAGCTCAAGAAGATGGGTTCCTTCGAGTATTACCACACGTCCTTCAGCTACTCGGACAACGAGACCAGCGAGGAGAAGTTCGTCGGCGTGCCTGAACAAGGCGGCCGCGATCTCATTTCCACCGATCCCTTGGCCCCTGGCACCGTCTACAGCGCGGGCGTCACCTCCGACGGCACCGTCGGCCTCTACCGCGTCGAGGTCTCCGTCTCGTCGGGCACGGGTAAGTTGAAGCTCGCGGGTGGCGTGGCGGGCGCGACGAAGGAGTCCGTCCAGCGTGCTTTCAGTTTCCTGCAGACCAAGAAGTCCGAGCTGGGCATCGCGCGCGACCTCGACGTCTCCGACCTCCACGTCGAGGTCATCGATCTCCTCGCCAACCGCGTCGAGGCCGAGCTCGGCGTCGCTTTCTTCGTCGCCGCCTACTCGGCGTTGCGCAAGGCGCCCGTCAGCCCCGCGCTCCTCATCCTCGGCGACCTCAGTGTCCAGGGTAACATCAAGCCCCTGCGTTCGCTTACCGAGCCCCTGCAGGTGGCCAAGGACAACGGTGCGAAGCGCGCCCTCATCCCCATCGAGAACAAGCGGAACTTCCTTGACGTCAGCGCCGACATCATGGAGCACGTCGACCCGATCTTTTTCGGCGATGCAAAGACCGCCGCCATGAAGGTTCTGGGGGGCTGAGCTGGTTGAAGGCCGGTTTGGCCAACGAGGAGATCGCCCTCAAATCGAAAGTGGCCGGTGATGGAAAAAGAATACCCGCGGAAGGCGGGTATTCTTGGCTGTTAACCGCCGCGCAGTCATGCGCGGCAGCCCCTTCTACTTGTATTGATTCAGCAGATCAGGCTCTGTCAATTTGCCGTCGGCCTTGGCCTTCTCGATCCAGCCGGGGACGATCGTCTTCATGAATTCTGCCTTGTCGGCGTTGAGTTTATCCGGGTTGAGCCCGATATACTTCTGCGCGTCTGCCTTCTTCCAGTGATCGAGGTCGGGGAAGGTCACCGCGGGCACACCATATTTGGTGAGCAGCTTTTGCACCTCGATCTGTGCGAGCAGACTTCTGTCAAGCGCACCCGAGAGGATGCGTGCCGTTTCCACCGGCGCGTGGAAAGAAGCGCCGTGAGAGGCGACACCATAATCCCAACGCCAGCCGGCCTCACGGAGCAGTTTATGCACGGGCTTAATTTCTTCGCTGTCGGCAGTCACCTTTCCGCTATCCAAGAGCGCCTTTGTCATGATGTGTGCCTTGGCGAGCTCGGGTTCGACGCGATTGCGTATTTCAAGGACCTTGTCTTGATTGAAATAGACGTAACTCTTTAGGTTTTCCTCGCTGTCGCGGTGACAGTTTTGGCAGGCCCTGGCAACGTTCTTGAGCGGGCTCATGATCTGGTGATTGGAAAACTTGACACCGCCTTCAGCCACGTAAGGCATGTGGCAGTCGGCGCACGAAACACCGCGCTTGCCGTGTGTGCCCATCTTGTAAAGCTCCCAATCCGGATGTTGCGCTTTGAGCATGGGAGCCTTGCTCAGGGCATGCACCCAGTCCTTGTACGGCTCTTTCTTTTCGCCGAAAATAGGCTGGTCATAGTACTGTTCTGCGTCCTCGACGGTAAGTCCCTTGTCCCACGGGAACGTCAGGTATTTGTTGTCGCCTTCGCCGAAATAGTACTCGACGTGGCATTGGGCGCAGACGAGAGAACGCATCTCGTTCGGGGATGACGTGGTGACGTCTTCACCCCGCCGTTTGAAGGCTTCAACCAGCGCCGGGCGGGTGATGGTGAGGTTCATCGTCTTGGGATCGTGGCAATCCCCGCAACCTATGGGATTCACGATATCGTGTCCCAGTGAGCTCCATTTGGAACTGTAAAATTTCCCGACGCCCATCTCCTGCATCTTGCGTGGGACGTCCGGGCTCTTGCAGGTCCAGCAGGTTGCGGGCTGTAAATCTTTGTTTTCACCCACACCGGGTGCGCCCGTGCGCAACGATTTGCGCATATCGTGGATCGCATTCCAGTGGCCCCGCGGGGCGGAATAATCACGTGAGAATGCGTATCCGGCCCAGAGCACGACCATGTTTGGTCTGTCTTCGAGCACGTCGTCCTCGGCGTTGCCGAGATGCTTGCTTTTGAAGTCCGTTTCCCTGGTTTTCTTCCAGGTGCTGTACTCACGCAGGTAATTGATTCCCCATTTGTCATTGCGCCCTTCAATGCCAGGCGTGGTTTTGGCGATCTCCACTTTCATCTTGTCGTGATCTTTGGATGGCTCCTGGGAAGGCACGAAAGTGGGTGCAGTGCTGACGATAGGTTCCCTCACGTTGGTGGAGGCAGCGGCGATCTCCGCGCGCCTAGCCGTGATGCGAGCTGCGAGCAGCCCGAGCACGAAGACGACTGCCGCGACAACGAGTAAAGAGAGCCAGCCAAGGAATGGTCTGCGTTTGATGGTTTCGGCGAGTTTACTCATAATGTTGTACTCCCAATGACTAGACGAGCTCTGCCGCTACTGCAGGGGCGAAACAGGCGGCATGGGCACGCGGGCGTTCGGCGCTGAAGCTAGCCCGCTATTTTTGGTGTGCGGCACGTGCCTGTGGCAGTCCCAACAAGCCTGCTCACGACCGTGTTGGATATCGTTGGGCGTCGCCTTGCCTGCCCTCACCACTGCCGTGGTGAGCTGGGTATGGCAGCGAACACAGTTTTCCTGAATGACTTTCGCGGACGCCGGGACCGGTCGCGGAGCGGGTGGCTCTCCCCCCTCGATGAACACGGCAGCGTGGTGAAGTCCGTCCTTCGCTTCGAACCACAACCCAGACAGCTTGCTGTCGTGCGGGACATGGCAGTCCTTGCAGTTCGTCCACTTCGAATGCGAACTTCTGTCCCACGACTGGTAGGCCGCGGACATGATGTGGCAGTTGACGCAGGGGGCAGAGTCGTTGCTGAGGTACGAGAGCGTCCGCGATACGTGTACGTTGTAGGCACCAAGCCCTAACGCGACCCCGCCAAGTAGAACCAGCGGGACGATGAGTTTGTTTGGTAAGGCGTTGAGAATGCCCTTGAAGAAACCACGGGACGATTGCTCGGACACGTAACACCTCCTCGGTGGAGGAAAGTCGCGCTCCTCAGTATACCTTGCGCCCTTTAGAGTCGATTGAGCGTAGTCAATTGGAAGAGCGTCGGGGCCGGCCCCTGGCGAACACGCTCTTAGAAGAGCCGATCCTCTTGCTGCGAAGGTCGTACGGCGCTCCTCGGACCTGCGGCGTACGTACAGTACGCCTCGGTCCTGCGGTACGGCGTGCGCCCTTCTCGCTGCGGTCTCGGCCTTCTACCGCAATCGCGTCATGAATTGTCCGGGCTGGGGCCTGTCCCTGAATTCGACTCCACGTCGGCGGACTCGGCGGGTTTTGGCGGTCTTCTTCGTTGCTCGTCGTCGACGTACTCCAGTACGCCTCCTCCTCGCGCCTCGAATCCCGCGCAAAACGCGCTCTCGCCGCCTCGGTCCGGAATCCAGGGACAGGCCCGCCCCGCGCTTGCCCCTGAATTCTGGACGAGAAGCTATTTATTACGCTGGCCGACGGAGCGAGCGGCAGTGGTTCGCTTGGTGGATGACGCAGGCGACTTGGTACGCGTTCGTGATGCAGTTGCCGTCTTGCGTGGCGGGGTTGCGCTCGTCACACCGCGCGCGTAGCAGACGACCTCGATGTTGTTGCCTTCGCGATCGCGCACGAACGCGGCGTAGTAGTTCGGGCCGTAGGCGGGACGCAGGCCCGGCTTGCCGTTGCTCTTGCCACCCGCGTTGAGTGCCGCAGAGTGGAAGGCGTTGACTTCTTCGCGGTTCTTTACGCGAAGTGCATAGTGACCCTCGCCAGCGGCCTTCTTGTCCTTCACCAGCCAGAAGATTTTCTCTTTCTTGGAGCCCATGCCGAAGGCGTTCGACACTTCCATGTTGATGCGCATGCCGAGAGCTCCGAGCGCAGTTCCGTAGAACTTGCGAGCGACCTCGAGATCGCGAACGGGAACGCTGATGTGATCGAGTGCGACGATGGGCGTTTGTTTCACGAGAATCCTCCTGAATGGTCGCGCCGCCACGAAGCACCTCTCATGCCTCGACCTCGCGTCAACTTGAAAGCGGTCCTACGTGTCAAATCGAAAGCGGTCAGTCGAAGCTGACTGTCGCGAAGTGGCATGTCGGGTCGCACTCAGGCCCGTTCGGATGGGTGATCACGTACGTTGTCGTCTTCTGCCCATCGAGCAAGATTCGTCCGCCCGCGTCGATCACGCGAAGCCGATAAAGGTCACCGTCAACCAAGTCTGCGGGAGGTTCGAGTGCGATCTGCACGTGCATGGTGTCGTCGCCGTCGTCCTCGATCGTGCCTTGCCCGAAGACGCCATCTGCAACCATCACGAAGGCCGCCACCCCGTGCTCGTCGAATGCGGGAAGGAGCGCGCTTGCGCACGTCTCTCTCCAGCATGCGGTCACCGTGGCGCCGTCGAGTTCGGCCGGACTTGCTGCGATGCGCGCATCGAGCGTTGATGCGTAGGCGCATCCGATGTCCGTGCATACGCGACCGTTGTTCGTCGTCTCGTCCTCGGCGCCGGCGCAGCCATTCACGATGACTGCGAGCACGACGTGCGAAACAAGAATGGGTGCGAGGGACCTCCGCATCATGGTCACCACGAACCCTACCAAATATCCAGAAAAGCCCAGATTTTGTGTGTCCAAGACCGTGCATTGTGCACGCATCGGTCCGGCGCGCGTGTGCGCTATGCGTCTCCATTCTCGCTCCTAATTCCTCGGCCGCGCTTTGCGCATCGGCGGATGCGTGCTGCACTCGTCTGAATGGTCGACGGCCGGTTGAACGGCACCGACCCGAATCCGATCAGGCTGCGCCCGTTGCGTTGATCTGATCTCGCGGAGACCACGTCATGCGCGGTCTTCGCGGCGAGATCGAGCACCTCACCTCCACGCCGGTGTGCGGAGGATGGGGTGCCCGTGCTCGTTTTGACCTCAAACCGTCAGAGAGCCAACCACAGCATGAAGTTTTCTTCGTTCACCCGATTCCTCAATAAAAAGCACGCCAGTGTGGCTGTCTCCGTTTGCGCTCTTGCCGCCGTCGCAGGCTGCGGATCTGCAGACGGCGCCTCCGCCGATTCGAGCAACGACACGGGCGTGACGTCGACGGGCCCCACGCAAAAGGCAGCTTCGGACTCGAACTCGAAGATGAAGGCAACGACCTTCGACGGTGCCGTTCCGTTCCGCGGCATCAATCTATCGGGTGCCGAATGGGGTGAGGCGATCCCCGGTCAGGAGGGCACGGACTACCAGTTCCCGACGACCGACGAGGTCGACTACTTCCTCTCGAAGGGTATGAACACGTTCCGTATCAGCTTTTTGTGGGAGCGTTTGCAGCCAACTGCCAACGGCGAGTTCGATTCAGCGTACTTCAACAAGCTCGACGCGCTCGTGACGTACGCGACCTCGAAGGGCGCGCACGTCATTCTCAACCCGCACAATTACGCGCGCTATTACGAGCAGACGGTTGGCTCGGACCAAGTTCCGAACTCCGTCTTCGCCAACCTCTGGCAGCGGCTCGCGACGCATTACGCCGGCAACGAGAACGTGATGTTCAATCTCGTCAACGAACCGCACGACCTCCCCACGCTCCAGTGGGTCGGCGCCGCCAATGCTGCAATTTCAGCCATTCGAAACGCAGGCGCAACCAATACGATCATCGTTCCAGGCAACAACTGGACGGGTGCGCATAGCTGGTACGACGACACGGGCGGAGTCTCGAACGCCGTGGCCATGCTGCAAATCAATGACCCCATGAACAACTCCCTCTTCGAGGTGCACCAGTACCTCGACGATAACTCGGCCGGCAGTGCCAGCAGCCCGTGCGTCAGCACCACCA
The DNA here is from genome assembly GCA_009781005.1 of Polyangiaceae bacterium. GTDB lineage: Bacteria > Myxococcota_A > Polyangia > Polyangiales > Polyangiaceae > Labilithrix. The sequence continues at coordinate 1,001 of WQYX01000017.1, read as the reverse complement.
TCGGCAGCGAGCGTCTTGCCCAGTGGATCGACTGGCTCCGCCAGAACGGTAAAAAGGGCTTCGTTGGCGAGTTCGCCGGCCGCAACGATGCCACGTGCAACGCTGCCGTGAAGGACATGGTCGAGACCATGATGACGGACAGCGACGTCATCCAAGGCTGGCTCTGGTGGGCCGCAGGTCCGGGATGGGGCGATTACGGCTTCAGCCTCGAGCCGCAGAACAACCAGGATCGCCCGCAGATGGCCTGGCTCACGCCATACTTGAAGTCCGATAGTTAACACCCGGCCTTCAAGATATGCGTCGCCTGCACCGGGCGGTCCTTTGGACCGCCCGGTGCAGCGCGTTAAGGGTGATCGGCAGCACGTCCCACGAGCTCGCCCGCGCGAGCGCCGAGCAGCGAGCGATCGCCGGCTACAAGCTAATCAAGGGCGCGCTCGAGTTCGCGTTCGCGCTTTTGCTTTGGCTGAGCGTGGTCAACCACTGGTCGAGTCGTCTCGGCGAGCTCGCCCACGTCCTCCGCCGCCACGTCTCGAGCGGATGGAGCATCGCGCTTGCCGAGTTTTTCGTTCGTGCGACCACGCCCCGCGGTGTCTTTCTTACGGCCGTGGCGCTCGCAAGCGACAGCGTTCTTTGCGCCTTCGAAGCATGGGCCCTCTGGCGCAATCGTTGGTGGGGACCGTGGGTCGTCGTCTTTACGACCGGCTCTCTCCTGCCGTTCGAGGTCCTTGGCTACGTTCACCATAGGGTGTGGACGCGTCTCTTCGTCCTCGGCGTCAATCTGGTCATCGTCGCTCTGCTCGTGCGCAGGGTACGAATCGATCAGAAGGGCAGGCACGGGGGCCCGCCCCTACACAAACGCATTTGACGGATCGATCAGAAGGGCAGGCACGGGGGCCTGCCCTCAGGATCCTACACAAGTCGATTTGTCATGGAGAACGGGGGTTGGACCCATGGCAGGGTCCGATAACGAAGTAGGTTGCAAGAGACGATCAACCGTGATC
>WQYX01000016.1 GCA_009781005.1 Polyangiaceae bacterium | reverse complement strand
GCTTTCAAGTTGACGCGAGGTCGAGGCGGGGCATGGGATGCGACCGGACTCGAACTGCACGGAGTCCACGAAGTGGACGGAGTGCAGTGAGAGCGACGGAGCGAAGCGAAGTGAACAGCCTTGTGGGCTTTGAGGACCGCACCGCAGGCCCCAACGATGAGATCGCGTCAAATCGAAAGCGGTCAGTACGTGATGCCGAGGCGGGTCATCTTCCGCCAAAGCGTGGTTGCCGAGATGCGGAGCAGGTCGGCGGCCTTCTCTCGGCTTCCGTCGCTTTCACGCAGTGCTGTCTCGATCGCCTGGCGCTCGGCGCCGTCGACGATCTCGGAGAGCGTGTGCCCGGGAGGGCGCGATCCTCGAGCCGGCTCTTCGGGTTGGGGCATCACGTCGTCGCGTGTGATGATTCCGTCCTGCACGAGTGCCACGGCCTGCTCGATCATGTGTTCGAGTTCGCGGATGTTGCCGGGGAAGTCGTAGGTCGAAAGTGCCTCGAGCACGCCTTCGTCCAGGCGTGTTTTGGTGCCCATCTTGCGGTTGTATTTATCAAGGAAGTACGAAAGCAGATCGGGCAAGTCTTCATGCCGTTCGCGCAGCGCCGGAAGTTGAAAGCGCGCCACGTTGAGCCGGTAATAGAGATCTTGGCGAAAGCGCTTCTCCGCAATGGCCGTCAGCAGATCCTGGTTCGTTGCCGCGATGATGCGAACATTGACCTGGATGGGGCGGTTTTCGCCGACGCGGCGTACTTCGTTCTCTTGGATGGCGCGCAGGAGTTTTGCTTGGAACGTGAGCGATGTCTCGGCAATCTCATCGAAAAAGAAGGTGCCGCCGTCGGCTTCTTCGAACAGTCCCTTGCGTGCGTTGATGGCGCCCGTAAAGGCACCTTTCGCGTGCCCAAAGAGCTCGCTCTCCAGCAACGTATCGGTGATGGCCGCGCAGTTGATCGGAACGAACATGCGGTCTGCACGCTTGCTGTTTGCGTGAATGGCCTTGGCAACGAGCTCCTTGCCTGTACCGCTCTCGCCCGTGATGAGAACGATTGCGTCGGTTGGCGCGATGCGGACAATGCGCCCGAGTACCTCGCGAATCGAACGCGAACGGCCGACGATGTTCTCGAACTTGTAGCGATCCTTAAATTCAGTCGCGAGCAGAGCGACCTCGCCGGCGAGGCGGCGGTTGTCCAGGGCTTTGCCTACTTTGACGAGCAATTCCTGCTCAGTAAACGGTTTCTGAATGTAATCGAATGCGCCGAAACGCATGGCTTCAACGGCGCTTTCGATGGTGCCGTACGCGGTCATGACGATGACTTCGGTCGTCGGCTGTGACTCCTTCACGGCGCGCAGCACGTCGATGCCATCTTTCGAACCCATACGCAGATCAGTCAGAATCACGTCGTACGCGCCGGTGGCACCGCGCTCGCAGCCAGCCTCGCCATTCTCGGCCTCGTCGACCTCGAAGGCTGCACCGCGGAGCATCATCGCGAGTGTGGTGCGCATGTTGCGCTGGTCGTCGACGATCAGAAGCTTGGCCATGGCTCGATTCGCTCGCGACGGCTGGTAGACATGCTCTTGAAGCTGGCTTCAGAAGAGTACACCGAGGATCAGACGGACGGTTTGCGCCGTCGACAAATTGTAGCTCGGCAAGGTTGGCGATGTTCCGGTTAGAGTTCCTTGTACGCCTGGCAAATAGTCGAGGCCGCCGAGCGGGAAGAAAACTCCGTATTGCAGAGCGGCGTAAAACCCACCCATTTTGTCGGGGTTGTCGTTCAGCGATCCGTCTTTTGATTGGTAATAAATCTGCGCGTCGAGCTCTACACCGAGATCGCGCTTGTTGCCTGGGGTCTGCATGAATTCGCTCGCGCGGCTCCAGATGACCGCAGCGCTGCCGCCGAACTTCTGGCCGTTCGGGTTGCGAAGGAAGTCGTACTCGACGCTCGGGCGGAAGTAATAGGCACCTTCGACACGCGTGAGGATTTTGCGGAAGAAGATGTAATCGACCATGTACGCCGGATTGAACCGGAAGGTCGTCATCGATCCATTGGGAGAGAGCGAAGGCTGAAGTCCGTTCGACGACGGCGCAAGTCCTTCGGCGTTCGGATCGCCGCTCGCCCAGCCGAATCCGAATTGCACTCGGAGCTTGTCTTCGACCGCGCGGTATTCGGTCTGCGTGGCTAGGCCCCACTGACGAAGCTTGATCGGATCGCTGATGTCGGTCCCCGCGGGCGAATAACCGAGCGAGCCCCAAATCGTTGCGAGCTCGGCCTCGACACGCAGCTTGTTCCAAAGGAATTGAATCCACACGTCGGGAGTAATGGCCCAGGCGCGGCGCGCCTCCATGCCGTTGTTGTTCGCTGCCGAGTCGAACGTGATCGGTGTCTGACCGGCTTGCACGTCGATGTATTGCGAGCGGTAGGTGGTGTAGAGCCCAGCGTTGAGGACGACTTCGTTGCGTGCGAGCTTCATCCGCTGAAGGTCGGGATTCGTGCGCTTCGCGACGAAAGCGGCCCATTGGTTGACGTTGTTGAGGTTCGACGTGTTGTACGGTTGTCCGCCGTACACGTCATAGGCCGAGGCACTCGTGGGGCCGCTCGAGATGAAGTCCCATGCGCCGCCAAAATACAAATCGAGTGATTTGATGCCCGAGACGAACATGATGCGATCGATGTTTGATTGGTAATCGCAATCAATACAGTCGCCGGAATTTGCGACCATGCCGAGACCCCAATGGTCCGGCATTCGACCGAAACGGAGCTGGCCGATGGGCGTCAGATATTCGGCCCACACGCGCTGCACATTGATGGCATTCTGATAGCTATTGACGCCCGCCGTGGGGGAACCCTGTGTTGTCGAGAAAAAACCGAGCGGCGCATAAGCATTGTAGCCCGCGCTGACGTATCCATTCTTGCTCGAGCCTGGTTTCATCGCATACGCGTTGGGCGTTGACCCGAGCACCAGGTTATCGAGCAAATCGATTTGCGTGAGAATGCGAAGATTGTCCGAGATATGGATTTCCGGATTCAGTCGCAATCGGAGGTTTGCCGTGGCTTGCGATTTGTTGTTGCACGTGCCGTTGCCGTCGCTTCCGCACAGGAGGACTTGCCGTTGCAGGCCGCTCAACTGGGTGTAGCTCTGGTCGAGTGGCTGCGCCCAGAGGACGGCGCTGGAGAGCGTGGGATCATCGTGGCGCCCGAGCGCGAAGTTGTGAAAGAGCTCCCCGCGCGTGCGGAAATAACCGTGCATCTCGATGGTGGGTCGCGTGTGGCCCCACCAATCTTCGCTGTAAATCTCCGACGACCGACCACCTAGCCAGCCTTCGCCAAAAGGACGCTCTTGTCCTTGGTTCATGAGCTTCTGTTGATCACTCGTTGGATCGATGGCGGGCCGCGTGCCGGGCGGCGTGGTGGCGAGCTCGCTCGGCATCAGCGTTCCGGTGTTGTCCCTCGCGGTCGCGTCCACCTTCGGTGTTGTGGCGGCGGCCGGCGGCGCGGCCTCGGGCGGTGAGGGCTTCGTGGGAGGCTCCGCTGGCTGAGCAGGTTCTGCGGCACGTGCGGGCTCCGCGGGAGCGGGTTCTTGCGCGGCCGCGATGGAAACCCAGAACGCCAACACCGACGCCGAGAAGACGATAAGGAGCGCACTGTGAGCTTTTCGGCGCTTGACCATGGGGCGCGCTTCTAACACAACCCGCCCGCTGGGTGCTGCTGGTTTAGCCCGAGATCCGTGCTCGAGGCTTACGTCGAGTGACGATTGCCAAAAGTCCAGCGACCGCCATCGCGACTCCGCAGACGATGGCTGTCCTTCGCGCGTGGTGGACGAACCACGCAATCGCCTCGAGCGCGAACCCTGGCGGGGGCGGGGGGGCGGATCCGCGAAGTTCGGCGGCTGCCACGATGGCCGCGCACGCCGACCTTTCCGGTGCTGTTCCGGCGGCGTCGAGTGCCTCCGCGCAAACGATGAAGCACGCAAAGAGCTTGCCTCGTGCGTCGTCGACGGAAGGATCGCCGAAGGTGATGAACCTTCGCGCGACCGCCACGGGCGCGCTGCCTCGAGGCGCATCCGCCGCTCCGAGTTGGAGGACATCGTCGATCTCGCGGGTGACGACGACGGGTTTCGATACGATGCGCTCGGCGGCTGCGAGCAAGATCCCGGTGATACGCACCACGACCGAAGGGCGCATCTCTTCGACCCAACCGGGGATGGGCGTGGCAACGCAGCCTGCGACGAGCGCGCGCGAGTCGCCCTTGGAGCGCCATGCGTCCCATGACGAGAATGCAGCGCCGCTGCCTTCGCTGAGCGCTGGTCGCGCGATCTCCGCAGCATCCCAGGACGGCAAGGGTTCGACGACGACTGCGGGGATCACTGTAAACACGCTCTGACAGCGCGCCGCGCCCTTAGAGCCTTATTCTTTCGACCTGTCTGCCGCGGTGGCGACGGACGATACGGATGGAGCTCCGCGCCCCGCGTTCGATCCGCTTGCGACGACGCCGCTCAAGGTAGGGATGCATGCATCCATCTTCGGGTTGATCGCCTGCTTGAGAACCTGGCTGGCCTTGAAGGTGAGCACGCGACGCTCGCTAATCTTGATCGGATCGCCCGTTTGCGGATTACGGCCCGATCTCTGCCGCTTGTCGCGCAGGACGAAATTGCCGAAGCCGCTGATCTTGATCTTCTCTCCGCGGCCGAGTGTCTCTTTCATCATCTCGAAAACGAGGTCAACGATGTCCGCCGATTCTTTCTTCGAGAATCCACCAACCCTTGCGTAAAGCGCCTGGACGATCTCGGCCTTCGTCATGATCGTCTCCACCCCCGACGGGTTCTTGCGTGGGTCATCCCCGGCTGACGACTCAGCACTCGCAGGTATTCGATAGTAGAGGCTTTTTCGGAGCTCGGCTAGCCCGGAGAATTCATGACGCGATTTCTGATTACGCGGCGAGTTCCTCGGCATCTGCGGCAGGCGGCGGAACGCTCTCGGCCAAGGGCGAAACGGAGACCGGCACGAGGCGGGCCGCTTTGCGGCGCGCGAACTGTTCGCCCGTGACGAGCGCTGCAACGTAGCCGTAGCCAACCATGAAGAGCATCGCGAACGGAGTCGCGAAAAAGTGACCGGTCTCAATCGACGCGATGACACTTCCGCACGAGACGAGCGCGAGCGCGATCTCGATCATGGGCAAATCGGCGCGTACGCGGTACCGACGGCTATGGGTTTCACCGTGCTTGGGCGTGCGAACGAACTCGCCTGCCATTGAGCGAAGTCCGTCGAAAACGGCCTTCGACAGGTGTGGCGCGAGTCCTGCGCCGAGCGCGAGCAACGCTGGCAACGTGCGCACGGCATCCATGCGTTTGCGGCCCTGCGCAGCTTCCGCCATCGCGTAGAACGCGAGCAGCGATCCGGTCGTGCCGATGCAGAGAGGAAGGTCGATGAGGAGCATCGTCACCGGGTTCGTTGCGGGCATGAGCAGGAGCGCCGGCAAAAGCAGCACGCTGAGAACGACCATGAGCGGGTACGCGAAGTGCGGCGTCATGTGGAAGAATGCTTCGATGCGCTGCATGAGCGTGAGCTCGCGCGTCGTCATCACGCGCTTCATCAACTTGCGTGCAGTTTGCACGGTTCCCTTTGCCCAACGGAACTGCTGCGCTCGGAGGGCGCTGACGTCTTCGGGGAGCTCCGCGGGCGTCACGACGTTCTCGCGGTAGACGAATTTCCAGCCTGCCATCTGCGCGCGGTACGACAGATCGAGATCTTCGGTCAGCGTGTCGTGCTGCCAGCCGCCGCTCTCTTCGATGGCTGCACGTCGCCACATGCCGCCGGTGCCGGAGAAGTTGAAGAGCCAGCCTGCCGCCGAGCGTGCGCGATTTTCGACGAGATGGTGACCATCGAGCATGAGCGCCTGCACGCGCGTGAGCCACGACAGGTCGCGGTTCATGTGGCCCCAGCGCGCTTGGACCATGCCGACCTTGGCGTCGGCGACAAAGTGCGGAACGAGGTTGAGCAGAAACGTTTCGCCCGGGATGAAATCGGCGTCGAAGATGGCGACGAGCTCGCCCTTCGCGACCTTCAAGCCAGCATCGAGTGCGCCGGCCTTGTAACCGGTGCGATCCACGCGGTGCCGATAAACGATGTCGAGGTCGCCCTGCCAATCGGCGCGCGCCCCTCTCTCTAGCGGCGGTGCCGAGGCCGCGAGCGCCATGACCTTCGAGCGCGCCATCTGGCGGCTCTCATCGGTCGAGTCGTCGAGCACTTGGATTTCGAGCCTGCTCCGCGGATACACCATGCGCGCCGTTTGCTCGAGCAAGCGGCTTACGACCGTGGCTTCGTTGAAGAGCGGCAGTTGGATCGTCACGCGTGGCAACGTGGCAGGATCCACATCGAGTGAAAGTGGCGACGCGCCGTCGCGAAGCGCGCGCAATTTGTGGCGGTAGCGCAGGACAGTCAGCACCAGATGCGAACGGTGAAGCCCGTACATCGCCAAAAGCAGAAGGACGGCGAAGTACGCGAAACACAGGGCGACTTGCATGAGCGGCAGCGAAGCACGAGCGCCGCGGCGCATTGTCATCAACTTGTAATTCGTTGTCCCTCATTGTCGAAGAATCCAGCATTCAAATGACGAATGCCATCTTCTTGACATCGAAATATGATTTGAAAACACGAACCACGCATCTAGAAAACAGGCTTCCGAGCGTGGTACGCCACGCCAACCAAACTTCAAGAGAGAGTCGTGATGAACATCGATCGAGCTGTCTTTGCGTTTGCCGGCACCATGATTCTTATCAGTGTCGTGCTGGTCTATTTCGTCTCGCCGTGGTGGCTGCTCTTCACCGTTTTCATAGGACTGAACCTGCTGCAATCCAGCTTCACGGGCTTCTGTCCAGCAGCGACAATCTTTCGCAAACTGGGGCTCTCCAGCGGCTGCGCCTTCAAGTGAGCTACCGTGCGGCGCGTGCCACCCAAAACCGCCCGTCCTTCGAACCCCGCGGCACTCCCTCCGCCCGGGAGCCAAGACGTTCTCTATATCGTCGATCTCTCGGGATACGTCTTTCGCGCCTACCACGCGATTGCGCCGCTTTCGAACTCCAAGGGTGAAGTCACTCACGCGGTGATGGGCACGGTCAACATGCTGCAGAAGATCGTCAACGAGCGGCGTCCTCGGATGCTCGCCGTGGCGATGGATTCGGGCCGTCCGAGCTTCCGCAAGCAAATCGATGCGCGCTACAAAGCGACGCGTCCGCCGGCTCCACCGGATCTGTCGCAACAGATCGTTCGCTGCGAACAGATCGTGCGCGCCTACAACATTCCCATCTACTGCGCCAACGCCATCGAGGCGGACGACCTCATCGCCGCGGTCGTTGCACGCGCCATGGACGACGGTCTGCGTGTCGTCATCGTGAGCGCCGACAAGGATCTCATGCAGCTCGTGCGCGATACCGACGAGCGCGTTCTTCTCTGGGATTCGATGCGCGATCGAGCGTACGGTCCCGCGGAAGTCGAAGCGAAGTTTGGCGTGCCTCCAAGTCAGCTCGGCGACCTGCTTGCATTGACGGGCGACACGTCCGACAACGTTCCTGGCGTTCCGAGCGTTGGCCCCAAGACGGCAGCAGATCTGCTTCACGAATATGGGAACATCGACGGCATCTACCGGAACGTCGGCGCAATCAAGCGCGCGAAGTTGAGGGAGATGCTTATGACGCACGAGGCCGACGCGCGCGTCTCGCGGGAGCTCGTGACGCTCAAGGCCGACGTCCCCATCGACTGGGACCAAGATCACTTGCTCTACGGCGGCGCAGACGTCGACGCATTACGCAAGCTCTTTATCGAGCTCGAATTCACGCGGCTGCTCGATCAAATCGGCGCCACGGAGGCGCACGCGGGCGCCGGACACGAGCACCCGGCGTCAAGAGAGAAGGGTGGGGGCCGTGCTGCAGCCGCAACGGCTGCCTCGCACGCCGCCGCAACCTCGGTGCCGACCGCGCGAACCTATCGGCGCGCCCAGGCAATCGCGGACGTCCACGCGGTGCTCGCGGATGCGCGGGCGGGAGGCGCGCTCGGGATCTCCGTTGCCGCTAGCTCTCCCGACTCGACACGCGCCGAAGTCATCGGCGTCGCGCTCTCCGCCATGGAAGGTGACGGCCTTTACGTGCCGATCATGCATCGCTATCTCGGAGCGCCCGCGCAAATCGGCTGGGAGGAATTTCGTGCGGCTCTCGCGCCCGTCATGTGTGATGTGAACGTGCGCAAAGTCGCTTACGACATCAAGCGCATCGAAAACATTCTGGCGCGCTTCGGCCTGCCCATCGAAGGCAAGATGTCGGACCCGATGCTCGCCGCCTACCTCCTCGATCCCGAGGCGCCGCACGACATGAAGGATCTCGTGCGGCGCGAGTTTGGCACCGAGCTGCCGCTCTACGAGGGGGCGGCGTCCGCAAAGAAGAAGAGCGGGCGCGTCGCCTTCGACGAGCTCGACGTCGAGCGCGCCACCGCATTCGCCGCGCCGTCCGCAGAACTCGCGCTTTCGCTCGCCGCACGGCTCGATGCGCGCGTTGCGAAGGATGGACTCGGATCGCTCTACGAGGACGTCGAGTTGCCGCTCTCGCGCGTCCTGGCAGCGATGGAGCAAAAAGGCGTGCTCGTCGATATCTCGAAGCTCGCGACGATCGCGGCGAAGGTCGAGACCGAGTGCGAAGCGCTCGAGGCAAAAGCGCAAGAGATGGTGGGACGCAGGTTCGCGATTCGCTCGCGCGATCAGCTCGAAGCTATTTTGTTCGACGAGCTCGCGCTGCCGGTCGTCAAACGCACCGCGAAAGGCGGTCGCTCGACCGACGCCGCCGTGCTCGATGAGCTCGCCGACAAGCATCCGCTTCCGCAAGTGATCCTCGACTATCGCGAGCTCGACAAGCTCAAAGGGACCTACCTCGAGGGGCTTCCTCGCGCGGTCAACCCAGAGACGGGGCGCATTCACACGCGCTTCGAGCAAGCGGTTGCGGCGACGGGGCGCTTGTCGTCGACAGAGCCGAACCTGCAAAATATTCCGATTCGCTCGGACGTCGGCCGCCTCGTGCGATCCGCATTCGTTGCGCCCGAAGGCTTCGAGATCGTGAGCGCGGACTACTCGCAGATCGAGCTTCGCGTGCTTGCGCACCTCTCCAGAGACGAGCAGCTCGGCGTTGCGTTTCGCGACAAACTCGATGTTCACGCGCACACGGCGTCGCTCGTGTTCGGCGTCCCACGCGACGAGGTGACGAGCGAGATGCGTCGCCGCGCCAAAGCGATCAACTTCGGTCTCATCTACGGCATGGGTGAGGCGCGGCTCGCGCGGGAGCTCGGGATTTCGCGTCAAGAGGCGGCGCGTTTCATCGACTCGTACTTCGATCGCTTCGTGGGCGTGCGCAACTTCATGACGCGCACGGTGGAAGAAGCGCGAAGCGGCGAAGCCGTGCGAACCATCCTTGGGCGGAGGCGTTTTTTGCCAAACTTGCATTCTGCAAATCGCGGCTTGCGCTTCGAAGCCGAGCGCGTCGCCAGAAACACCCCCATCCAGGGCACGGCGGCGGACATCCTCAAGCTCGCGATGATCGAGCTAGGCGAAGGTGACGTCGTGCCGGGCGCGCGGATGATCCTCACCGTGCACGACGAACTCGTCTTCGAGGTGCCCACACGTCGCGTCGAAGAAGCGGAGATTCGGATCAAAGAGGCGATGGAGACAGCGTTTTCGCTCGACGTGCCGCTCGTCGTGGATGTCGGACACGGCCAACACTGGGGCGACGCGCATTAACCGGATTCAAAGTGGGTGGCGGCGGCGCAGGAGCAGTGAGATCGCGAGACCGACGGCAGCGAGGAGTGCAGACGAAGCGCGTGATCCACCAGGATGGATCGCGCATGATGCCGTGTTCGACGACGCCGATGGACTTTCGGTTGGATTCTGGCCGGTCGATTGTGGTTGCGTAGACGGGTTGTCGCCCGTTGCCGTGCTCACTTCGAGGATTGGTGTCGAGCCGGCAATCGCGAATGCCTCGTCGAAGAGCTCGTCGAAGCCCGCCGTCGTCGTGTAGATGTGCCCGTAGTTGTCGTCGCATCCGCTGCCGCGCGAGACCACGCCGATCACGGCGAGGGATCCTTCGCTGATCGCCGGTCCGCCCGAATCACCTTGGCAGATCGAGCGGCCCACCTCGAATTCGTGCGTGCCGAGCGGCGTTCCGCTCTCGGAGACCGCGCGACCTTGCGCGAGCACGCTCACGCCGCTTTTACGGTAGCGCGTGCCGATGGGCGCGCCTTGATCGTTCTGGCCGTAGCCGACCGCTCGGATCGTCTCGCCCACGCGCGCCGTTGATTGAAGACGGACGGCCACCGGCGCGACGCTGTCGATAGATTGGTCGAGCACGACGAGCGCGATGTCGGAGTTGCAAAGGTACGAACCCCTCGGTGTGACGATCGCGTGTCCGCTCGCCTCGGGCCTGCGCGCGAAGTTCGGTGTCGCACCGGTATAGATGCCGATGATCGTCGGATCTCCCTCGCCGGAGATGTGCTTGCCGTTTGCAGAGCGTCCGTTCTCGTCACACGAGACCGACGTCGTCACATTCTTCGACACGCAGTGCCGCGCGGTCAGCACGAGATTCGGTGCGACGAGAGCTCCCGAGCAAAGTTCGAAGGTGCCACCTGTGCCGACACGCAACGCAACGACGCCAGGCACCGCCTGATCGTCGTTGTCCTCCACGCCGCCGTAGACCATGAGATCTGCGGCTGGATCGACGACATCGACGTTGACGGTGTCTTTCGTGTCGACCTCGTTTGCGCAGCCGAAGGCTCCGAGGCCAAGGCAGATCAGGAGGGCTCGGGAGCACGCGCTCGGGAAAGGAAGGTGGGTCGCCATCGTGATGATGACCCGAACGTTTCATGATGTATGCCCGCCTGCGACAGCTCAGGGACAAGCACGCTGAACGATTCGGCCAGATGTGGAATGGAGGACGGTGCTTAGGGAGTCGCAGCGACTGAAAGAAGCTAGCTCGCGGCACATGATAGTGATCGCGATGTCATACCTTCATTGTGTGAACGTTTGGTGGACACCCAGTTTTTTGCGGGATACGGTCGGCCACTTCTTGTTTTCCGTGGCCTCGTCAGCCTGGGCTCGGAATTGCTTGTCGCCCAGCCGCCCCCGCCCACCGTGATGTGGGAAGGGTTTCATGATGCCGAACTCCACTGCCGATGTCTCAGACCTAATCACCTCCCGTGATCCCATCGTGGTGGGTGCTGCTGCACCGGACGTCGTGGCGTCGGGAGTCATGCCGGGCGTCCGCGCGGCTCGGGAGCTTCGTCGTGCGTGGAGTCGTCTCAGCGATCAGAGGCTCGCGTGGCTGATCGGGACGGTGCTCTTCGTCGTGTGTGCGTGGCCGCTCGCTCTCGTCCAGGTGCCTCCGCTGCAAGATCTGCCGAATCACCTCGCGGCGGTCACAGTGATCGAGCATCCGAGTCAGTATCCCGAGTTCGTTTTCAACGGCTTCTTCAAGACGAACGCTGCTCTCTTCGCATGGCTCTTCGTCGTCGGGAAGATCACCGGCCTGGACATGGCCGCGCGCCTCTTCGCGCTCGTCGTGCTCGCGGGCAATGCATTTTCACTTCCGCGTTTCGTGCTCGCGATCACCGGGTGTCGCAGGCGGATGCTCGTGGCGAGCCTGTTTATCTGGCCCATGGTCCACAACTGGTTCTTCAGCATGGGCATGCTCGACTTCGCAGCGGCAATTCCGCTGTCGCTCGAGCTGCTCATGGCGCTCGATCGCCAGCGGCATGCGCCCACCGTGAAGAACGGTCTCTACATCACGGCGCTCGGCATCGTCACGTGGTACGCGCACGTCTTTCCGCTGCTCATCGTCCACATGCTCGTGGCCATCGAAGCGGCGCTCAAACCAACGTGGAAGGAGCGACTCGCCAACGCCCGCGCGATGGTCGTGCCGCTCGTGCCGGTCACGTTGCTCGTGACAGCATCGCTTTATCAGCAGATGAGCGACGCCGTCGGACCGATGACCGGGTTCATCGATCACAAGAAGACTCTTCCGCCGTGGGAGCTCTGTTACAACATGTGGGCCGAGTGGCTCTGGGGCTTCTCCAAGAAGGAGGCGTCGAGCATCGTGCCGTGCTTGGTGCTCGCGGCCATCGGCATCTGGCGCCGCAAGGAGTCGCCGGCGTTCTTCTCGCCCGTGGCTCTCGGTGCACTCACGCTTCTCTACTGCTTTTTGCCGTACATCATGACGAACTGGTTCCACGTGAACTCGCGCGTCATCCCGTACTTGTGGATCGCGCTGCTCTTGCGCGTGCCGGATACCATCCCGAGGAAGCTCTCCATCTTGCTCGGCGTCTCGGCCGTTGTTTACAGCGCCGGACTTGGTGCAGACTACACGCTTTTGGAGCGTGAGCGCCAGGAGTTCACCGCGGGCATCTCGGCGGTCCCGGAAGGCGCACGTCTTTTGCCGCTGCTCTTCAAGCACAAGGAGCCGGGCGCCAACACGCGCGCCATCATGCATGCGTGGGGATACTACGTGACCGAGAAGCTCACGGCCGCTCCGCTGCTTTTTGCGCACTCGCACTCGTTCCCGGTCATGTACAGCACGCCGCCTCCGGTGCGCTTCAACCAACTCATGCTCGACGGCTTTGCACCCAGCATGGCGCAGCCAGGATCGATCTGCCGCAACATGCTCGATGGCGGTGTCACGGTCGACAACTGCGAAGGCGTGTACGACGCGGCTTGGCGCGAGTTCTGGAACGACGCGGTGCCTCGCTACGACCACTTGCTCATCTGGGACGTCACGCCGGAAGCGCGCGCGCACATCCCGTCAACGTATGCGCTCGTCTTCGAGCAAGGCCGCTTGCAGATCTATAAACGTCATTAAGGGACCCCTCCCGCGCTTCTCGCTTCGCTCGCCGCGCGCGGCTCCCCTTGGGCGGTGCTCGTCGGCGGGCGCGGCGCCTACGGCGCCGCCCGCCTTCCTGCGCGCCGCCAGGGGAGCCCGTCGTGCCGAGACTGCCAATGTCATGGCGGATGGAACCCCTCTACTTGACCTGCAGTTGAATGCGCTTGCCGATCGGCAACACGAAGGACGCGTTGTTGCCGCGCGCGCTAAGGCCGAAATGGTCGCCGTCGAGACCGTCGTCGCCCGCGGCGCCGCTCATGACCGTGGCGATGAGATGCACTTTCGTGATCCTTGTTGGGGCAACGAAGGAGCGACTTTTCATGAGCGCCATCGTCCGATCAATGCTGGAAGCGAGCGCCGCGCTCGGTGAACCCGTTACAACGGCGCTGTCGATGTGGCCAGTCTCGTCGAGCGTGAGCGTCACGACGGCTTGCCCCGCGGCACCGAGCGGCGCTCGTTGCCATGCTGGATCTGCGCTTGCCGTCTGCGCGAAACTGCGCGCGAAGGTGGTCGCAAGGTTGGTGGCAGAACGATCTCCTACCGCGCCATAGAGCGTGCCTGGACCGCTTTCGATTTGACGCGATCCCATCGTTGGGGCCTGCGCTGCGGTCCTCAAAGCCAAGAGGCTATTCCGGTCCGCTGCTCGGTGTGCGTCGTCGGGAGCCGCGGTCGACGCTGCTTCGGTGTTGTCCGGTGACGCCGATGCTGCCGCGATGTTGCTGATTTCGGGCGCGGGAAGTTCGAACGTGTCGCCAGAAATTCGAGGAGGTGGATCCACGGGCGTGGGAACGTGCGGATAGATGAAGAACGCAGCGCCGATCGCTGCGTGCATCGTGCACGAGAGGATCGCCGTTTTCGTCAACACGAGCCGCACGATCGTAGTGTGCACCATGCGCGCCGAAGTTCCTCATGCTTGATCGTTCGAGCGCAAGGGTGCGCCAGCGCGAACACGAGCGCTGCAGAAATTTTGCACCCCGTGTGTAAGCTCGCTGCTCTTGCATGTGGGCATATCTCGTGCTGAAGCACGTAATTCATGGCTAGGGTTTCGGGCGTCACGATCCCCCTTTTTTCGATTCGCACACGCGCTGATTGGGGCATCGGACAGATTACCGATCTGCCCGTTTGCGCCGAGTGGCTCATGCACGCAGGACAACGCCTGCTTCAGGTGTTGCCTGCGAACGAGCTCACCGATGGCGAGACGAGTCCTTACGGTGCGCTCTCTGCATTTGCAATCGACCCTATCTACATCAATGTCGAACAGGTGCCCGACCTCGACGAAGCCGCGCGCGCACGTGTGCTTGGGAGCGAGGGGCATGCCGAACTCGAACGCGTTCGCAACGGCGCGCGTGTCGATTACCGCGCCGTTCGCGCGCTCAAAAAGCGGGTGCTTGCCGAGGCGTTCCAACGTTTCAGGACCACCGGGCTCGCCAGAGATGATTCGCGCGCACGCACCTTCCGTGCGTTCATCGAAAAGGAGAGCACCTGGCTTTGCGATCACGCCCTGTACTGCGCATTGCGCGCATCGCACGCGTCGTGGGGCTGGAGCACGTGGCCCGTGGCGGAGCGCGATCGCGATCCGGAGCTCGTGCGTCTTGCGAGTCGTCCAACCGACGACGGTGCGCTCGGCACGAGCGTCCTCGAGCAAATGTATCTGCAGTGGATCGCTCACGAGCAGTGGATCTGGGCCCGGAGCCGAATGAACGCGCTCGGCGTAGTGCTCATGGGAGACATGCCGTTCATCGTGGGCAACGAGAGCGTCGACGTTTGGGCGAATCGAAACGAGTTTCGCACGGACGTCTCGCTCGGCGCGCCGCCCGATCCTTTCTCCCCGGAGGGCCAGAGTTGGGGTCTGCCCGCGTACGACTGGGACGCGATGGACCGCAACGACCTCGGGTGGATCCGCGCTCGAAGCCGTCGCGCCGCAACGCTCTTCGATCGTTTTCGCATCGATCACGTCGTCGGCTTCTTTCGGCAATGGGTACGCAAGGGACGCGAACCCGGCTACTTCCTTCCGTCCAGCGAAGATGATCAGCGAGCGCGCGGTGACAAGGTTCTTCGCGCCATCATCGACGCAGCCGGAGCGGGTGCCGTTATCGCAGAAGACCTCGGCATGATTCCTCCTTTCGTGCGCGAGGCCATGTCGAGGCTAAATCTCCCTGGATACAAGGTCTTGCCTTGGGAGCGCGACGAACGATCCGCGCTGCGCGATCCGCGCGCAGCGTTCCCGACCCTGAGCGTTGCCACGTTCAGTACGCACGACACGGCACCCATCACGCAGTGGTGGTACGACTTCGCGGATTGGGAGCGCGAGAGTTTCACGGCGTTCGCCGACGTCCACGCGAACCAACCTGAAGATGAGCGTGAACTCCGGCTCTTCGAGCTGCTCCTGTCGGCGCGATCGGATCTCACGCTTTTCCTTGCAAGTGAGCTGCTCGGCGACAAGTCTCGCATCAACACGCCAGGGATCGTGAACGATCAGAACTGGACGTGGCGGCTGCCGCGTCCGATCGAAGATCTGGCAGGAGATCCCGCACTCATGCGGCGTTTCGAGCGCGTGCGCGCGCTCACCGCCGCATCAGGAAGAATTGCCCCATGACATTCACACTTAGGCCGGGCCACCACGCGCCGCTCGGCGCCACCGCTTTTGCCGAAGGGGTCAACTTCGCTGTTTTCTCGGAGAACGCAACGGGCATGGATCTGTGCCTCTTCGACGAAGAGGGGCGCGAGACGCGCATTCCGTTCCGCGAGCGCACGTTGAACGTCTGGCACGGCTTCGCGGTCGGCGTGAAGCCCGGTCAGCGCTATGGCTTGCGCGCCTACGGTCTGTACGATCCGGCGGCCGGCCTGCGCTTCAATCCGAACAAACTTCTCATCGATCCGTATGCCCGTGCGATCGAGGGAGTCGTCGACTACCGCGAACCCGTCTTCGGCTACGTGGGGTCGCCGAAATCAGGGCTCGCAGGGACGAACATTCCGCCGCACTATCGCGTGCTCGATCCTCGCGATAGCGCGCACGGAGTTCCGAAAGGGATCGTCGTCGACAACTCCTTCGACTGGGAGGGAGATCGTCTTCCTCGCGTGCCTTGGGCGGACACCGTGCTCTACGAAACGCACGTCAAGAGCATCAGCAAGCTTCACGAGGCGGTGCCGCCCGAGCTTCGCGGCACGTACCTTGGCCTCGCAAGCGAACCCATTGTCGATCATCTCGTGCGCCTCGGCGTCACCACGGTGGAACTCCTGCCGATCCACGAGCACATGGACGAATGGCCGATCGCTGCGCGCGGCATGCAGAATTATTGGGGGTACGCAACGTTGGGTTTCTTCGCGCCCGATCACCGTTATGCATCGAAGCCCGGCGCACAGGTCACGGAGTTCAAAACGCTGGTGAAGGCCCTTCACGCGCGTGGTATCGAGGTCGTGCTCGACGTCGTCTACAACCACACGGGCGAAGGTGGCGACGACGGACCCACCGTGTCTTTGCGAGGCCTCGACAACGCGGCGTACTACCGCCTGTCCGCAAACGACCGGTCCTCTTACGAAGATTATTCGGGCTGCGGCAACAGCTTGAACATGCTCCACCCGCAGACGCTCAAGCTCGTGATGGACAGTCTTCGGTATTGGGTCACCACGATGCACGTCGACGGATTCCGCTTCGATCTCGCCTCCACCCTTGCGCGCGAGACGAGCGCCGTCGACAAGATGAGCGCGTTCTTCGATATCATTCACCAGGACCCTATCGTCTCGAATGTGAAGCTCATTGCCGAGCCATGGGATCTCGGACAAGGCGGTTATCAAGTTGGCAATTTCCCCGTGCTTTGGACGGAGTGGAATGGCCGATACAGAGATGCCGTGCGAAGATTCTGGATTGGCCAGGCGAACACCGTGAGCGATATGGGCTACCGGCTCACTGGTTCGAGCGATCTCTACGAGGACGACGGCCGGCGGCCTGCAGCAAGTATCAACTTCGTAACGGCCCATGACGGCTTTACGCTGCGTGATCTCGTCAGCTACGAGAGGAAACGAAACGAGGCCAACGGCGAAGACAACCGTGACGGTTGGGATGACAACCTGTCGTGGAATTGCGGGGTCGAGGGAGAATCCAGCCTGTCAACGGTGGAGGTGCTGCGCTGTCGGCAGCAACGAAACTTTCTCGCCACGCTCATGCTCTCGCAGGGTGTGCCCATGCTGACCAGCGGCGACGAAATGGGTAAAACGCAGCACGGCAACAACAACGCATTCGTGCAAGACAGTGCCGTTTCGTGGCTTGATTGGAATCTTGAGGAGCGGCAAGAGAAGCTATTGCGTTTTGTGCAAGATCTCGTTGCGTTTCGCGCAAAGCATCCGGTGTTTCGCCGTCACCGTTTCTTGCGCGGTACGCGTGTTGGCGGCAGCGAGCTCAAAGACATCACCTGGTTTCATCCCGCTGGGCGCGAGATGAATGCACTCGATTGGGAAAAACCAACGGACGCGACGCTCGGCTTCTTGCTTTCGGGCGATGCGCTCGACTGGCGTGATGCCGCGGGTGAGGCCGTGATTGACGATTCTTTCCTCGTGCTCCTCAACGGCGCGCGCGCTGACGTTCTCTTCGTGTTGCCAGAGAGTGCGTGGGGCAGCCGGTGGAAAGTACGCATTGACACCATGCTGGATACCCTTGGTGAAGGTGAAGGCGGCGAATTCGCACCGGGCTCGACGATCGTGCTTCGCACCTCGAGTGTGATGGTGCTCGAGCGACTGACGAAGTGACCGCTTTCGATTTGCCGCGATCTCCTCGTTGGGGCCTGCGGTGCGGTCCTCAAAGCCTTCAAGGCTGTTCACTTCGCCTTCGGCTCCGTCGCTCTCACTGTACTCCGTCCACTTCGTGGACTCCGTACAGTTCGAGTCCGGTCGCATCCCATGCCCCGCCTCGACCTCGCGTCAACTTGAAAGCGGTCTAAATGACCGCTTTCGATTTGCGGGTAGCCAATTCTCGTGATTTGGAATATCGTGGCACACGATTCCTCCTTATGGAGTAGCTCGGCGGCGCTGGTAATCTCGAGTGCGCGATTGCCCGACGCGAGATCTTTGGCCACACTCGTTTTGCAGCGCTGGACCTTTTTGGAGGGGCGACGGACCCCCAAGGGTTTTCTTTTTGGATTTCGTAAATAGGAGTCCAGAGCAGCTTTGTCGCGACTTTCGTGGGGATACCGTTGGTTGTGATAGGGCTCCTCACGAAGTGCAGCAATATGGTAATTAGCAGGGCGCGCTGCGGCTTTGTGTCGAATTGCCCCATGTGAATGCGGCGTCGGCGCGATTGGCCACAGAGGTTACACTGTCCCGCTGCCAGATATCGCGGGCTTCTGATGCCTTGTCGCGGTGGCACGATGACTGCTGAGGAGACGGCGACCTCTGCCGGTTGTGCCAATCCCGGCTACCGGGGGAGAGAGGAGCGAGATTTAGTGTGAATCTGGCAAGCACGATTCCGACTGCGCGTTTCAGTGCACTGTTGGTGGACGGCGACAAAGGGGTGGGACTCGAAAGTACGCTGCGTGAGCAAGGTTGCTCCGTACGTCGCGTGACTTCGCGCGCAGCGGCTCAAGAGGCGATCGACACCGTCGATGTCGTTGTCATCTCCGCAGGCAGTTTCGGTAACGAGGAAATTCTTGATTTCGCGGGGCGTGCAACGTCCCACGCGGTCGTTCTCGTTGTCACGGACAACGTCGAACTAGCCGTGAAAGCGGCAAAGATAGGAGCAAGCACGGTGACGAGTGGCTCGATCGAACTCGCCGCTGCGCAAATCACCCAGCTTTTGGCAGTAGTTGAATTGAAACGAAAAGTATCGCGCACAAACAGCTCGATGTCGGTCACGGCACCTTCGAGCGGCGTGGTGCAACGCCGTTCCACGCCGCTTCCGAAAGAAGCGACGCCGGACGCCATGGAGGCCCTCATCGAAGCCGCCGAAGGGCTCGTCCCCATGCACCGCTTCCAGCGTGTGTACGTCGATTATGCCCTTCGCCGTTTTGGTGGCAACAAGGTGCACACGGCGGCTGCCCTCGGCATCGATCGACGCACGATTCAGCGCTGGGCGCGCGCTCGTGCCGAACAGCAACAGGGCCAAGCGTCGGCCGGTCAGGTAACGACCGCGTCGTAATATCGAGCGTGTGTCGATCGCGCCCGGAGAATTTGGTCTCCGGGCGCGTATCGGCGCATTCTTCAATACCACTCAGTGGCATCTGCATATCTGGTGATAGTGTAAATTCGATGGATTCTCACAATTCGCCACTTGCTCCGTCGTATTCCCAATCCGCCAATGATTCGTCGCAATTGCCAAACTCTGGGATTCATCTAGCCTCGATTCGCTCGCGACGGCTCGTCAACATGCTCTAAGCATGATGCGCAATTCCATCGATCCTTAAGGCACGCGAGCAATGGCGTCGATCTCCACATGAACGCCTTTCGGCAATCCGGAAACCTGCACGGTGGCGCGCGCTGGCGGCGTTGTACCGAAGCGCTTTGCGTACGTGGCATTGACAACCTGAAAATCGTTTAGATCGGTCAGGTAAATCGTTGTCCTCACGACGTCGTCGAACGAGCAGCCCGAAGCTGCGAGGACAGCCGCGAGATTGTCGAGCACGCGATCGGTCTCCGTGACGATGTCACCTTTGACAACGTCACCTGTTTTCGGATCGATCGGAATCTGTCCGCTCAGAAAAACCAAATCACCAGATTTGATGGCTTGTGAATACGGACCGATGGCGGCGGGTGCGTTTGGAGTCGAGATGGCCTTCATGGGCCGCCCACTTTAGACCGCCTCAAATCGAAAGCGGATTAAAGTGACCGACGTCCGGTGAGGGCGCGTCCCATCGTGATGGGATCGGCGTACTCGAGATCTCCGCCGTGCGGCACGCCGCTCGCGATGCGCGTCATCGTGACGCCCGTGCTGGCCAACTCGCGTTTGAGCAAGAGCGCCGTTGCTTCGCCGTCGACACTTGGCGGAGTCGCGACGATCATCTCGCTTATTCCATCTTCCTCGATGCGCGCAAGAAGTCGCGGAAGGGGCAAGTCTTCGGGGCCAATGCCTTCGAGCGGTGAAAGCAGCCGGCCGAGCACGAAGTAGCGCCCGCGCATTGCACCCGTGCGCTCAATGGCCAGGAGATCATGCACACGGCCCACCACACACAAGATATGCGGATCGCGCCGGGTATCTTTGCAGATATCGCAAAGGGCGTGATTGTCGCCCGTGGCAATCTCCGCGACATTTCCGCAACGCTCGCACGAGCGAAGCTCGTCGTGGAGCGTGTGAAGCTCACTCCCAAGGTCACGGGCGATCTGCGGATCGCTCGTGAGCAGATATAGAACGTAACGCTGCGCCGTCTTCTCACCAACGCCAGGCAAGCGCGAAAGGAGCGATACCAAGCGCCGAATCTTGGGTGAGTACTGCATTTAAGTGCCTCGATTCGCGCAGCAGGCTGGTCAACACGCTCTCACATCCAGGGGATCTTGCCGCCGGTGACCTTGGCGATCTCCGCGTCCATGGCCTTGTTCGCGAGTTCGAGTGCGGCGTTGATGGCTGCGCAGACGCCGTCCATCGCGAGCTCGAGTCCCTCGGTCTTGAGAAACTCTGGGTCCACTTCGACGCGTGAGACCTTGCCGGAGTAAGTGGCCGTGGCCTTGACCTTGTCGCCCACGGCCGTGGCCGTGACTTCTTTGTCGCCAAACTCCTTCTTGGTCTGTTCAATCTTGCGCTGCACGCGCGCGGCCTGACGCATGATTTCGTTCATTCCACCGCCAAAGTTGCCCATCGTCTCAATCCTCCTCTGCGGGAAGTCGAACCTCTCGTAGCTCGGCGTCGAAGATTGCAATCGCCTTCCGAACCATAGGATGTTGCTCGACCGCGGTGCGCGCTTCGAAGACGGCCTGTTTACGCTTGGCTGCGTCAATCGAAGCAACACTGGCGCCGCGGCTCCCGCGTGCGGCAACTTCGAGTGAGACGATCGTTGGGGCGCCGAAGTGAGCGCGTGCGACCTGCGTCAGAACGGCCGTCGCGTCCGTGTCGATTTTGCGTGCGTTCTCGAACGACTCTGGTTCGAAGCCGACGGCGATCTTGCTCGGCGTGACGATGATCGGCGCGGCGAGTTCGAGCGTTGACGCCACGGCGGGATTCTCCGCGCGCACTTTGTCGAGGATCACGCGCCAGGTTGCCAGCATGTCGCTTTCGGCATTCGCGATGGGCGACGGCGCGACGATGGCGGGTGGAGATTCTGCGAGGGCGAGAGATCCGTCGGTTTGTGCGTCGCTTGCGAAGGCTTGGATGGACCGCGGCGAGGGTGGTGGCGGACGCGAAGGTGCCGCGAAAAGCGCCGTTGTTCCCGCTCCTGCGTGAGCCACCGGCTCGCGCGCAACGCGACCGCCGCTGGCGGATCCCGAGCCGCCGGAGCCGCCACCGCGCGGAGGTGGAGGCGTGCCTTTCGCCAGGCGCTTTTCGAGCTCGGCGAGGCGCGAGAGCAATTCGTCGAGAGGCAAAAGTGCCGGACGGCGTGCGAGGCGCACGAGCGTCATCTCCAGCGCCGCGCGCACTTGACCGCTCCGCACGATGTCATCGAATCCACGCGATAGGCCGTGGAAAAGGCGCGTGAGATCGTCGGCGTCGGTTTTCTTTGCGAGTGCAAGGACGTCGGCGACTTCCTCGTCGGCAAGATCGAGCAGCTCTCGCGCCTGGTTCTCGGTGCACACTTTTGCAACCACGAGGTTGCGCACGTGGTGGAGCAAATCGCGGCAGAGATGAACGAGATCGAAGCCCTGACGAGTCACTTCGTCGAGTACCTCGAGTGCCGTGGCCGCATCGCCCGCGAGCACTGCCCCCGACAGCCTGTTCATGATCTCGCGATCGGCAACGCCGAGCACGCGCGCAACATCTTCGGCGGTGATCGTGCTGCTTCCATACGCGATGACTTGATCGAGCAGACTCATCGCGTCGCGCATGGATCCGGCCGCTTCGCGTGAGAGCACGCTGATGGCCGCTTCCTCCGCGACGATCGATTCCTTGCCGAGCACTTCCTTGAGTCGCTCGCCTATGCGCTTTGCCGAGACGAGCTTGAAGTCGTAACGCTGACAGCGGCTGAGGATGGTGACTGGAACCTTGTGGACCTCGGTGGTTGCGAAGATGAATTTGACGTGCGGTGGCGGCTCTTCGAGCGTCTTGAGGAATGCGTTCCACGCCGCGTTTGAGAGCATATGGACTTCGTCCACGATGTAGATCTTGAAGCGGTCGCGCGCGGGGCGGAAGGCGAGCCCTTCCTGCAACCTTCGCACTTCGTCGACGCCGTTGTAGCTCGCAGCGTCGATCTCTTGCACATCCATGTCGATGCCCGCCGCAATTTCCGTGCATGATGCACACACCTGGCAGGGCGTCGCCGTGGGGCCCGCGGCCTTGCCATCGGCACCCAAGCAGTTCAGGCACTTGGCAAGGATGCGGGCGCTCGTTGTCTTTCCAACGCCGCGCACGCCGGTGAAGAGGAAGGCATGAGCGACGCGGTTCTGTACGATCGCGTTTGCGAGCGTCTTCGAGACGTGCTCTTGCCCGATGAGATCATCGAACGATTGCGGACGGTACTTGCGAGCAAGAACGAGGTAGCTCACGACGCCTTTGGTACTCTAGGTCCCTTCTTGCGTCGACCATCCTTGTCCAGAGCCTTCTCGGACCGTTGGCGAGCTGCGCGAAACACCTTGGCGAGTGCGCGCAACGTGTTGCCGAGCGGAGATTCAGGGCGCCAGACGAGTGCAATGGCGCGATGCGGAACGGGCGGTGCAAGGGGACGTACTTCGAGCTGAGCACGCCGGTTCTCGACGGGGACGGCCATCGCTGGCAGCAGCGTGATCCCGACGCCGTTCGAGACCATCTGCACGAGAGTGCCGAGGCTCGTTGCGCGCAGATCGGCTTCGCGCGCTCCCACTTTCGAACAGAGAGCGAGGGCCTGGGTGCGAAAGCAATGACCGTCGTCGAGCAGGAGAACCTCGTGGCCCTCGAGCTCGCGCATCTCGAGACGCTTTTTCCGAGCGAGCGGGTGTCCGTGCGGAAGGGCGACGACGAAGGGATCTTCACCGATGACGGCGTGCGCAAGATGGCTACCGAGGTCGGCCATGAGCACGAGGATGCCTGCGTCGATCTTGCCTTCGCGCAGTTGCGCAAGGACGTGTTCGGTTTTCTCCTCTCGAAGCGCGAGTCTGAGTTCGGGATACGTTGCAGCAGCCGCCGGCGTGATCTCGGGCAGCAGGTACGGCGCAACGGTGGGAATGATGCCGATGCGAAGTGTTCCCTTGAAGGGATCGCGCTCGCGCCCGGCGGCATCGAGAAGATCTCCGAGCTCGACGAGGATGCGACGCGCACGCATCACGATCTCCTTGCCTGCGGGTGTCACGAGGACGCGGCGATGATCGCGCTCGAAGAGAGTGATGCCGAGGACGTGTTCGAGCTGTTGGATCTGTGCGCTGAGAGTTGGTTGGGAGACGTGACACTGAGCAGCTGCGCGGTGGAATCCGAGCGTATCGGCGACAGCCGTCACGTACTGAAGCTGGCGGACTGATACGTCCTGCAGAGCGGGTGTCACGATAGGAAGATCCTATCACGGTAATCGATTTTTCGTGTTGGATCCGTTCACTAGGTAGGCTGTAGATTCCGTCCTCGTGATGAACGAACGAATCCAAGTCGATGTTGCAGTGATAGGTGCAGGCACTGCGGGTCTCGCGGCCTACCGCGCCGCGAAAGCCGAGGGTGCACGCACGGTTCTCATCGAGGGTGGCCCGTACGGCACGACATGCGCGCGCGTTGGATGCATGCCGAGCAAACTCCTCATCGCTGCTGCGGATGCTGCGCACCGGGCGCAAATCGCGTCCGCTCTAGGCGTCAAGACCAGCGTCGAAATCGACGGGCGAGCCGTGATGGATCGCGTGCGTCGTGAGCGAGATCGTTTTGTCGGCTTCGTTCTCGACAGCGTCGAAGAGATCCCGGAGATCGATCGATTGCGAGGCTGGGCGTCGTTCGTCTCGCCGGGGGTGCTTGCGATCAGAGCCGAAGATGGTGGGGAGACGACCGTGCACGCACGCTCCGTCGTGATCGCAACGGGTTCAACGCATGTGATCCCACCCATGTTCGATGACGTACGCGACCGACTCGTCACCAACGACGAGGTCTTCGCGTGGACAGAGCTTCCACGGTCAGTGGTCGTCTTTGGCACGGGCGTCATCGGACTCGAGCTCGGTCAGGCGCTACACAGGCTCGGCGTTCGCGTTCGCATTTTCGGACACCGAGGAGGCGTTGGTCACATCACCGATCCGACCGTGCGTTCGGCGGCGAGAGAGATCTTCGAAGCGGAGCTCGCGTTGCATGCCAGACCGAAAATGAGGAGCGTTCGCGCGGCCGACAAGGGTGGAGTCACGGTCGTGTGGGAAAGCGAAAGTGGCGATGAGCGGGAAGAGTCATTCGACGTGCTGCTCGCGGCGACCGGGCGGCGGCCGAATCTCGGCGCACTCGAACTCGAACGGGCAGGGGTGCACGTCAAGCCGGTCGTGAACCGCAACACCTTGCAGTACGGCGAGAGCTCCGTGTTCATCGCGGGGGACGCGAACGGCGAGGTGCCGCTTCTGCACGAAGCGGCCGACGAGGGCAAGATCGCGGGCAAGAACGCGGCGCACTATCCGAACGTCGTTCACGGTACACGCCGCGCGCTGCTCGCCGTCGCGTTCACCGATCCGGGCATCGCCACAGTGGGACCGAGCTACGCCGAGCTCGCTGCGCATGGTCCGATCGTCAGCGGCGTCGTTCGCTTCGAAAACCAGGGTCGAAGCCGCATCATGCTCGACAACCGCGGTGCGCTCGCCGTCTACGCGGATCCACGCTCGGGTCGACTCCTGGGCGCAGAGATGGCCGCTCCGCGCGCCGAGCATCTTGCGCACTTGCTTGCGTGGGCGCTGCAAGCGGAGCTCACGATCGAGCAGATCCTCGCAATGCCCTTTTATCACCCTGTGATCGAGGAAGGTCTGCGGACAGCGCTTCGCGATGCGAAGGCCAAGCTCGACGCGTCGACTTGAAAGCGGTCGAAGTCCGCAAGTGAATCAAACGCCGAGAGGAGAAAAGAGAATCATGAAAATGAAGAATATCGAAGGTCAACGTATCCCCGAAACCACGTTCCGCACTCGCGAAGATGGTGGATGGAAGGACGTCTCCACCCATGACATTTTCGCAGGCAAGCGAGTTGTCGTCTTCGCGTTACCCGGCGCCTTTACGCCAACGTGCTCGAGCAATCACGTGCCGCGCTACAATGAGCTTGCTCCTGCGTTGCGTGCGCGTGGCATAGGCGACATCGTCTGCATCTCGGTGAACGACGCGTTCGTCATGGACGCGTGGGCAAAGGATCAGCACGCCGACAGCGTGCGCTTTTTACCCGACGGCAATGGGAAGTTCACCGCAGGCATGGGCATGCTCGTGGACAAGACCGACCTCGGTTTCGGTCAGCGTTCGTGGCGCTACTCGATGCTCGTCGAAGACGGCGTCGTGAAGAAAATGTTCATTGAGCCGTCCGTTGAAGGCGACCCATTCGAGGTCTCCGACGCTGACACGATGTTGAAGTACCTCGATCCGTCGGCCAAAACCCCCCCCGACATTCTTTTGATCGGTCGTGCCGGCTGCTCTTTCTGCATCAAAGCCAAGAGCATGCTCAAGGCACACGGCTTGGATTACGACGAAGTCGAAGCGAACCCACGCCGGCTCCGCGCCGCGAGCGGGCGCACGACGACGCCACAGATCTTCATCAACGGGAAACACATCGGCGGCGCCGACGAACTCGCCGCGTACCTCAAGCAACTTTAGTGACCTCGTTGTAGGGACGCAGCATGCTGCGCCCCTACGGTCCCTCCTGCACGCGGCCTATTTCTTCAATTCGGCGGTGAGCTCCGGCACTGCCGTGAAGAGATCGGCAACCAGTCCGTAGTCGGCAACCTGGAAGATGGGCGCGTCGGGATCTTTGTTGATCGCCACGATGACCTTCGAGCTCTTCATGCCCGCGAGGTGCTGAATGGCTCCTGAGATCCCGATGGCGATGTAGAGCTGCGGAGCAACGACACGCCCCGTTTGACCCACCTGCAACTCGGGGGTTGCATAGCCAGCGTCGCACGCGGCGCGACTCGCGCCAACCGCCGCACCGAGCAAATTCGCGAGGGGATCGAGAAGCGTGGAGAATTGCTCTTTGAGAGCGCGGCCACCTGAAACGATGACGCGGGCCTCCCCAAGATCGGGGCGCTCGCTCTTTGCGGCTTCCATGGAGAGGAACGAAACGCGCTCGGCCGCTGGATCCTTGGCCGCGATAGGCACGCTCTCAATGGGACTTGCGCCGCCCGTGGGTTCGGCTGCCGAGAATTCACTCTGCCGAACGCTGACGACTTGAACGGGCGTGTTGACGTGGCAATTGCCGTAAGCATTGCCGGCAAAGACGGGGCGGCGAAAGCTAAGTTTGCCGCCTTCATTCTTCACGCCGCTGATGTCCGGCACGTAGCCCGCGCCGAGCTTGGCCGCGACCCGCGGAGCGACGTCTTTACCGAACGAGCTCGCCGTCACGACGACGACGTCATAGCCGCCGTTCTTGGCGACCTCGGCGATCGTTGGCGCAACGCATTCGGCGACACCGTTGGCGAGATAGGCATCGTCGGCAGCGAGGATCTTTTGCGCTCCGAACCCCGTCACTTCGGCGGCCGCAGCCTTCGAGCCTGGACCAGGTACGAGGATCGAAAATGGCGCGCCGATTTGGCGAGCAAAGTTGATGGCCGACTGCGTGGACTTGCGCACTTTGCCTTCGTGCATCTCTGCGATGACGAGAGTGTTTGCCATGATCTGCTCCTACCTCAGAGAACCTTGGCTTCGGACTTTAGCTTCTCAACCAGCTCCGGCACGCTCTTGACCTTGATGCCGGCCTTGCGCGCAGGCGGTAGCTCGAAGCTCGTGTACGTGATCTTGAGCGCCGTGTCGCTCGTGAGATCCGCGAGCTTCACCTCCCCGAGCGGCTTCTTCTTCGCCGCCATGATGGCCATGAGCGCCGCGAAGCGAACCCCTTCGGGATAGGCATGGCTGTCGGCCGTGTGCTTCGACTTGACGCTCTTCGGCGCCACGATGCGAAGATCGACCGAGACAACCGCGGGGAGCGTGACGCGCAGATGAATCGATCCGCCGTCGACCTCGCGCCCGACGACGAGGGCCTTGTCGTCCTCGCTCTTGATCGTGCCGGCAAAGGTCGCTTGCGGCCAGCCAAGGTATTCGGCAAGGAGCTGCGCGACCTGGTTCGAGTCACCATCGACGGCCTGCTTTCCGCAGAGCACCACGTCTGGTTTTTCCTTGTCGACGAGAGCCTTGAGCGCGCGCGCGACAATGTCGCCGTCGAGCTGATCATCCGCTCCGTCGACACGGATGGCGCGATCGGCCCCTGTGGCAAGCGCGGAGCGGAGCGTGGTCTCGGTATCTTTGCCGCCGAACGTGACGACGACCACCTCGCCGAGGCGCGCCTTTGGATTCGCACCATTTTCGGTCAGGCGAAGTGCCGTTTCGACAGCATATTCATCGAAGGGGTTCGGCTTCCATTCGAGACCTGTGGTCTCGAGCTTGCCGGCGTTGACTTTCACCTTGTTGGCGTTGTCGGGGTCGGCAACCCGCTTCAGCGGAACGAGGATCTTCATGGACGCGTCCGATCACGAAGTGGAAAAACAGATGCGATCCGGAATGAATCGCGATTCAGTGGGCGCGTTTTAAGGGGCGTTGGCTCGGGTGTCAACCATCGCCATGAAAACCGAAAGCTTGCTCGTGGCGCTTGCGAACGTCGCGATGTCGATCGCATGTGTGTCCAGTGCTGCCGCACATGAAAAGCCAACGTGGCCCGACGAAGAATCCAAGCCCGCGAAGCCTCCGTCGGACAAGAATCCGGGGACGCTTCTACGTGTTTCATCTCCCGAGACGTCGCGATGGAAATGGGATGCTGGGATGCATGCGACGATGGCCTCGACGGTAAGAGTGCCGACCGGCGGTGAGCTCTTTGCCGATGTCTCCTATCGTTCGGGCCCGAGCATCCGACTTGCCCTCGAAACGCGCGTATCCGAGGTGGTGGTTGGCTCCTCCGTCGTCGATTTCCGATGGTACTTCGCAACGCCTTCGGTGTGCCCCGTGCACTATCGCGCTGGCCGCTTCGATCTGGCTCCGTGCGCGGGCGTTTCGATTGGCGCGCTGTCCGTCCTGCCATCGCGCGTTACCAACGTCCACTCCGCGCAGAGATTATGGCTGACGCCGCAGGCATCGGTAGTTGGAGCCTTTTCGATCCTCGAGCAACTCGCGATTGAAGCGCGCGTCTCGATCGAAGTGCCCCGCCTGCGGGCGACCTACGCCTTCCGTAATACCGTCGCGTACGTCGTTCCTCAGGTTATTCCGACGTACGGGCTGGGGCTGCGTCTCTCGCTTTAGTTGGAGGCCCCATCCGCGCATCTCGCTTCGCTCGCTGCCCAGGTGGCTGTGGGGCTCGGAGGCACTACACTGGAAACGTGATGTATCCGCTCAAGGCCCACGTCCACAATGGCCGACTCGTGCTCGACGAGCCCACCAATTTGCCCGACGGCGAGATCGTCTACTTGCAACCGCTCGACGACGTCGTGGTAGCTGACGATGGCGACGACTTAGATGATGAGGAACGAGCGGCGCTGCATCGGGAACTCGATGCCTCGATGGCGGAGGCCGATGCGGGCGAAACAGAGGACTTTGCCACCGTTCTCGCGGAGCTGCGTCGCTAACTGTGAAGCTCGAGATCTCGAAGCGAGCCCGTCGCCACATCGAGATGCGCCAAGCGTGGTGGAGCAAACACAGACCTGCGGCGCGCGGCTTGTTTCTCGACGAGCTGGCCGCCGCCGAGTGGCAGCTCCGCACCGCGCCCGAGCTGGGGTTGATCTACGTCGAGCGCAACCAGCGCATTATCCGGCGAGTGTTACTCCCGAAGACGGCAACGCACGTCTACTATTCGCTCGACACGAATCGCGACCTGGTGACAGTCCTCGCGGTGTGGGGCGCGCAGAGGGGGCGAACGCCGCGCCTGTAGACATGTCTTTTCTTTACGCACGGCGGTGAGCGAAGCGAACGCGCGGAGGTGGCCCCTTTAACAGGGTGGTGATTTCGTAGGTCGTGGTGGCATCGCGAGCAGGCCGCCGAGTTTTCGAGTGGGCGGGTCGAGCTCCGTGTTGCGCAGGAAATGCAGATTGACGACGTTGATGGTGGCGTGCGCGAAGATGCTGCCAAGCAGGCTGCCCGTTGCGAGGAAGAGCATGCCGAACAAGACCCCCATGAGGGTGGCCCACCCCACCCATATCCACCGTGCGCGGCCCCTCACCTGATGCAACAACCCGAACATGAGTGAGGAAAGGGTTAGACCCAGTGTCGTCATGAGCAAGCCGCGGAAGAAGAGTTCCTCTGACGCAGCTCCAAGAGCACCCAACACGAAGAGCGTCTGTCCGTGCGCGCCGCGCACTGCAGGTTGAAGGTGGCCATGAAGCACGCGCGCCCAATCCCAGTGGCGAACGCTGTGCCGGGTGATGCGGATCGTCGTGGCTGCGAGCAGCCCGCCGAGCGCGATGCTGAGCACGTGACCAAAGAGTGGCGAGATGTGCAGCCATGCCCTCGTTTCGATCGAGCTCCTGTTGCAAGCGGATAAAATGCCCACACTCAGGGCTGCCATGACACCGTAGACAATGAGTGGAGCGGAGGCAGAAAGGTCGCTTGCGGTGTGGCGCGTCATTACGGAGTCGCTCCGTGTAAGAGCATGTTGACCAGCCTGCTGCGCGAATCGATTCGTCGGTTGGGCGCTGCGGTGCCTGCGCACGTACCACAACGTACGCTTGCGCGGGCTCCTCGCGCTCCGCCCTAGCCTCGATTCGCTCGCGACGACTGGTCAACATGCTCTAAGTCAGCGGTCCTCATCGGAGAAGCACTGAAGCACGAAGTGTTGCGTGCGTCAGGAGCAGGACCGTTACATGCGTGTGTTGTCCACGCAATCCCGCACGCCGGCGTCTGTTACACTTTGTCGGTTCTATCCATGTCCATCAGCAACGAAGAACGTTCGCGTGTGCTCATCGTCGACGACGAGAAATTCATCCGAGACATCCTCGCCGACTTTCTAGGCATGGAGGGCTACGTGGTGCGTACGGCCGAAGATGGCAAGGCCGCTCTCTCCGAGCTTCATCACGCCCAATACGATCTCGTTATCAGTGACCTCAAAATGCCGCGCATGGGTGGCATCGAGTTGCTCGAAGCCATCAGCACTGCGGCGCCGAATGCGCTGACCGTCATCATGACTGGTTTCGGCACCGTGGAGACGGCGATCGATGCGATGAAACGCGGCGCCTACGACTACATCTTGAAGCCCTTCAAGGTAGAGGAGGTCATTCACGTCGTGCAGCGCGGGCTCGAGAAGCAGCGCCTTGCGGCAGAAAATCTCCGACTCAAAGAAGCTTTGTCTCTCTACAAAGTGAGTGAAGCCATTGCGGCGAGTCTCTCACTCGAAGAAGTGCTCACGACTGTAAGTGAAGCCGCCATCCACGAGATTCACGCCGACCTCGCAGCGATCTGGCTCGATGATGGAGAGGGCAGTCACTACGAACGCCAGCGCCTCTTGCCTCCGACGCCCCTTCGTTCGGGAACACTGAAGGGCGTAACCGACAACGCTTTCGGCGTGTTCAACGGGACCGCGTTCACCGATCACTTTGCACAGGACAACTTTTTGCTCGTGAACGGCGCGAAGGCCGCGCGTTTCTTCGAAGGCGCTCCTGCGCACCCAGTACATTCGCTCCTTGCCGTTCCGCTGCGTGTCGGGCAGCGCCTCGTCGGTTGGATTGGTGTCGTCAGTTACACGAAAGGCAAGCGCTTCGACGAAGGTCAACGCAAGCTTATGTCGATCGTGGCGTCGCGCGCCGCGGCGGCGATCGAGAATGCTCGCCTCTACCAAGATCTTCGCGCGACGTTTCAGCAGACGATCGAAGGTCTCGCCAAAGCCATCGACAAGATGGATGGCTACACGGGAGGGCATTCGGATCGGGTGGCAACGTATGCGACGTACCTTGCGGCGCGCCTTGGTCTGCCGCCCGATCAGATCGAGATCGTGCGCCAGAGCGCACTCATGCACGACATTGGCAAAATCGGCTGTGCGCTCAACCTGAACAAGCCTGGCAAGCTCACACACGAAGAGTACGAGGCGTTCAAGCACCATCCCATTTACGGGCGAGACATCCTCGAACCGATTCGATTCCTGCACCCGCTCATCCCTGGTGTGTATGCACATCATGAGCGATGGGATGGGCGCGGCTACCCGCTCGGTCTCAAGGGAAACAACGTGCCGCTCATTGCGCGCATCATCTCGGTTGCCGACACGTACGACGCGATGACGAGCAATCGCTCCTACCGCCGCGCGCTCCCGCACGAAGTTGCAGTCGCCGAGATCGAAAGATGCTCGGGCACACAGTTCGATCCCGAAGTCGCGCGCAGCTTCAACGAAGGTCTGGACGCCTACCGCGAAGCGGAGATAGCCAAGGGCAACAAGGTGCCGGAATAGACGCGCTTGCCTAGCCTCACGAAGGCATCGCGGCGCGCAGCAGGCTGGTCAACATGCTCTTAGCGCGCTAGTTCACGCCCCCAAAACCCGGGAGGCGCTGATGTTGGATGACCACCTTCGCGAATGCCTGACTTTTGACGATGTGCTTCTCGTGCCTGCCTACAGCGAGGTGCTCCCGCGAGAGGTGGACGTTCGCAGTCGGCTTTGCCGCGGTATCGAACTCAACATCCCGCTCGTCAGCGCGGCGATGGACTCGGTCACCGAAGCGCGCGCCGCCATTGCCATGGCGCGCGAAGGTGGTCTCGGCATTTTGCACAAGAACCTGTCGCCTGCCGATCAGGCGCGGGAGGTCGAGAAGGTCAAGCGAGCCGAGAGCGGAATGGTGCTCGCGCCTATTACCGTGCGTCCGAGTCAGTCGCTGCGCGAAGCCCTGCACATCATGCACGAGCACGACATCTCCGGTGTTCCGGTCGTTGAAGGCCAGATCCCTGTCGGCATCCTCACCGCACGCGACATTCGCTTCGAGCGAAACCTCGATCAGCCGGTGAGCGCGCTCATGACGAGACAGCTCGTCACGGTCTCGCCTGGTGTGCCTGCGGACGAAGCAAAGATGATGCTGCACAAGCATCGCATCGAGAAGCTCCTCGTCGTTGACAGCGGCAAACTCGTCGGGCTCATCACCATCAAGGACATCCTCCAAGCCGATCGCAATCCGCTTGCCGTCAAAGATGGCAAGGGTCGCTTGCGCGTGGGCGCCGCCGTCGGTCCCGGCCCCGATCGCGCTGAGCGCGTCGCCGCTCTCGTCGGCGCGGGCGTCGATGTCGTCGTCATCGATACGGCGCACGGCCATCACGTTGGCGTCATCGATGCGGTGCGCGCGACGAAGAAGGCATATCCGAACGTCCCCGTGATCGCCGGCAACATTGCCACTGCGGCTGCAACCGAAGCGCTCATCGAGGCAGGTGCCGACGGTGTGAAGGTCGGCATGGGTCCGGGCAGCATCTGCACCACGCGCGTCGTTGCGGGTATCGGCGTGCCGCAGGTCTCTGCCATCCACGACTGCGCGCGCGTGGCCGATCGCCATGACGTTCCTGTGATCGCCGATGGCGGTGTGAAGCACTCGGGTGACGTCACCAAGGCCATTGCTGCGGGCGCTTCCGCGGTGATGATCGGTTCGCTCTTCGCCGGCACCGACGAGGCTCCAGGCGATCTCGTTCTCTTTCAAGGGCGCAGCTACAAGGTGTATCGCGGCATGGGCTCGATCGGCGCAATGAAGAAGGGCAGCAGGGATCGCTACGGTCAGGGCGGCACCGCAGACGAGAAGCTCGTGCCCGAAGGTATCGAGGGACGCGTTCCCCATCGCGGTGCGCTCGCGTCAATCCTTCATCAGCTCGTTGGCGGTCTTCGCTCCGGCATGGGCTACACCGGCTCGCGCAACATCAAAGACCTTCGCACCAACGCAAAATTCATCCGCTCCACGTCGCAGGGGCTACGCGAGAGTCACGTGCACGACGTCATCATCACCGAAGAAGCACCGAACTACCGAACCGACTCTCTCTGATGACGTTCACGGCGTATTGGCTCGGGCGCGTCGCGTACGATCACGGACACGCACTTCAAAGCAAACTCGTGGAAGCACGCGTCCGTGGTGACGTTGGCGACGTCGTGCTCTTGCTCGAACACGATCCCGTCATCACGCTTGGCCGCGGTGCAAAGAGCGCCCATGTGCTCGCCGGTGCCGACGAGTTACGGGAGCGAGGTGTTGCGCTCGTTGAAACGGCGAGGGGAGGGGACGTCACGTTCCACGGCCCCGGACAACTCGTGTGTTACCCGATCATCGATCTCAAACCCGATCGCTGTGACGTCCGCAAGTACGTGCGTGATCTCTCCAACGTCATGATCGGTCTTGCGCATGATCACGGCGTGGCCGCCGGCATCGTGCCCGGCTCGCAGAAACACATCGGTGTGTGGGTTGATGAAGACAATCCCACACAATGGGACGAAGCTCGTGTCCAAGCATTGGAGCTTCTTCCGAACGACGTACGCCTCGCGAAGATCGGCGCCATCGGCGTGCGTCTATCACGCTGGGTCACGATGCACGGCTTCGCCTTCAACGTCGCAACCGACCTCGCGAACTTCGGCCTCATCGTGCCGTGCGGGATCCAAGAGCTCGGCGTAACGTCCTTGAAAGCGCTCGGCAGATCCGTTCCTGCTCTCGATGTGCTCGCACGACAAGCGCACGCTCACTTCGCACGCATTTTCGACGCCGAAGTCCTGACAGGATCCACCGAAGATCTTCTCGCGCGCTTCGGCATCTGAACTATGCTCGCGCGCCCTAAGGTCCATGGCCTCGAAGAAAAACGTCCTCCACTATCTGCTCGTCATCGCGGGCCTGCTCGTCATCGTTGGAGCGCTCGCGGCAACGAAGGCCGCGCAGATCCGCACGCTCATCGGCTACGGTAAGAAGGCGGCGGCGGCAGGTCCGCCTCCGGAGTCGGTGGCAACGGCGCTTGCCGAGACGCACGATTGGCAAGGCACGTTTTCGGCTGTGGGAAGCGTGACGGCGGCCAAGGGCGTCGCGGTGAGCAACGACGCTCCAGGACTCGTCACGCGCATCCACTTCGAATCGGGCGAGACGGTCAAGAAGGGCCAGGTGCTCGTGGAGCTCGACACGAACGTGGAGCGCGCGCAGCTCGATGCGCTCAACGCGCGAGCCGACCTCGCTCGAGTCAATGCGCAGCGCACGTTGGCGCTCGTGGATGCCGGGGCGCTGTCGCCGTCGCAGCTCGACAACGATGAAGCGGTGCGAAAGAGTTCCATCGGCGACGTCGATGCACTGAGAGCGCAGATTGAACGAAAGACTGTGCGCGCGCCGTTCGCAGGAAAGCTTGGCATTCGCGCCGTCAACCTTGGTCAATATCTGAATCCGGGCACACCCGTGACGTCGCTCGAAACGATCGACACGGTTTATGTCGACTTCACGCTGCCGCAGCAGCGCCTCGCGGATCTCTCGGTGGGCTTGCCCATTCAGGCGAAGATCACGGGTACGAAGGAAGTCCCCATCGCCGGCAGCATCTTCGCGATCGATCCCGCGGTCGATACGACGACGCGAACCATTCGTCTTCGGGCCGCCGTACCCAACAAAGAAGAGAGGCTTCGGGCTGGCATGTTCGTCGATGTTTCGATCGAGCTGCCGAAGCGCGCGGCCATGGTCGTCGTTCCTGCCACGGCAATCATGCACGCGTCGTACGGTGACTCGGTGTTCATCGTCGAGGACAAGAAACCTGGCTCACCGGGGTTGAGCACCACGGCCGATGGCAAGCCAGTTCACGTTGCGCACCAACAATTCGTGCGCACGGGCGAAGCGCGCGGAGATTTCGTCGCGATCGCGATGGGGCTTTCGGGCGGCGAGCGCGTGGTTGCCTCCGGAGGATTCAAGCTTCGCAACGGCTCGCCCATCGTCATCAATGAAGCCGCGGACTCTGGCAATCCAAAACCAGAATTGAATCCGCAACCCGAGAATCACTGATGAAGTTTACAGACATCTTCATCCGTCGCCCCGTTCTGGCCATTGTCGTCAACCTGATCATTCTCGTTGCCGGGCTTCAAGCGATGCGATCGCTCAACGTCCGGCAATACCCGAAGATCGACAGCGCGACGATCACCGTGAAAACGGTTTACGTTGGCGCAAATGCCGATCTCGTTCGCGGTTTCATCACGACGCCGCTCGAACGCGCCATCGCTGCGGCCGACGGCATCGATTACGTCGAGTCGCAGAGCGTGCAGGGGCTGTCGACGATCTCGGTCCGGCTCAAATTGAATTTCAATGCCGCAGGTGCGCTCGCGGATATCAGCACGCGCGTCAACCAAGTGCGCGCCGACTTGCCACCCGAAGCCGAGATCCCGGCGATCAACATCGAGCCTTCGGATGCGCAAATCGCAGCCATGTATCTTAGTTTCAGCTCGAAGATTCTCGAAGACAATCAAGTTACCGATTACCTCTTACGCGTCGTGCAACCGCGCTTGTCGGCCATCTCCGGAGTTCAGCGCGCGGACATCCTTGGCGCCCGTCTGTTTGCGATCCGCGCATGGCT
Source organism: Polyangiaceae bacterium (assembly GCA_009781005.1). Taxonomy (GTDB): domain Bacteria; phylum Myxococcota_A; class Polyangia; order Polyangiales; family Polyangiaceae; genus Labilithrix. The sequence continues at coordinate 31,088 of WQYX01000016.1, read as the reverse complement.
GAAGCCCGAGAAGATGGCGGCGCACGGCGTAAGCCCCGCGGACGTTCGCGGGGCACTCGCCGCGAACAACTACCTCTCTGCGGTTGGCCAGACCAAAGGCGCGCTCGTTCAAGTCAATCTCACGGCGTCCACCGATCTCCGTTCGGTCGACGACTTCAAGAAGCTCGTCGTCAAGCAGCATGAGGGCGTGCTCGTGCGGCTCGAAGAAGTAGCGGACGTGGTGCTCGGCGCCGAGACGTACGACCAGGACGTTCGTATGTCCGGCGAACGCGCCACGTTCATGGGCGTCTGGGTTCTGCCGAACGCCAACTCGCTCGACGTCATCAAGAAAGTTCGCGACGAGATTTCCGCCGTTCAACGCGAGCTGCCAACAGGCATGCAGGCGTTCGTCGCGTACGATTCGACGTTGTACATCAATGACGCGATCCACGAGGTCGTGGACACGCTCTTCGAGACGATCCTCATCGTCGTCGTCGTCATCTTCTTGTTCCTCGGCTCGTTGCGAACGGTCATCATCCCGGTCGTCGCTGTGCCGCTGTCGCTCGTGGGCGCGATCTTCTTGATGCAGGCATTCGGTTTCACGCTGAACTTGCTCACGCTGCTCGCGATCGTGCTTTCGGTCGGCCTCGTCGTGGATGACGCCATCGTCGTCGTCGAGAACGTCGAGCGCCACATCCGCGAAGGTCTGTCGCCGATGAACGCGGCGATCGAAGGCGCGCGCGAGCTCGTGGGCCCCATCGTTGCGATGACGATCACGCTCGCCGCAGTCTACATTCCCGTGGGTCTGCAGGGCGGCCTCACAGGTGCGCTCTTCCGCGAGTTTGCCTTCACTCTGGCGGGCGCGGTGTTCATCTCGGGATTCGTGGCGTTGACGCTCTCGCCCATGATGTCGTCACAACTCATTCGTGCCGGCAAGCATGGTCGTCTCACGCACATGATCGACGCTGGCTTCGATCGCTTTCGATCCATTTACGACAGGGCGCTCGGTGCAACGCTCCGCATGCGGCCCGCGGTCTACGTCTTGTGGGGCGTGCTCTCGCTGCTCGTCGTTCCGATGTATCTCTTTTCCGGCCAGGAGCTCGCGCCGAACGAAGATCAAGGCGGAGCGTTTACCGCGATCGACGTGCCGCCGAACGCGAGCGTCGAACAGGTGGCCGCGTACTCGGCGCAGGTAGAAAAAATCTTCGAGTCCGAACCCGAGTTCGATCACTCGTTCCAAATCTCGCTGCCCCAGCAGGGATTCGGCGGCATGCTGGTCAAGCCGTGGAGCGAGCGAAAGCGGAAGATCTTTCCGATCGTCGACGATCTGAATAAGAAAACTGCGGTCCTCACGGGTGTGCGCGCCCCTGTCTTCTTGCCGGCGCCGCTGCCAAACCCAGGCACTTTCCCCGTCGAGTTCGTCATCTCGTCCACGGCCGAACACGAGCAGATTGTCCGCTTTGCCCAAGGCATTGCCTTGGAGGCGGCCAAGAGTGGCAAGTTCGCATTCCCGCCAACGCTCGACGTGAAGATCGATCAAGCCAAGGCCGATATCGTTCTCGATCGAGACAAGATCGGATCCATGGGCTTGACCATGCAGCAGGTCGGCGACGATCTCGCGTCGGCCTTCAGCGCGAATTTCGTCAACCGCTTCGACATCGACGGGCGCGCCTACAAAGTCATTCCGCAGGTCGAGCGTGCGGCACGGCTGACGATCAATCAGCTCCGCGATCTGCACATCATGGGTCCTCAGGGGCAGCTCATTCCACTGAGCTCGGTGGCAACGCTGAAGGAAGGTACCGAGCCGCGATCGCTCAACCGCTTCCAACAACTCAACGCCGTGAAACTCTCCGGTGTCGCAACGCAGTCGCTCGACGAGGCGCTGAAGGTTCTCGAGACGGCTGCCGAAAAGACGCTGCCCGAAGGATACCGTGTAGATTACACGGGTCAGTCGCGCCAGCTCCGGGAAGAAGGTGGCAAGTTCCTTCCGGCCATGGGACTCGCCATCCTCCTCATTTTCTTGGTCCTCGCAGCGCAGTTCAATTCCTTTCGCGATCCGTTCGTGATCCTCGCGGGCTCGGTGCCGCTCGCGATGTTCGGCGCGCTCATCTTCACCTTTCTCAAGTTCGCCGGCCCTCCAGGCTTACGCTTTCCAATGACGGAGGGCTGGACGACGACGCTCAACATCTATTCGCAAGTCGGGCTCGTCACTCTCGTTGGCCTCGTGTCGAAAAATGGAATTCTGATCGTCGAGTTCGCAAACGCTCAGCAGGAGCTCGGCCTCAGCAAAGTCGAGGCGGTGCGAAAGGCTGCAACCACCAGGTTGCGTCCAATTTTGATGACGACGACGGCCACCATTGCCGGACACTTTCCACTCACGCTCGTGTCGGGACCCGGTGCCGTTGCGCGAAACTCGATCGGCATCGTGCTCGTTGGCGGCATGGCGATTGGCAGCTTCTTCACGCTCTTCGTCGTGCCCGTGATTTACGTTCTCATCGCCAAGGTCCACGCCGGCGAGCACATTCACACGGCTGCAGTGGCACCATCTCCCGCACCCGCGGAGTGAGGATTGTCCACGATCCCATGGAATCCACTTCGCTCTTGGGTTAGAGAAGCCGCATGCAGCGCGGATCGGTGGAGATTTTCCTCGGGATGGGCCTCATTGTCCTCGGTGTCGTCGCCCTCAAGCTCACCGATCTGAATTACTGGTGGGCGGCCATTGCGCTCGGCGCCGTCGTCGGAGTGCACGGGGGCATCTCAAACTCGTTGATGGCTCGCACCTGACCGCGGGAATTCCGAGCTGCATTCGCATGTTTGGTCGGCGCTCGAGATCGCGGCAAATCGAAGCGGTCTTGTGCTAGGAGGCCGGCGGATCGATGCAGGATGCTCGTGAACTAAACGAAATCGTCGCGCGCGAGAGCGCGTTCGTGGATCGCATTCAAGCCGAGGTTGGCAAGGTCATCGTGGGGCAGACCTACATGATCGAACGCGTTCTCATTGGGCTCCTCACCGGGGGTCATGTTCTTCTCGAAGGTGTGCCGGGCCTCGCGAAGACGCTCACGGTGCGAACCCTCTGCGATGCGATCGCGTCGAAGTTCGCGCGCATCCAATTCACGCCAGATCTCTTGCCGGCCGACGTGATTGGCACGGTCATCTACAACCAGCAGAAGGGCGAGTTCACCTCGAAGCTGGGACCCGTCTTCGCGAATCTCGTTTTGGCCGACGAGATCAACCGCGCGCCCGCAAAGGTGCAGAGTGCACTTTTGGAGGCGATGCAAGAGCGGCAGGTCACCATAGGCGATCGCACGTATTCGCTGCCCGATCCGTTCGTCGTCATGGCAACGCAGAACCCGATCGAACAAGAGGGCACGTATCCTTTGCCCGAGGCGCAAGTCGATCGCTTCATGCTCATGTGCAAAGTGGGTTATCCAACCCGCGACGACGAGCGCAAGATCATGGACCGGATGATCAGCATCGTGCCTGCGAAGGCCGATCAGGTTGTCCGGCCGGCGGAGCTTCTCGAAGCGCGAAAGACCATCAACCAGATCTACGTCGCCGACAAAGTGAAGGACTACATCGTCGACGTCGTCTTCGCCACGCGCGAACCTGCGAGCCACGGCCTGAAAGATCTCGCGCCGCTCATCGAGTTCGGCGCTTCTCCGCGGGCGTCGATCGCGCTGAACCTCGCGGCGCGCGCGCACGCATTTCTCCGTCATCGCGGCTACGTCACACCCGAGGACGTCAAGGCCGTGGGCCCCGACGTGCTCCGCCACCGCGTCGTGCTCACATACGAAGCGGACGCCGAGGAGATCACGAGCGAGCAAGTCGTTCGTCGTGTCTTCGAGGTCGTCGAGGTCCCCTGAGCTGCGATCTCGGAGCATGTTGACCAGCCGTCGCGAGCGAATCGAGGCTAGGGCGGGCGCGAGCACCGCGCGGAACAGGCTGCCTGCCTTTGAGCACGGAGCAGAGCGCCCAACCGACGAATCGATTTGCGCAGCAGGCTGGTAAACATGCTCCCCGCCATGATCCCTCGCGAAGTCCTTGCCGCGCTGCGCACGATCGAAATTCACACAGCGCACCTCGCCAACGAACAGCTATCGGGGACGTACAAATCGAGCTTCAAGGGTCAAGGCCTCGCATTTCGCGAAGTGCGCCCGTACCAAGCGGGCGACGACATCCGATCGATCGACTGGAACGTCTCTGCGCGCATGAACGAGACGTTCGTGAAGGTCTTCGTCGAAGAGCGCGAGATGACCGTCATGCTCGCCGTGGATCTCTCCGCGAGCGAACGCTTCGGCACTGCGCGCGCGCCGAAGGCCCGCGTTGCTTCCGAGGTGGCAGCGCTGCTCGCTTTCAGCGCCATTCGTAACAACGACCGCATCGGTCTCATCCTGTCGACGAGCAAAGTCGAGCGCATCGTTCCCCCGAAGAAGGGCGAAAAGCACGTCATGCGTGTCGTGCGCGAGATCTTGGGGTTCGAGGCGCCGGAGCCGGCGCCTGCACGCGACGAGTACACGAATCGCGTGCCGAAGCTCGGCGCCGCAACGGATCTGAAGAGCACCCTCGAAGCGCTCGCTCACGTTGCGCGGCGAAGAAGCGTCGCGTTCGTCGTGTCCGATTTCTTCACGTCGGGCTACGAACGCGCGCTGTCTTTGGCGAGCGCCAAGCACGACGTCATCCCCGTCGTGCTCACCGATCGGCGCGACTTCGAGCTACCTGACGTCGGCCTTGCGACATTCGAGGATCTCGAGAGCGGCGAGATGATCGTCGTCGACACATCCGATGCGCGCGTGCGCGCGCACCACCACGCGGAGATGAAGAAGATCCGCGAGACGCAGCAGAAACTCTTCTTCAAGCTCGGTCTCGACGCGGTCGAGATCGAGACGAACGGCTCGTTCGTCAAGCCGATCCGAGATTTGTTCGCACGGCGCGCGCGCAGAGTGAGGACGCGATGAGCCGTGGGGCGCGCCCGAGTGTTGCGCTTGCTGCGATAGTTGCATGTTGCATGCTTATCGTCTGCGCGTCGAACCATGCGGCGGCGCAGGGGCCAGCGGCGGATCCGGACGCGGGATCGATCGGCGGTTGCGTCGAGAGCATTCCGAAAGGCGCGGCCCGGCCCGAGCTCACCGAGACGTTTCCCACCCACGGCACGAGCGGTTGGGCGGCAACGCTCTCCATTGCCGTGCGTCACGGAAAGGGAGAACGTGTGTTGCCCTCGGGGCTCGATCTTGCATCGGCCGTCGACGCGAAGAACTACCTTCGCAGAGCGGGATTCATCATTCCAAATCAAGACGGCGGTGCGGGCGCCGAGCTCTGGTCCGAGCCTGATGATCCAACGAAAACGCAAGGCACGACGCACCTCGAGCTGCCGCTCGTCGTGCTTCCCGAAAGCCTGGGGCGACACGTGATGGAGTTGCCGCCGTTGCCCGTCGCCGTTGCGCGCGCCAACGGTGAGATCGCGACGGTGTGCACGCATGCGCATTCGATCGTCGTCGAAGATCCGATCGCAAACACGCCGGACGCCGAACCGAAGCCGAACCCGCCGCCGCGACCCCAGCGCGAAGAATGGACGGCGCTGAAGAAGGCGGTGCTCTGGGGAAGCCTCGGCGTCCTCGTTGGGGCTCTTGCCGCGTATCTCGTTTACAGATGGCTGAAGCGACCGAAGCCCGTCCTTCCACCGCCGCCACCACGACCGCCATGGGAGATCGCTCTCGAGAAACTCGACGAGGTTCGCTGCGCGGGGCTGCTCGATGCCGGGCGTCACGCCGAATACTTCGATCGGGTGAGCGACGCGGTGCGCGGCTACCTCGGTGCGCGCTTTGGGTTCGACGGCCTCGAATCGACCACGGACGAGATCCTGACGGCGCTCGAGACTCACGCCGCTGGGTTCGCGCCGCTCTCCGAGATCAGCCAGTTTCTCTCGGAGTGTGATCTCGTCAAGTTTGCAAACCTCACGCCCACGCCGGAGCAATGTGCGTTCGCGTTGACCAGTGGCGAGCACATCGTGCGTGCGACCGCGCCCTCGGTTGCGCCCGGGCCGCCTGCGGAGGGAGGACAGTCGTGAGTCGCTCGCTGCGCGCTGTCACGGTTGCTCTCGGAACGCTCTCTTTTTTCGTGCTCGGCCTCGTCTACCCCGCACTTGCGCGCGGCGATGCCTGGGTCACGGCGATCTGGACTGCGCCGGTCCTCAAGGGACTCCCGGCCGGCGCGCGCTTGCCCGTTGTCGGCGGGATCATCGTCGTCGTCGTGTCCGCCGTCGTCTGGCGCATGACCCTTGCTGCCGACACGCGCACGCCTCGCCTTCGCATCGCTACCATTGCGCCGCTCGTGATCGGTCCGCGAGGCGTGCGCACGCGCTTTCGCGACGTGCCCGGGATGATCCGCGGAGCAACGATTGCACTCTGCATCCTTGCGCTCGCCCGCCCGCAGAACGTGCTCCGTGGGGAGAACGCGGACGACAAAGGCATCGACATCGTCCTCGTGCTCGACCTCTCGGAGTCCATGAAAGCGCTGATGGACGCCGACGACGCGGCCCGCGCTCAGGGTGGACAGCGCGGCCCCGCGCGACGGCTTACGCGTCTCGATACAGCGAAGGAAGTCATCTTGGACTTCATCTCGCGCAGAAAGACGGACCGCATCGGTGTCGTCGTCTTCGGACGTGCAGCCTACATCCTTTCTCCGCCAACGCTCGACAAGTCACTTCTCGCGGCGCTCGTCGGCAAGATGGAGCTCGGTCTCATCGACGGCAACGGCACGGCCATCGGCGATGCCGTCGGTACTGCAGTCGCGCGATTGCGTCGTTCGAACGCACGCTCGAAGGCCATCATCCTCTTGACCGACGGCGACTCGAATGCTGGCTCCATCGCGCCCGACTACGCCGCGCACCTCGCGCAGACGCAGGCCGTCAAGATTTACACGGTGCAGATCGGTAACGGCGACGAGGTCGACGTGCAGGAGGGTGTCGATCTCTTCGGGCAACCTCGCTTCGTGCGCGAGCACTTTCCCGTGAACCCGGAGCTGCTCAAACGCATGGCATCGACCACGGGCGGTGATTCCTTCGTCGCAACGGACAAGAAGGGACTCGCGCAGAGCATGCACCGCATCCTCGACAGTCTCGAGAAGACGCGTTTCGAGGCGCAGGCAGCGACGATGGAGGACCTGTTTCCACTGCTCGTGGTGCCCGTCGCAGCGCTCCTCGCGATGGAGGCGCTCGTGCGGATCTTCCTCGTTCGGAGGTTTCCGTGAGGTTCTTCTACGACCTGACGGTCATGCCGTGGCTCGTCGTCGCGTTTGCGTGCGGCCTCCTCGTCATCGTCTTCTCGCTCTCGTTGCTCTTTGCTTCGATTCGGCGTGGACGTGCCACGGTCCTCTTCGGTGATCCAAAACTCGTTACCCATCTCGAGTCGTTCGATGCCTCGGGGCGACGCGCCTTCAAGAGCGTTCTGCTCGTCATCGCTCTCGTGAGCGCTTTTTTTGCGTTGGCGCGCCCGCAGTGGGGTCGCGGTACGAAGCTCATTCCCGCCACGAATCTCGATGTCGTCGTCGTGCTCGATTACTCGAAGAGCATGTATGCGCGCGACGTTGCGCCGAGCCGCATCGCGCGTGCGAAAGCCGAGGTGTCGAAGCTCGTTCGCGATCTGCCCGGCGCTCGTTTTGGCGCCATCGCGTTCGCGGGCGAGCCCATGAGTTTTCCGCTGACGAGTGACGGAGCCGCGATCGGTCAGTTTTTCCGCCAGCTCGAACCGAACGACATGCCCGTTGGCGGCACTGCGATTGCGCGCGCGCTCGAGCGCGCCCGCGAGCTTCTTCTGCGAGATCAAAAATCGAAGGATCACGTGCGCGTCATCGTGCTCGTGACCGACGGCGAAGATCTCGAGGGAGATCCGGTGAGCGTCGCGAAGGCCGCCGCAGCCGACAAAACACGCATCGACGTCGTGCAGATCGGCGGGCGCGCGCCGGAGCCGATCCCCGATGTCGGTCCCGATGGCAAGATCCTCGGCATGCGCAGAGACGAGGACGGGCGCGCCATCACGACGGAGCTGTCGGCCGAGGGCGAGGCGCAACTCGCAGAGATCGCCAAGGCGACGGGCGGCGCGATCGTGCGGGCGGAGAGGGGCGAGACGGGCATCGACGAAGTATCGCGCAGCCTGAAAAAGATGATGCGTGAAGATCTCGCCGAGCGCGTCGAGACGGCCTTCGATGAAGAGTACGGTTGGCCGCTCGGGATCGCCGTCGTGCTGCTCGTGATCGAAGGACTCGTCCCTGAAGCGCCACTGCCAAAGCGGCGTAAAGACGAGCGCGATGCAAAGAAGAGAGGGCTCCCATGAAGCGCAGTCGCTCACGCTTCCGCCAATTCTTTGTCGCTGCGGTCGCAACGAGCGCACTCGTCGTTGCGTGTGGATGGGATCCATCACAACCGTTCGATCGCGAGTCGCCTAGAGTGCGGGAAGCCATCTCTCATCTCGATGGCGGAGACGCAGCCGCTGCGAAGGACATCCTCGAAGAATACCTGACGACCGGTGCATGCAAGGAAGGCAGTATCGGCGCGCCGCCACGCGTGCGCAGACTCGCCTACGGATCGTTCGATCTGGGGCTGGCGCTCTTCAAGATTGCCGAGACGTTCGGTCACCGCTTCGGCGAAGAGGAGCTCGATGCGAGCGCGCAGGATCCATCGTTCAAGACTCGGCGCGGCGAGCAGGTTGGCTGTGCCCTCCTCATCGCGCGTGCCGTTGCGGAGGATTCGCCCATCGAACTTCGCGCGCGAGCTTATTACCTCGAAGGGAATCTCCATTTCTTGAATGGCAATTACGAAGAAGCCGTGAGCGCGTACGATAAGGCTCTCGAACTTACTCCAGGCATGGATGACGCGGGTCCCCTTGGCGCGACCGATTCCGGCAAAGCGACCTTTGCGCCGGATCCCGTTGGTCGTGATGCGGCATACAACCGGGCGATCGCGCTCCGCCGTATCGAGGACAAGAAAGACGCGGGTCAAGATGCGTCCAGCGATGCGAGCGAAGACGCCGCGAACGACGCGGGTCAGGATAGCGGCGAAGGGGGTGCTCAAGACAGCGGCAACGAAGATTCAGGTAAGGACTCGGGCCAGAACGATCATAAGGATTCAGGCGCAGGGAAAGACGAAAACGAAGACAAGAAAGATGCGGGCGAAGACGGAAAGGACGAGCCGAAACCCGAAGAAGATGCGGGCTCGCCTCCACCGCCCCCGAAACAAAATCAGGACGAGCGCGTGCTCGATCGATTCGAGAATGCGCCGACGGTTCAGCAAGAAGCGGCGCGCCAGCTCGGACGAGAGCGGCGTCGCGTCCGTGGAATGAGCGACAAATAGAGATGGCCGCCGTGCTCCGCTCGATCGCGATCGGATTCGCGCTGCTCGCCGTGCTCTTGGTTGTGCGCCCGGCCGCAGCGCAACAAATCAGTGCGTCTGTGGATGCCGATCGCGTCGAAGTTGGCGACACTTTCTCGTACTCGCTCGCCGTCGCGGTGAGCGGCGGTGCGATGCCTTCGGATCCTCAGCCCGGAGCCGTTACGGGCTTCACGATTGTTGGTGCGAGTTCGTCGCCTATGCAGATGCATATGAACATGAACGGTGCCGCGAGCACCGTGAACAGCCTGACCACCACATGGTCGCTTCGCGCGAACAAGGTTGGCACTTTCGCGCTCGGTCCAGCGTCAGCCATCGTCAATGGATCGCGACGCGCGGCCTCGCCGGTGCGCGTGATCGTGGTGCCGCGTGGACAAGGAGGCGGCGTTCGCGGTCGTCATTCGCCGTTCGGCGGCTCGCCGTTCGATCCTTTCGCGAACAGCCCTTTTCGCGGGCTTTTTGGGATAGGGGAAGAGCCGCAACAAGAGGCTTTGAAGCCCACCGCCGATCCGAAATTGAATCTCGACGAGGAGCGCGGAGCCGTTGCGTTCTTGCATGCGATGGTCGACAAAACGCACGCTGTCGTGGGCGAGCAGGTGACGCTGAACGTCTACCTTTACGCCGATCCGTACGCGCGGCCCGTCAGAGTGTCCGACGTCCACGAGGCAACGGTGAACGATTTCGTCAAACGTTCGCTCATCGAGGATGAATCGCGCGCGATCGATCTCGGTACGGCCCTTGTTGGCGGTCGCATCTGGAGCGTGAAACTCGTTCGCAAGAATGCGCTCTTTCCGCTCAAGACGGGGCGACTCGAAATCGAGCCGATGTCCCTCACGCTTGCGGGCGCTCCGTCAGGACGGCGACAGAGCGAGGCATTGCATGTCGATGTCACCGAGCCACCGGTGGCCGGTCGCCCTCCGGGGTACGCAGTCGGCGACGTTGGCGACTTCGCGCTCTCGGCCACTGTGTCGCCGCGAAGTGTCGATCAAGGCGGCGCCGTGGGGGTGACGCTCGAGATCCGAGGCACGGGAAATATCCCTGAGAAGCTCACGCTCCCCGTTGTGCGCGGCGTTGAATGGCTCGATGCATCGAGTCACGACAAACTCGGCGCTGTGGAGAGTGATCGCTTCGGCGGGACGCGGACGTTCTCGTACGTCGTACGTTTTCGCGAGCCTGGTGCCGTGGATCTCGGCGAGATTCGTTTGCCTTTCTACAACGCAGACAAGAAAACTTATGTCGTGGCTCACGCACCTCTCGGTATCGTCGAAGTCAGAGCGGGCGCGACACACGATGCGGGCGCGCCGGAACCCGAACCTGTACTCGCGAACTTGCCCGCGATCCGAAGAACGCTCGAGGGTCGAACAGCAGAGCGTTTTTTGTCCGATCGCGCCTGGTTCTGGGCGCTCGTCCTCGGGCTGCCCGTCGCATGCGTCCTCGCCATCAGTGCAACCTCCATGTTGCGCCGCGCGCGCGAGCATCGCGCCGAACGCGCCCCCTCACCCGAGCGCGTCGCAAAGGCGCGGCGCGCGGAAGCGAAAGCCGCATGCGAAGGGGACGACGCGAAAGCGGCTCTCGGCGCCGTCGTGCGCGCGATCGTCGCTGTCGTGTCCGCCGAAACGGGCGTGAATCTTCGCGGCGTTTCGGCGGACACTGCGCGGGGCGAGCTCAGGGCTGCGGGCGTGGGTGATGAAGCAACCAATGAGTTGCTCGCCGCATTGAGGGCGTGCGAGGACGCGCAGTTCTCGCCTGACGGTGCCTCGATCTCCTCGGTGCGCGAGATGTGGGCACGGGTCGAAGCTGTCCTTGGGCGCATCGAGAGCGAGGCCCAATGAGGCAGAGCCGCGTGACAATGGCGCTCGCCATGGTTGTATTCTGCATTGGTTCGATCGCGCACGCCGAATCATCGCTGCCGGAGACGGACGCACTCTTTCAACACGCCGTGGACGCACTCGCGAACGATCGGCCCGTCGACGCGATCGCCGACTTCGAGGCGCTCGGCGATCGAGGAGTGGTGGATGCAGTCGTTAGCTATGATCGGGGGCTCGCCTATGCCATGCGCGTTCGGGCAGGTGCCGAGCAGCCGGGCGACATGGGGCGAGCGGTGGCCGGGTTCGAGGAAGCGCGCGATCTGTCGCGCGACACTCGGCTCGTTGCTGACGCGTCGAAGGCTCTCGGCGAAGTGCGTGCGGAGATCGCTCGCCGGCGGGCGCGCGCCGGGGAACCGATCGTGCTCGAACACGGAGCGTCATTCGGTCGATCCATCGTGATGCTCCTGAACGAGAACGTGTGGGCCATGTTGACGATCCTCGCCTCCCTTGCGCTCACCATGGGTGTTGCCGTTCGCGCACGGGCGAAGAGCACGCGCGGCAAAGTCGCCGGCACGACAACAGCCGCCATCGCGTGCGGAATTCTCCTGCTCGCTGTGCTCTTTGTCTCGATCGCGCGCGACGCACGCAAGAATCTCCACGAGGGAATCGTCATCACATCGCACGCACGTCTTCTGGACGATCGCCATATCGTCAAGAATGCGCTTGCGCCGTTACCCGAGGGCGCGCGTGTTCGCATATTCGACGAAGGGTCTGACTTTGTTCACGTCGCGACGTCTACGGGTGACGGCTACTTGCCCGTTGGGACAATCCTGCCTCTCGCAAAATCGTCAAAATAGTAGAATCCGGCGATCATGCGCCAACCCCGCGTCGCTGGTTCGTTTCCGTTACTCCTTGTTCTCGTCGCGATTGTCTCGTGCGGCGCGCCGTCAACTCCTCGGAATTCTCCCGCGGGTCGGAGCGCCGAGGGGATTGTCTCTCATGCTCGTGCGGAAGCTCTTCATGCAACCAATACGTTGCCTCCACGCTGGCCCTACCGAACGCCCGTGGTCGTTCATGGGGAGCGGGGTATGGTCGTCACCGACGACGCCATATCGACGAAGGTCGGACGTGACGTGCTCGCCGCAGGAGGCAATGCGGCAGATGCTGCGGTTGCTACTGCCTTTGCGCTCGCGGTCGCGTATCCAACTGCGGGCAACCTCGGGGGAGGGGGCTTTGCGGTGACGCGCATGAACGGCGCCGTGACCGCTCTCGACTTCCGGGAGACCGCTCCCCTGGCTGCAACGCGTGACGCGTTCGTGGACGCGAATGGCAAGCCCGTGCCCGACGTGCGCGACGGGATTCGCTCGGTGGGGGTCCCAGCGAGCGTCGCGGGGCTCTTCGAGCTTTACGACAAACTCGGTTCGAAAAAGAAAACATGGCGCGAATTGCTCTTGCCAGCGATTGACCTCGCCTCGAAGGGATTCCTTGTTGATGATGGATTTCTCGAAACACTCAAGCGCATGGGTGAAAGGCTGAAAAAGCACGCCGTGTCGGCGGCGCTCTTCTTTCCGGATGGCACGTTGCCCGCCAAGGGCTCCCTTTTTCGGAATCCGGACCTTGCTTCCGTACTCGAGCGTATTGCCGAAAAAGGTCCAAAGGGCTTTTACGAGGGGCCGACGGCGGATGCGATCGTTCGGCAGATGAAAGCCGAGAAGGGGCTAATCACCCATCTCGATCTTCAAAGCTACCAAGCCAAGTGGCGCACGCCGATGGAGTTCACCTACCACGGGCACCACGTCACATCCATGCCGCCGCCGTCGTCCGGGGGTGTTACCCTCGCCATGATTTGCCATATCCTGGACACGTACGATCTGCGCACGCTCGGGTGGCAATCCCCCACGGCACTGCATTTCATGTTCGAAGCCATGCGCAGGGCGTACGCCGCGCGCAACGCCAAGCTCGGCGATCCGGACTTCGTGAAAATGCCGCTCGATGAACTGCTCTCGAAAGCATGGGCCGAAGAGCAACGCTCGACCATGATGAAGGATCGCGCAACACCCTCCAGTGAGATCCCGAGCGCCGGAACTCCGAGCGGGACGGGCCCTCATACGACGCACCTGTCAGTGGTCGATGCGGACGGAAATGCCGTCGCGATGACAACCACGTTGAATTTCTGGTACGGCTCCGGTGTCACCGTGGAGGGGGCAGGGTTCGTCCTCAACAACGAGATGGATGACTTTGCAGCGGCGCCTGGGCAGGCAAACGGTTTCGGGCTCGTGCAGGGTGAAGCGAATGCCATCGCCCCCGGCAAACGCATGCTCTCCTCGATGACGCCGACGATCGTCACGGGTTCCGATGGCAAGATTGAGCTCGTGGTCGGCGCTGCGGGAGGCCCCACGATCACCACGACGGTCTTCCAGCAGATTTCGAATGTCATCGATTTCGGTCTCGACATTGGTGCTGCTGTCGGCGCGCCGCGTTTTCATATGCAGCACTTACCTGACGCGGTCGTTTTCGAGAAAGATGGTATCGATGACGGCGTGGCCTTCCGTCTCAAGGAGATGGGGTACACGTTGACCGAACGCGGGCACCTCGCGGATGCACCTGCCATCGGCCGGTTCGGTGCGGAGTGGAGGGGTGCTGCCGAGCCACGACGTACGGGCAGTCTCGCAGCAGCCCCTTGAGACCGCTTTCGATTTGCCGCGATCTCATCGTTGGGGCCTGCGGTGCGGTCCTCAAAGCCTTCAAGGCTGTTCCGGTCCGCTCCTCGGCCCCGCCTCGACCTCGCGTCAACTTGAAAGCGGTCTCGCCTCGTGTGTTGTAGCTACATGGATTAAAGCAGGGGGTTCCAGCCACCCACGTCGGCGACGAGTCTGTCGGCTTCCTTGGGTCCCCATGTACCAGGCTCATACGAGAACATTGGACTTGGTCCATGGATGACGGGATCCACGATCGCCCATGCTGCTTCCACGACATCCTGACGTGCAAACAAGGTGGCATCTCCTGCCATCGCATCGCCGAGCAACCGCTCGTAGGCCTCCATGCGTCCGGCGGTGCCCTGCTCCGGCTCTTCTACAACCGATAGCTCGACGGGGGATCCGAACATCTTCTCGCCGGGCTGCTTGGCGCGCGCGCCGAGTGCAATGACAACATCGGGGCTCAGGCGGAAACGCAGATAATTGCCCATGCTTGGCGCTGGCTCCTTGAAAACCACCTGCGGTGGGTTCTTGAATTCCACCATCACTTCCGTGCACGTTGCGGCGAGCGATTTTCCGGCGCGCACGATGAATGGCACGCCCTCCCAGCGCCACGAGTCGACGAACATGCGCAGCGCCGCGTACGTTGCCACGTGCGAGTCGGACGCGACCCCGGGCTCCTTGAGATAGCCATTGAACTGGCCGCGCACCATGTTCTCCACGCTCATGGGTCGCACGGTGCGCAGGACTTTCGACTGCTCGTCGCGTATGGCCTCGGCATATGTGCTCGAGGGTGCCTCCATCGCGAGGTAGCTAACGATTTGAAGAAGGTGGTTCTGGATGACGTCGCGGATGACGCCGGTCTCTTCATAGAACTTGCCGCGCCCGCGAACTCCGAAGGATTCGGCCATTGTAATCTGCACGTTCTCGACGTACTGGCGATTCAAAATGGGTTCGAGGAATGCATTGGCAAAGCGGAAATAAAGAATGTTCTGAACGGTCTCTTTTCCGAGATAATGGTCAATGCGAAAGATTGCTTCTTCAGGAAAGAACTGGTGCAAGGTTTCGTTGAGCACGCGCGCACTCGCGAGATCACGACCGAAGGGTTTTTCCACCACGACCCGGGCATTCGCGGCGAGCCCGGCTTCGTGCAGACGCGATGCAACCGTTGGAAACATGCTTGGCGGGATGGCAAGGTAGTGGAGCGGCCGCGCCGCCGCGCCGAGCTCGCTCCTGATCCGATCGAATGTGGCGGATTCGTGGTAGTCGCTGTCGACGTAGCGCAGTTGCGCGCTGAGCTTCTGGAATGA
The DNA here is from genome assembly GCA_009781005.1 of Polyangiaceae bacterium. Lineage (GTDB taxonomy): Bacteria > Myxococcota_A > Polyangia > Polyangiales > Polyangiaceae > Labilithrix. The sequence goes on along the minus strand of WQYX01000016.1, from coordinate 15,916 downwards.
AACTTCATTGAAGCACTTGTTTGCGATAAGGCTATCTTTTGCGCGTGCGAGCAATTGTTCCCGCGTCCAGCCGGACTTGGCAACGCCGACAATGGGCACCTCGAGTTTGCCCCGGCGGATGAGCGCGTCGAGTGCAGGAAAGATCTTTTTGTAAGCGAGATCACCCGACGCACCGAAAAAGACGAGCGCGTCCGACCGAGATTGGGCTTCCGTAGTCATGGGCGGAGCATACCCGGCCGAGGCAGATGCGCCTACCCCGTATACGCTTCATCCTGCTCGATGCGTGAGAGCACCCAATCATATTCGCCACTTGTGACCTTTGCCCCGCAGTATTGGCAATTGCCGGTCATATTGATGTTGAGTGGTGCGCCGCAATGGGGGCATTGCGTATGGCTCTTGTCCGTGTGTTTTTTCTGCGCACCTCGAATGAGGGTCCAGTACTCGGAGTATGCGCGCGGGCGGCGCGTGCTTCCGGAGAGCACCTTTCCGTCGTCGCTCACGGTGTAATCAAGGCCTGTTCCGTACAGGCGCACGGTGATGGAATCGTAATACGCGTCGGTGGTTGCACTTACGAACTCGAGGCGCGTGATGTGCGCGCCATCGGTGCGATTGGTGCACCTTGCGGCACGATACAAGTCAATCCAATAAAGCTGCGACTGAAACAAATTGTCGCTCAAGAACGGGCGCATCTTCGCGGGATCACGCCCCACCCATCCCGCATGGAATTCTTGGAAAATGAGGCCAATGCGCTGCTCGAGGAGCTCCCAGGTGAAGGTTGGATCTTTGGCTTGAATCTGCGCGAAGACCGAGCGCGCATTCGGATCGAAGATGGTTGGGAGATCCGTGCCCGTCTCTTCGACGTCCGACGTGAGCAAGGGGCCGAGCGTCTTACGTTCGAATCCCCGAAAGTCCGTAATGGCCCAATCCTTCGTCATGCTGTTGATTTGCGTATGGCAAAAGCCGCACATGTTGCCGCGAATCGCTGACAGCGGGCCGCCGCAATGGGGGCAGTTGAGGGTGTGCGCCTTGTCCGGTGTGCGGGAGCGTACTCCGGCCGCGCGTCGGAGGGTGATTTCTTCTTTTACGAAGAAGCGCTGCTCGCCCTGCGGACGATAACGCTCCACGTAATTCGATTCGATGATGACCCTGACCGTGGCCCCTCCATCGGCTCCAACGGAGATGATGTTATAGGTCATTGCGCCGATGATGATCCCTGTCACCTCCGCGATACGCCCGTCGTTACGAAGCGCGGCGCGCACGCCGTCGGTAAGGTAAGGCGAGAGCATGTCAAGACCTGCAGCACGCGCCCGGTGCATCTCGGCATAGAGGAAATAGAGGAAGTCCTCGAAGACAACGATGGAGAAGGCCGGATCCGTGCGCCGGAGTTGCTCGAGATGCGAACGCGGCACCGCTGGCGGGGGTGCACTGCGCCCTGCCGTCCACGTTTCGTCCTCCTCATCGTGAAAGTAGGGGAGGAGACTGGAAGTCCACGTTCGCCCATTTTTTCGCCGTTGGAAAACGCGAACTCCATACACTACCCCATGCACTATCCCCGCAAAGCCGAAAATGGTGTAAGCGACCCATTCGTCGCCCCCGTCGCTTCCGGAGCCGGAGCTGCTACTGCTCCCAGAGCTATGGTAGCTTCCCCCGGAACTATGACTGCCGCCGGAACTATGGCTGCCGCCACTCGAATGCGAGCTGCCACCACCCGGACGTGCCGCATAGGCAAGCCCGCTCTGAAGGAGCGATATCGCCAAAAAGATGGCGGCAAGAACCGTGACGATACGCGCGAGACCGCGCCTACCCCCTGTAAGCCTCATCCTGCTCGATGCGTGAGAGCACCCAATCATATTCGCCACTTGTGACTTTAACCTTGCAGTATTGGCAATTGCCAGTCATATTGATATTGAGTGGCGCGCCACAATTGGGGCATTGCTTATCGCCCTTGTCGGTCGGCTTCTTCTGCGCGCCTCGGATAAGCGTCCAGTATTCGGAGTAAACGCGCGGCCGGCGTGTGCTTCCGGAGAGCACCTTGCCGTCTTCGCTCACGGTGTAATCAAGGCCCGTTCCGTACAGGCGCACGGTGATGGAATCATAGTAGGCGTCGGTGGTTGCGCTCGCGAGTTCGAGGCGCGTGATCGCGCTCCCGTCCGTGCGATTGATGCATCTTGCAGCACGGTACAAGTCAATCCAATAAAGCTGCGACTGAAACAAGTTGTCGCTCAAGAACGGGCGCATCTTCGCAGGATCACGCCCCACCCATCCCGCATGAAATTCCTGAAAAATGAGGCCAGTGCGCTGTTCCAGGCGCGCCCAGGTGAAGGTTGGATCTTTGGCTTGAATCTGCGCGAACACAGTCCGCGCATTGGGATCCACGATGGTTGGGAGATTCGTCCCTTCTTCTTGCACATTGGACGTGAGCAAGGGGCCGCGCGTCTCGCGCTCGAGCAACCGAATGCTGGTGATGGCCCAATCCTTTGTCCCGCTGTCGATTTGGGTATGGCAGTAGCTGCATGTCTTGCCGCGGATGGCGGAGAGCGGGCCGCCGCAATTCGGGCAGTTGAGGGTGCGTGCCTTGTCCGGTGTTCGCGAGCGAGCCCCGGCCGCACGCCCGAGCGTGATTTCTTCTTTCACGAAGAAGCGCTGCTCGCCTTGCGGGCGATAACGCTCCACGTAATTCGATTCAACGATCACGGTCACCGTTGCCGATCCGTCCGGGTTGACCACGATGTTGTCGTAAGACAAAGAGCCAATAATGATCCCTGTCACTTCCGCAACGCGTCCGTCGCCACGGAGTGCTGCACGCGCGTTATCGGAGAGGTAAGGTGCAAGCGCATCGATACCCGATGCGCCGCGCGCGCGGTGCATCTCGGCATAGAGGAAGTAGAGAAAGTCCTCGAAGACAACGATGGAGAAGGCCGGATCCGTACGCCGGATTTGCTCGAGCTGCGGGCGGAGCAGCGGACGCGACGAAGATGGGGCAGGAGCATAACTCCCACCTGTCGACCACCCGTTACCCCCTCCTCGTGACGAGAAGCGAAAGTATGCGATGACGAGGAGTACGATGACGAGCGGAATGCCGATGAGCGGGTGCTCGAAGCAGAGCACGATAAGCCAAGCCAGTGCTGCGCCGTCACCCCCTCCGCCACCGCCACCGCTGTGACCTCCAGAGCTGTGCCCCCCGGAATAGGAGCTGCCTCCACCCGGCCGCGATGCATAGGCAAGCCCTCCCTGAAGGAGCAACATCGCCATGAAGAGGACGATGGCAACCACGGCATGCACGCGGCGATCTTTGCCAAGTAGCGAGAGAAATCTTCCTTTCATGGCAATCTCTCTCACGCGATCTCGTCAGGCAGCTCGTTGACGTCATCTTCGGCGTGCACCATGGTCGCGCCGAAGAGAGGTCCGAGCTTCTCCAGCGTTTCGGCGAACGTTTGCATGTCCTTGTGCACGAGAGCCGCCTCGAGTGCGTCTTGGGCTTCGGCGGCAGCCTTCTTCGCCTCCGCCGTCACACCCGTATCGGTCACGATGGCAACCATGCCTTCAACAATGGCAACGAAGACGAGCACACCGGTGCGCCCCCTGGTGCGCGTGATACCAAGGTCATAGAAAGCTGCTTTGGCAGCGAGCTCCAATGCTTCACGGCGCTTTTTCGCGCGCACGAAAAGCCTTCGTACAGGTGGCAAAACGCGTGAAAACGAGAAACCGAGGGCGAACGCGACGATGACATCCAGCGGCATCCAGTCGATCGAGAACTCGATTGGATGAAAGAGAAGAACCATGAGCATGGCAAACGCGAACAGCGCGCCGACGATGACGTCGCTCTCCGCGTAGCTTCGAACCTGCTTTCGAACCGTGATGACCAGCTCCGCCGACGTGTGCGATTCGAATTCGCGCACAGCAGCCACGGCGCGAGCTTTCGCGCGGTCATCAAGGAATGAAAGTCGGTCGGGCAGGGGAGCGGGAGAGACCGCGGCACTCATGCCGCACAAGATACGTGATTAAGAGATGCTTGTCGTGAGCTGACTCCCGGACGACATGACGCTTGCAATCTCGGCACAACGTGGCTCCCCTGGCGGCGCGCAGGAAGGCGGGCTTTGCCCGCCTGACGAGCACCAGCCCAAGGGGAGCACGCGCGGGGAGCGAAGCGAGACGCGCGGAGGGGTCCCCTTAAGAACAGCCCATCGAATTTCCGCAATTGAGACACTTGTAACATGCACCGTTGCGGACGGTGATGTGACCGCAGACGTCGCACACCGGGGCGTCGCCCATCATGGCGTCGAGTTGAGCGTCGAGCGCCGAGGTTGGCGCGACGTGCTGCGCAGGGGGCTCCTTGCGTTCGAGCGGCGCAGCCTCGGCCGCCGAGCGCGCAACCGCTTCCTTCGTGTAGGCGAGCGACGTGGGTAGCTCGGAGTCGACGGCGCGATCCTCCTTGTTGCCGCCGCCGAGAAAGCCGACATGCGGAATGGCTTCGTCGCTCTCGGGCTTGACGTGAGCGAGGTCGTAGCGCCCCAGGTATTCCACGGCGAGCGTGCGAAAGAGATAGTCGACAATGGATGTTGCCAACTTCACGTACGGGTGGCCTTCAACGATCCCTTGCGGCTCGAAGCGCGTGAAGGTGAACTGATCTACGTACGTTTGCAGCGGCACGCCGTACTGAAGACCGATGGAGACGCTCATGGCGAAGCAGTTCATCATCGAGCGGAACGCAGCACCTTCTTTGTGCATGTCGATGAAGATCTCGCCGAGCGTGCCATCCTCGTATTGACCGGTGCGGAGGAAAATCTTGTGGCCGCCCACGCGCGCCTCCTGCGTGAAGCCAACGCGCTTCGTCGGAAGCCGCCAGCGCACGCCGGACGGACGCGCGCCGCCCGTTGCGTACGGAGGAACGAGGCCCAACGTGAGCTGGGTAGCGTCCTGCGGAGCATTCGTTTTCGGAATGGGTGCGAGGCCCGGCATCTCCATTTCCGGGCTCTCGATGATTTGCGCTTCGTCGTCTTTCGATTTGGCTTTGGACGTCGTTGACAGCGGCTGCGAGGCCTTGCACCCGTCGCGGTAGAGCGCGACGGCCTTCAGGCCGAGACGCCATCCCTCCTCGTAGATCTCCGCAACATCTTCGACCGTGGCTTCGTTCGGAAGGTTGACGGTCTTCGAGATGGCACCCGAGAGAAAGGGCTGAACCGCCGCCATCATCTTGACGTGACTCATGGGAGCGAGGAATCGCTGACCGATCTTCCCGCAGCGGTTCGCGCAGTCGAACACGGGGTAGTGCGACGGTTTGAGGTACGGCGCGCCTTCGATCGTCATCCGGCCGATGATCGCGTCTTGCGCTTCTTCGATCTCCTGACGCGTGAAACCGAGATGCTGAAGGAGACTGAAGCCGCGCGCGCTCGCCATCTGCTTGGTGACGCCGAGGCGATCGTAAGCTTCTTCGCCGATGACCCATGGCGCGAACGCCTGATCGAGCTCGAAGACGCTCGGGATCGCCGCTTCGGCCTTCGCGAGATCGGCGTCCACGAGGCCGCGTTCTTTGAGTGAGCGACGGCTCACGTGCGGCGCGGCGAGCAGCGTGTTGGTTCCCGTGACGTAGGCGACGATCTCTTGGATCTCGCTCGCGCTGTAACCGAGTGTCTTCAGCGCCGCGGGCACCGACTGATTGACGATCTTGAAGTAACCGCCGCCCGCCAACTTCTTGTATTTTACAAGTGCGAAGTCCGGCTCCACGCCCGTCGTGTCGCAGTCCATCAAGAGGCCGATCGTGCCCGTGGGCGCGAGCACCGTTGCCTGCGCGTTGCGGTAGCCATGACGCTCGCCGAGCGTGACGGCCTCGTCCCAGTCTTCGCACGCGGCCTCGTAGAGCGCCGGAGGGCATTGGTCGCGGTTGATTTGGTGGGCCGCGTTGCGGTGCATGTTCATGACGCGAATCATGGGTTCGCGGTTCTTCGCGAAGCCGTTGAACGCGCCCTTGCTCGCGGCTATCTCCGCGCTCGTTCTGTAGGCCTGTCCGCACATGATGGCGGTCAGTGCGGAGGCAATCGTGCGACCTTCCTCCGAGTCGTACGGCACCCCCATCTGCATGAGCATGGAACCGAGGTTCGCGTAGCCGAGGCCGAGCGAGCGATAGTCGTGGCTATTTTTCGCGATGTTCTTCGTCGGGTAACTCGAGAGATCCACGAGGATCTCCTGCGCGAGGAAGAAGATCCGGCACGCGTGGCGGAAGCCGTCCACGTCGAACGACGGGTTTCCAGCTTCGTCTTCGCGAAGAAACTTCGTGAGGTTGATCGACGCGAGGTTGCACGCCGTGTCGTCCAAGAACATGTACTCGGAGCACGGATTCGAGGCGTTGATCTTTCCGGAGTTCGGGCAGGTGTGCCATCGGTTGATCGTCGAGTCGTATTGCACGCCAGGGTCGGCGCAATGCCACGCCGCACTCGCCACTTGGTTCCACAGATCCTTGGCCTCGTACGTGTCGCAAACCTCGCCGGTGGTGCGCATGATCGTCTGCCACTTGCCGCCGGCAAGAACGGCTTTCATGAACTCGTCGGTCACGCGGATCGAGTTGTTCGAGTTCTGACCGCTGATGGTGTGATACGCGTCGCCGTTGAAGTCGTTCGAATATCCAGCCGCGATGAGCGCGAGCGCCTTCTTCTCTTCGCGGACTTTCCAGTTGATGAAATCCGCGATCTCCGGGTGATCCATGTCGAGGCACACCATCTTCGCGGCGCGGCGCGTGGTGCCGCCCGACTTGGTCGCGCCCGCGGCGCGGTCGAGCACTTCGAGGAAACTCATGAGACCGCTGGACGTGCCGCCGCCGGAGAGTTTCTCCTGCTTGCCGCGAATGGCGCTGAAGTTCGAGCCCGTGCCGGAGCCGTACTTGAAGAGGCGAGCTTCGCTTTTGACCAGCTCGTAGATCGCCATCAAGTCGTCGTCCACGGCCTGGATGAAACACGCCGAGCACTGCGGCCGCTCGTACGCGTTCGTTATTTCGATAATCTCGGTCTCCGTCGACGCGTGCCCGAGGTCCGTCATGGCGGCCGCCCAATTGCCGCCCGAACCAGCGATGCCGTACTCCGCCCAGAGACCGCAGTTGAACCACACCGGCGAGTTGAACGCGCCGAACTGATGAACCACGAGGTACGAGAGCTCGGCTTCGAACGCGTCGGCGTCGTGCTTGGTCGCGAAGTAGCCGCCGAATTTGTCGCCTGCACCGCGGATCGTGTGCGCAATGCGGTGGACGACCTGGCGGACGCTCTTCTCCCCGCGTTTCGGATCGCCGAAGAGACCGGCTTTACGGAAGTACTTCGAGATGACGATGTCGGTTGCGAGCTGGCTCCACGTGGACGGGATCTCGGCGCCTTCCATCTTGAAGACGATCGATCCATCTGGGTTCGTAATGATGCTGGAGCGGCGCTCGTAGACGAGCTTCGCGTTGGGGTTGCCGCTCGTGCTCGGCGCAGGCGCACCGCTCTCGAGCGGATCGATCCCCGCGCGCGTGTTGACGCGGTTCACGGTCACGCCTCGCACGCCACGCGCAGCGCGCTCGCCCTTCTTCGTTGCCTTGATTTGCGCACTCTGTGGACGAGTTGCAGCGCGAGGTTGCGCTACGGACGGAGCTTTTCGCCCGTTCTTCTTGAAACCCACTGAAGGATGCCCCAGGTTCGATCCCGCGTCGCGGGGACCCATTTCGAAAGATGTAGCCATCTTTAATCGCCTCCGAACCCGCCGTTCATCACGGCGGTATGCCCGCGCTCCGTCGGGGTCTGAAGAGACCGATCACACGACCTCGGACTGCTCTTCAGTTCACCTGAACAAGCGAAGGGCAATCGAGTCGAAAAAGCTTGACCAGCCGGGTATCCGGCTGCAACGGGGAGGAGTTTCTAAACTCAAGATGTTGTGGTGTCCAGCCAAATGAACCTACTTCATGTGGTACGACTTTCTCCCTCGACCCTCGCGCAACGAGGCAGCGTCGCGAAACACGCGTGAACGCTGACTTCTGTTCAGGGTAGTCAAGAGGTCAGCCCCAGTTCGTTCAGGGGTTTTCCACAACTTAATGGGATGTGCCCCCTCCGTGCGGCCCCTGCTTTGTGCAATTTGTACTCTTTGAGAGAGTACAACCATCGGACGTCCGGGCGATCGCGCGCATCGGCTCGCGAAAAAAAGGCTCTTCGCCTATGTTGGCCTGCCTTCCTAATGCCCGACAATCCCCCTACCTCGTCTGATTTCATTCGCGAGATGATCCGTACCGACGTGGCCGCCGGCAAGCACGGCGGCCACGTGGTCACGCGCTTTCCGCCAGAGCCGAACGGCTTTCTGCACATCGGTCACGCCAAGGCGATCTGCATCGATTTCGGCGTGGCAAGGGAGTTCGGCGGCTGCTGTCATCTGCGCATGGACGACACGAATCCCACCACGGAGGACGTGTCGTACGTCGAGGCCATCCGGCGCGACATCGAGTGGCTCGGTTTCGATTGCCGCGAACACATGTATTATGCATCGGATTATTTCGAGCGCTATTACGAGCTCGGACAGAAGCTCATTCGACTGGGACGCGCGTACGTCTGCGATCTGTCGGACGAGGAGTTCTCGAAGAGCTACCGCGGCACCATCGGCGAGCCGGGCAAAGAGAGCCCGTACCGCAAGCGCAGCGTGGCCGAGAATCTCGATCTGTTCGAGCGCATGCGGAAGGGCGAGTTCAAGGACGGTGAGAAGGTCCTTCGCGCGCGCATCGACATGTCCTCGCCAAACATGAAGATGCGCGATCCCCCTCTCGTTCGCATCAAGCACGCGCACCACTACCGAGCGGGTGATGCATGGTGCATCTATCCGCTCTACGATTTTGCGCACTGTCTCGAAGACTCCTTCGAAGGCGTCACGCACTCGCTCTGCACGATGGAGTTCGAGAGCGCGCGAGAGCTTTACGACTGGGTCCTTCGCGCCACCGAGGTCCCGCACGTTCCGAAGCAAACGGAGTTCGCGCGACTGAACCTCACGCACACGCTCTTGAGCAAGCGGCGGCTGAAGGCGCTCGTCGATGGCAAATACGTGCGCGGCTGGGACGATCCGCGCATGCCGACCATCGCGGGGCTCCGCCGCCGCGGTTACACGCCCGAAGCGATCCGTGAGTTTTGCATGCGCATCGGTGTGTCGCGAAACTTGTCGACGGTCGAGATGGAAATGCTCGAGCACATCGCGCGAGAAGATCTCGATGCGCGCTCTCCACGCGCCATGGCGATTCTGCGCCCGCTCCGGGTCGTGATCGAAAGCCTCCCCGAACGTGCAGAGATGCTCACAGCGCCGTACTGGCCGCCAGGCACCGCGCACGCGCCGGGCGTCAGAGACGGCACGCGCGAGCTTCCACTGACGCGTGAGATCTACATCGAACGCGAAGACTTCGCCGAAGATCCGCCGAAGGGTTGGAAACGCCTCGCGCCCGGTCGTGAGGTGCGCCTCTTTTATGGCTACGTCATTACGTGCACGAAGGTCGTCAAAAACGATGCGGGCGAGATCGTCGAGCTTCGCGTGACGCACGATCCGTCCACGCGCGGAGGAGTGCCCACGCCCGGCAAACGCGTCGAGGGGACGATTCAATGGGTCAGCGCAACGCACGGCAAGAAGGCCGAAGTCAGACTTTACGATCGACTTTTCAGCGCCGAGACCCCGGGCGAAGATGGGCGTGATTGGCTCGCCGATCTCAATCCGCGCTCGCTCGAGATCGTCCGAGCCATCGTCGAGCCCGCGCTCGCGGATGCCGCACCGGGCGATCGTTATCAGTTCACGCGCCTCGGCTACTTTTACGCCGATGACGACAGCGCGCCCGGCGCGCCCGTGTACAACCGAACGGTTGCATTGAAGGATGGCTGGGCAAAGGTCGTCGCAAAAGAGAGCGGGCCTTCGTCGAAGAGGGAACCCGCTCTCGAGAGTGGACCTCCGTCGAAGAGAGCCGCTGCCTCCGTGCTGCCTCGCGACGGAGCGCCTCCGGAGCTCTCCGTGGATGCGAGGGCGCTCGTCGTCACGCATGGCCTATCCGAAAACGAAGCGCGCGTGCTGTCGCAAGAGCCGGTGCTAAGGGCGATCTACGACGAGGTTCTGCGCGACTTTCCCGCGTCGCAAAAACTCGTGGCGAGCTTGCTTGCGAACGACGTGCTCGGCGAACTTCACGCGCGAAAACTCGACGCGTTGCCGTTTGGTGCTTCGGCGTGCGTCGAGCTCGTGTCGCTCGTGTTGGACGGAAGCATCTCGACCAAGCAAGAGAAGGACGTGCTCGCCGAGATGATCGACGGCAAGGAGCGCTCACCGCGCGCCATCGTGGCAGCGCGCGGAATGAAACAGATCGCGAACGCCGATGCGCTGGGGCCGATCGTCGACGAAGTTCTCATGGCGAATGCGGACGCCGTGGCTCGTTTCAAAGGCGGCAACGCAAACGTCATGGGCGCGCTCGTCGGGCTCGTCATGAAGGCGAGCAAGGGTCAGGCGAATCCGAAGCTCGTAAGCGATCTGCTCAAGAAAAAGCTCGGCTGACCGCGGTGCTCAGAGCACTAGTGGCCCACAAAAATTGGGGTGTCTGGGATCTCGACCGCGCGTGTACCGGCAAAGACCGCATCTTTCCAGAGAAGCTGCGCGCTCGTGCCCTTCGGGATGTCGTCGCTCCTAAAGTCGACCCAGACCTCACGCGATGCACCCGGTGCAAGATCGTAGGGCTTATGAGTCGTCGTCATCCCCGAAGATCGCTGGAGGGTTCGCCCGGTATTGAGGCGCAAAGTCAGGGCATCGCGATGGACGGTCAGCGCTGACGACGTGAGGTTCATCATCACCATGCGCACGAAGAGGCGATTTTTCCTGCGAAAAACATGTTGTAGAACGATACACACGTCCGACGTCACCACCGGCTCGCCCGGCGTCCACGCTTGCTTCGAGCCGAGGCAGCCAACCACGGCTTGCGTGGAGATCAGCATCATGACGACAGCAAGCCAGCGCTTCATCGCAGCCTCATGGCATAGCGCTGGAGGCTGATCAAGAAGATCGCCGCGTGATGCCCGAGACGCGCCGGGCGGCGGCGACGGCAACGAAGCAGGCGGCGAGGACGAGAACGATGGTGGCGCCCTCTGGCCATGCCAGCGCGTGCGCAGCGGCGAACCCAACGAAGACGCCGAACACGCCGGCAAGCATGGCCCAACAGGCGACGCCGAGGAGCGTTCGACCCATGAGGCGCCCGGTCGTTGCGGGGATCACGAGGAACGCACTGACGAGGACCACGCCCGCGAGCCGGATGGCAGCCACGACCACGGCTGCGAGCAGTGCAAGCAAGGCGCTCTCGAACCAATCGACGTTGATCCCCGACAGGCGCGCGAGCTCCTCGTCGAACGTGGCGTAAGCCATCCGTGTCCACACCCGCGCCATGAAGACGGCAACGACAGCACCGATGCCGAGCACGACGAAGAGATCGTCCTCGGCGATGAGCAGGATGTTGCCGAACAGAAGCTGCTCGGGATCGAACGTTTGTTCGGTGCGCTCCGATCTGCCGAGCAAGACGATGCCTGCCGCGAAGCAGACCGCAAAGATGAACGCCATGGCCACGTCGGAGCGAAGGCCGGCGTGGCGGCGGAGCGTCCCGATGCCGACGGCGGCAGCTACCGTGAATGGGATGGCAACGGCGAGCGGATGCGAGATCCCGAGAAACATGCTGAGCGCGATGCCGCCAAAAGCTGCGTGGGAGAGGCCGTCGCCGAGATAGGCAAGGCCGCGCGCGGTGGCGAGGACACCTAAGAGTGCGAGCATCGCGGCGAGGACGGATCCGGCGAAGAGCGCCCTCTCGAAGAGGGGGATCGTGAGGAAGGTGAGCGGCGAGGTGTCCACGGTTTCAGCGCTATCGACGAAGGTTTGCTTCCGCTACGCTGTGAACGTTTATGCGAAAGCCTTCGCTTGCCTGGTTGTTCACGCTCGCTGCGTTCGTCGTTTTCACTCTGTGTATGATGGTGCCGGGGTGTGGGCGGTCGAGCCTCGACACAGAGTCGCTCAACGATGGCATCGCTCCGGCGGCGTGTGGACCGGAGACGTGTCCCACGGGCTGCTGCGACGCGGACGGCACGTGTCGCCTGGGATCGGACACGCGCGCGTGCGGCAGCACGGGTGCACAGTGCAATGATTGCATTGCGCAAGGTTTCGAGTTCTGCGACAGCCGTAAGGTATGCGGGCGCAACGTCGAGACGTGCGGACCGGAGACGTGCGCGAGCGGATGCTGCGCCGCGAACGCAGCCTCCGGCGCACAGTGCCTCGCGGGAGATGCCGTCGATGCGTGCGGCAGCGGAGGCGCGACGTGCATCAACTGCGGGTCGGACGGCAGCTCGTGCGATGCCGCGGCGCGCACCTGTACGATCACGAAATGCGATCCAACGAACTGCAACGGCTGCTGCGTGGGCGACCAATGCATGGGCGGCACGGACGTGAGATCGTGCGGCGCCGGAGGTGCACAGTGCGTCACGTGCGCGGCCGGGCAGTCGTGCGCGCCCGTGTCAACGGGCGGCGGTGAATGCGAAGTCGAGCCAGCGTGCGGGCCGGTGAGCTGCGCGGGCTGCTGCGACGGCGACACCTGCGCGCCGGGCGATGCGAACGACGCGTGCGGATCTGGGGGCGCGGCGTGCGCGGACTGCTCCTTGTCGCCTGGCTCCGTGTGCGACGTCAACGCGGCGCCTCGCACATGCCAGAATCTTTGCCCGAGGAGCTACGACGCGTGTCCAGACAACACGAGCACGCCCGTCACGCCGAACGCGCAGGGCGTCTGCGCGGCGGTCGATCTCGACGCCATTCAAAGTGCGTGCACGGGCGGCCCGAATACCGCCACGTGCGTTGCCGCTTTCCAGGCGCTCGCGGCGGCGAACGACGCGTGCGAAACGTGCGTGTCACAGTTCAACGTCGCGTTTGCGGACGCCAGCGGTCTCTATCTCTGCGTCGCTCCGTTCGTGTCGAGTGCATGCAACCACACAAGTGGCTGCGCAACGGACTGTGTGAGCACGAGCTGCGCTGCGTGCCCTGATGCCAATCGAAGCACATGCCGCAGTCAGGTGGAGGGAGCGGGCGGCCCGTGCGCAACGTTCGTAACCCAGACAGCATGCACAGCCGCGGCGCTCTTTCCCGGGAAGCTTTGCAGTCCACTCACGTACGGCCTGAACTTCGGCAGATGGCTGCGCGCCGTCGGCGCTCACTTTTGTGGCGACTGAACGCCTGGCGTCAAATCGATTGCGGGCTCGCGAGGTGGCGGTAGCCTGCGGTCTTCATGGCATACGCGGGTTACGACGAGGTCGTTCTTCTCACCGGCTTTCCGTCGTTCACCGCGCGAAGGATGTGCACCGAGCTCCTTCGCTCACCGAACACCTTCGTGCACGCGATCGTTTCGCCGAGGTTCGAGGCGCAAGCGCGTGAGGTGCGCGAGGCGCTCGCCGAGGACGAGCGACCGCGTGTGAATCTCATCGCGGGGGATGCCACCGCGATCGATCTCGGGCTCTCCGGCGTAGAGTTCAAGGAGCTCACGAACAGCGTCGATCGCATCCATCACATGGCGCAAGTCACGTATCCGGGCACGAACAAGAAGGTTGCCGAGCAAGTCAACATCGGAGGCGCACGCGAGCTTCTCGAGTTTGCCGCGATGTGCAAGACGCTAAAATGTCTCCTTGTCCATTCGAGTGCGCTCGTCTCGGGGGATCGTACGGGGCTGGTGCTCGAGCAGGATCTCGAGAAAGGACAGAATTTTCGCAATCCCGTCGAGGAGACGCTTGCCCGCGCGGAGAAGATGATGCGCGGAGCGATGCGCACGATCCCGATCTCGGTCGTCCGCAACACCATCGTCGTCGGCGACTCGCAGACCGGCAAAGTGGACCGCCTCCACGGTCCATACTTCTTCATCTCGCTCATCTTGACCTCGCCCCCAGACTTCCCCATCGCGTTGCCCGGGCGCGCGGACAATCCATTGCACCTCGTGCCCGTCGACTACGTCGTGCGCGCAACGCGGGCCATCGGTAAAGATCCGCGAGCGCCGGGGCGCACGTTCCACATCGGCGATCCGTCGCCTCTGACCGTCAAGCGCGTCTTCGAGCTCGTTGCGGCGGCCGGAGGACGGCGCACGTCACACAGCTTCATCCCTCCGAACCTCACGAAAGTCGTTTTGCGGGCGCCAGGGATTGACAGGCTTGCGCAGAGTCCGCGCGCCCTGGTCGAGGCGCTCGCGACACATGTAACTTACAGCTTTTCGAATACGACCGAACTCCTTGCGGGCACGGACGTGCGTTGCCCGCCGTTCGACAGCTACGTCGAACGGTTGGTGGACTACGTGCGCCAGCGCCGTCGCGACTAGGATGAGATGAATCATGGCGCGCAAATCGACTCCCCCGCTCGTAGGTGAAGGAATGGTGACGAGGCGGTTCATCGTGCGAGCGAAGGACGTCGCATTTCTCAAGGGCATCGTCGAAGCTCACGATGGTCTCGCGCAGGTCTTCGCGGAAAGCGGCGGTGATCTCACGCTCGCGGCGCCTCTCGATCGCGCAAAGGAATTGGACGACTTGGCGAATGATCTCGCACGCGAACTCGGCGGCATTCTTCCGGATGCTTTCGCGCAGGCCGCGCGGAGGTGAGTCGCGGGGTGTTCGACTACGACGTCGCCATCGTTGGCGGCGGACCTGCGGGCGCGAGCACGGCGCTCCATCTCGTGCGCGCCGAAGGCATCTCGCCGGGGCGCATCGTCGTGCTCGACAAGGCACGTTTCCCGCGCGACAAACCGTGCGCCGGCGCCGTGAGCCAGCTCGGGATCGAGGCTCTCCGTGCGCTCGGCATCGAGATCGATGTTCCCTTCGTGACGCTCGCCGGCGCACGCGTGACCGTGACTGACGGGTGCGTCGGTGAAACGCTCGCTCCCATGGGCATCGTCATTCGTCGTCTGGATTTCGATGCGTCCTTGCTCGCGGCAGCGAGGCACGACGGTGTCGTCGTTCGCGATGGCAACGGCGTCACGGACATCGCGCGCGCCCCGCATGGCTTTCGGCTCACGACGGCATCGAGCATCGTCGATGCACGCTTTGTCGCCATCTGCGACGGCGCCGGCAGTTCTTCGCGCAAGCTCCTTGGCATGCGCGAAGCCGAGCGCAAAGGGCACCTCTACGTTCTCGAAACACCGCACGTCGCAAGCGATGTGGCCGTCAAGCGACGGCTCACCGACTTCGATCTACGCGTGGTGGGAGACGGCGTCGAAGGCTACTACTGGGATTTCCCGACCCTCGTCGGAGGCGTGCCGCACGCAAGTCGCGGCATCTACCACGCGAATCTCTCGCATAGCTGCGCGGTCAAGACATCGCTCGCGCGCGCTCTCGAACGACGCGGGATCGACATCGCGCACGTGAGGCTCAAGCCGTTCAGCACGCGACCTTTCGTTCGTTCGTCCATCCTTGGTCTCGACGGCGCAGTGCTCGTTGGTGAAGCGGCGGGCATCGACCGTGCGACGGGCGAGGGGATTGCCCCGGCGATCGTCATGGCGAAGATCGCGGCGCGTCACCTCGCGCGTGCGTTGCGCACGGGCGAGCGCTCGTTCGACGGCTACGCGCGTGACGTCTTCTCGTCGCATATCGGGCGGCACATGTTGAAGAGTGCGTGGCTTGCACGTTGGGTCTACGGACGCGCCGGAGCCGCCGCGCGCCGTTACCTCGCACAATCGCCTTATGCGCGCGCCGCCGCGTTACGTTGGTACCGTGGCGAGACGCTCTCCATCATCACGCAGCTTCGTCTTGCCGCGGGGCTCGGCACGTCGATCTTTTAGACCGCTTTCAAGTTGACGCGAGGTCGAGGCGGGGCCGAGGAGCGGACCGGAACAGCCTTGAAGGCTTTGAGGACCGCACCGCAGGCCCCAACGATGAGATCGCGTCAAATCGAAAGCGGT
>WQYX01000015.1 GCA_009781005.1 Polyangiaceae bacterium | reverse complement strand
TCCCCGAGCAGCCCAATTGAGCGCTTCCGAGCGCCCTTCGGAACACTTCTCCCACTCTTTTTCTCGCTCTCTCACTTTTTCCACAACCTCCCTCGGGACCGGTCGAACAGGAGAAAGTCCGCATAAATATCGCAACCTTTTGGTTGCGCAGCCATCCAGTTGCTCCCATGCCAACTTCTCCAATGTTTTCAACCACTAAACCTCGCAACCGAAGGAATTGATCATGCGTAATCTTTTCATCTCACTTGGTGCTCTCGCAAGTGCGGGCTTCTTTCTGCATTGTGGCGGTGGGACGCTCTATGTAGAGGACGGTACAACTTCTGTCTGCGAACCAACCAACGCTCCTTCAAACGTTTCCGAAGACTATGGCGCCTTCGTCGATGCGGATGTTGATCCCACGGCGGAGGCGGATGGCTCCAAAGACAAACCTTTCAAGACCATTGATCAGGCGCTCGAAACGCTTGCAGGCCGCTTCCGCGTCTTCGTATGCGCGTCGCAAAGCGCGTATGCCGAGCAAGTGATCCTTCCCTCCAACGTATCGCTTTACGGAGGCTTTGAGTGCGGGACTTGGACCTACAACTGCGACAAACCCATGGTAGCTCCCGAACATCCCGGTGTCGTTCTCAATATCATCAATCAATCTGCTATTGTCGTTTCAGACATTGAGTTCGTAGCCAAAGATGGACCCATTGTTGGTTCCTCCTCCATCGCCGTTTTCGTGTCCAATTCGACGGACGTGACGTTTCACCGCGTGACAGCAACCGCGGGCAAGGGCGCGGATGGCAAACCCGGCGACACCCCGCCGTCCAATTATTTCTCCGACACCCTCACCGACCTCTATAGCAACACGGCCGATGGTGGCACGGGTGCAGGGGAGAAGACGTGCACGTGTCAAGACGGCACCAGCAGCACCGGCGGCGCGGGTGGCAATGCGGGTACCGACCCCTTGGTCGCGGCCCACAATGGCCAGCCAGGCTCCGCCAATCCGCCAGTGACCAAGACTGGCTGGGGCGTTGGTGGGTCTGGCTATGACGGCACGCAAGTCCCGCCCGTCGCATGTAACGACCGCACCGCCAGTGGTGGGACCCCCATTGGCACGGACGCCAACGCGGGTGGCAATGGCGGTCATGGCGCCTCTTCTTATGGCACCCTTTCCTCCACTGACTGGACACCTACGCCCGGAGGCGACGGTACCAACGGCTTCCCAGGCCAAGGAGGCGGTGGCGGCGGCGGCGGAGACAAGGGAGGTGGCGGCAGTGGTGCCTGCGGCGGCTGCGGTGGCTCACGCGGTCTTGGTGGCCAAGGCGGAGGAGCCTCCATCGCGATTGCTCTCTACGAGAGCACGTTAACTCTTGACACGTGCACTCTGCAAACAGACAACGCAGGTAATGGCAGAAACGGTAGCACAGGACAGGTCGGAGGAGGAGGTGGGGAAGGAAGAGGAAGTTACGGCACTGGCTGCGCAGGAGGCAACGGCGGAAATGGCTCTGGCGGAGGTGGTGGCGGCGGAGGAGCCGGAGGTATCTCCGTTGGCGTCCTCTACTCCTCCGGAAGCACATTCAACCAAGACAATGCAACGACCATCACCGTAGGCAACGCGGGACTACCTGGCGCCGCGGGCCTCAGTAGCAACGGAGGTTCGCCGTCCGCTGCGGCTGGCAACCCAGGAAACCCAGGCATCGTCGGCGTCGCCCAACCCACCCTCCAACTCGACCCGTGAGATGGTGCACACGCAACTATCCCAAGCCCTCCGTCCTCTCTCCGGCTGCGGGCTTCCCCGGGCGCGCGCAGGGGGGGAAGGCAGCCATGGCGAGCCGTAGGCGAAGCCGTGGCGGATGGGGCTACTTTATCGAACCCGTTGCAAGATCGAGCACGGTGAGCGTGGACAGCACGAAGAGGCCCACCCCGAACACCCCCACGAGAATGCCGACGCGTCTCTGAGCAGCCCGGCTCGCCGTGATTCCCCAGGCCATCGTGAAGCCGACAATGCCATTTGCAAGGTGAAAAAGGCTTGCCGCAATACCCATAAGATACCCTATGGCGATGAGAGGCACACCACCCCACGTCCACGAGAGATCGGCCGTGAGCTTGGTGTAGAAGAATTCCGAGGCCATCCCGAAAAGCCATTTTTGCACGCGGAATTCCCAGAGATGCGCGAGCACGAAGGCAAAGATAACGACTCCCGAAATGCGCTGAAGGACATAGAGCCAGTTTCTCGCGTACGCGTATCGTCCAGCGTTCGGCTTGCTCTTCGTCGTGAGCCATAGGCCGTAAAGGGAGTGAAACGCGAGAGGCAGGAAGATCCCGAAAATCTCGATGACGGCCAGAAAGGGGGCACGCTGGATCTCCGCGACGGCGCGATCGTACGGCTCTTGTCCCCCGAATGCGGCGGCGTTCGTCCAGAGATGCTCGACGAGGAAGATGCCAACGGGCACGATGCCCGATAAGGAATGGAGCTTGCGCAATACAAACGCATTCATGACGGCTGCGAGCGCCACTCCAACGGAAGACGGACCGCATGTAAAGCGGTTAGCCCGCTTTCGATTTGACGCGATCTCGGCATCGACGGCGCCTTCGGCGCTGCCCGGCCGCCTACGGCGGGACCTCAGGGGCCTGCGGTGCGGTCCTCAAAGCCTTCAAGGCTACTCCGGTCCGCTGCTCGGCCCCGCCGCGAACCCCGAGCAGGTTGCGGACCGAGTATTTGGCCGAGTTGCAAGCAGCACGAGGCACTCCGACGAGAGCTGCTGGTGCAGCTCGAGGAGGAGCAACGAAGGGATGCGATGGGAATCGGTCAAAAGACGACGGGAGCAACCTTCGAGGGGTTCGAAACCTCCGTCAACTTGAAAGCGGTTAGGATATGCGGGCTTTGCGAACCGGCTCCGTCATCCTTCTCTGCTTCGCCGCGAGCGCAATCGGCGCATGCTCGCGCGCGGCACGTGAGCCACGCCCCGCAGCAACGCTCGCCACCTCGCCCGATGCGGCGGCGGCGTTCGCTCCCCTCTGGCAAGAGTGGAACGAGCGCAAGCTCGATGCACCCGCACTCGAGAATTTTCTCCGTCGCTTCCCGAACGACGGCGCCGCGCCTCTCGCACGAGTCTATCTCGCGTTCGCTCTCATCAACCAAGGGAAGCTCGGTGCGGCCGACGGCGTGCTTGCAAAACTCGCGACGCTGCCCCCGGGCACCACGCGCGATCTCGCCACGGTGGCCAAGGCGCGAAGTCTACGCTTGCATCATGCATCGAAGGAGGCGCTGGACAGCCTCCGTCCACTCGTCGGCAGAATCGTGGGCGACGCCGATCGTGAAGTCTTTCTCGAGGAGATTGCCTTGAGCGCCATCGCGTCGGACGACGACTACGAAGCGCTCGCGTACCTCGACGGGTGGTTGCGCGGCGTCGGCGAAGACGATCGCGATCGCGTTCGCGTGAAGATTACACAGATCCTCGAGGTCCTTCCTCGAGCGGTGCTCGAGCAAACCTACCGCACGATGCGCGAGGGCGGAGCGTCGTCAGGGTACAGCAACGAAACGCAGAAACTCGTTGCCGCGCGCCTCGCTCGCATTGCGGTCGACACGAACGATGCAGCGCTCGCACGCTGGCTGGTCGACGCGAGCGGAGCGAGCGCGATCGAAACCGGAGGCGATGCCGGGATCGAGCTCGGCGAGCTCGCATCGAGCCGCCGCGGGATCTCCATCGTGTCAGGCAAGACCGTGGGCCTCCTTCTTCCGACACGAAATCGTGACTTGCGAGACGAGGCGGCCGACGTCGTGCGCGGCGTTTCTTGGGCGCTCGATCTGCCGCGCGGTCCTGCCGGCACTGCCGGCGTTCGACTCATCACGCGCGACGACGGCGACAGCGAAGCGAGCACGCGCACGGCGATGGAGGAACTCGCCGGCGAAGGCGCGAGCGTCATCATCGGCGGCTTCGATCGCAGGAGCGCAGATCGCGCGAGCGCATGGAGCGAACAGAACGACATCGCGGTGCTCTTGCTTGCGTCGCCGAGCACCGAGCACATGCCGAAGACATCCGCCTTCGTGATCGGGGAGCGCGTCGAGCGAGAACTCGTCATGCTGGCAGAGGCGCTCGTCAGCCACGGAGCACGGACAACGGCGTTCTTGGCCGACACCTCCGAGGACGAGAGCGCGGGCAAAGCGGCCGAGGCCAGAGGCAGCGGGATCGTTCTATTGCCGCCGGTTCGTTGCGACATCGCGCTCGCAGAGGCAGGAAAGACGCGATTTCCCGTTGCCGCATGGCTCGCATCCGGAACCGAGGGATGGCTCGTCTCGGGGCCGAGTACGTGCGCGCGCGATCTGCTCGGCGACGTGCGCCGCATCCTTGCCGAGACAGCGCGCAAGTTTCGCGAGATGCCCGTTGCGCTGACGCTCGAAGCGAGCATCCCGCCACGCGACGTGCCGAGCAACATCGTCGTGCTGAGCACGTCGGCAGGACTCGTGCCCGTGACTGCGACTCGTCCCGAGGAGGCGAGCGACGAAGACGTTCGCACATTCATGGAACGCTTTGGCGTTCGCCCCACCTATTGGACCGCGATCGGTCGCGACGCCGGCGTACTTGCGCGCGCCGCGCTCACATCCTTGCCGGCAGACGCGACAACCGACGAGAAAACCATCCATGAACGCCGTGCCACGGTGCAAAGGGGATTGAAGGAAGCAAGCGTGCGACTCTGGACTACGGACCAAACGCAGATTGGCAATGATCGCGTCCTCCCGCGCGACCTTCATCTCGTCACGTGGAAGCCTCCTGCAACCAAAAAGTAGACCCATGTCCACCCATTCGTGAATGTTGGGGTTCGTAAACTCACCCCAACCTATCTACATGTTTGCATCCATAGCGTGATCGTTGACTTTGACGTTTGACGTGAACGGCGACGGCGACGAATAGACTTTTTTCGTTCACGTCGCCGTCGCCGTCAAACGACCACGTCAATGTCAACGAAGAGGCTCCACATAAAACGTGATCTCGCCGCCTCGGTCCGGAATTTAGGGACATACCCTAGACAAGCGGGCGCAGATAATGAAAGTTCGGCTGCATGAGATCTTGCTGCGTCAGGCCCCAGCCTGCGTCGCGAGGGATCATGTAGGCTACGTCGCTCTTGACGTTTGCGAAGTTGAGAATGCCGCTGGCAATGCTCGAAAGGAATTGGCGGAACGTGTCCCGGAGCCAATATCGGCTCTCCGGAACATTGCAGATCTGCCGAATCGCACGGTCCGTAGGCGCCTCGTTGACGAGGAGAAACGCCATCGTGAAAGTCATATAGCGAGGCTCATTGCGATACGGATCGTCCCCGGAAGGCGCTTTGCGCGCACCGTCCTCCGTCACTACCGTGGAGGCATAGTCACGATAAGCCCCCTGCGCCTGCGCCTCGTCGTCATAGTAATCCCAGCAGCCGCGTTCGAATGCGGACGAAGCGGAGAGGAGCTCTCCGGCAACGCGTCGATACCATTCCCACTTCTGCTGGAGATTCTCGCCCATAGGATGTGCGGCAAGCAGGGCGCGCAGCGTCGCGAAGAGCCTGGTGTTGGGATCGAAGCGCATGCAGATCTCGACGGCGAAAACCGAGTGCTTCATCCGCCAGTACCTCCGGCAACGCGATTCCACGAACCGCTGCGCGAGAACTTCGCGCCGAGGATGGCACCCGTGCCAGCAGCGAGGACGATGGGAACGGTGGCGAAGTTTGCGGGCCGCGGGTGCGCGGGCGAACGATTGCCGCTCGAGAAGAGCGTTGCGCGCGGCGCGGGCACGTACGAGAGTCCGGGATTCGAAGAGATGCGCATCGTGGCTTTGCGCGGGGGCTTGGCCCACGGATAGTCGAGAAAGAACGAGTCGTGCGATTCGGGTTGCCCGCCGTACCAGAAGTATCCCGATGCCCCGACGAGAGCGTCCTCTTCGTTTCGACCTGCGTCTTTCGCGCCCGCATCTTTCGAGTTGGCGTTCAGGTTCGGGACGGTCACCCCGAACATATCCATTGACAGAATCTTCACGTCGATGCCCGCAGCCGCATACGCGACAAAGTCCTCGTTGAGATCGTCGAGCTCCCTGTCCGCGTTGCTGCGCGCCGGCACGACGTAAAGCACGTGTTTGATTTGAAGCTGAGAGGCAACATTTGAGGCCGTTGGGAGCTTCGCCACATAGCGATTGTCGAATTGCGTGGCATCATCGGAATATGGCATGAGCCTCCGCCGATCGAGCACGAACATCACAGGTGCCGGCGTGGTTCGCGGAGGGACGTTTCGCAGGAGCGGTTGGTAATAGGCCGCGGCCGCGAGTGCATCTTGCGAGTGAACGATGCCGCGCGGGTGGGGCCAATTGTCAAAAAGGAAAACCGGGTCGAAAACGCGGCAAGCACCGGCCGCGAAAGCCACGGCCTCCGGCCCCGAGAGATCGACGACAACGGCAGCATTCGCATCCATGGCCGACCCCCCCGCGTCCCTCAGTCCTTCGAACAGCGAGGCGAACGACTGCCCGCAGGCGTATGCGCGCGCCGTCAACGGCGTCGCCAGGGGTTTGAGTATCGAGGCAAGTGGCTGAAATCCAGCGGTTTCTTCCGTTGGAAGCTTGCCGATGGAGGTCGGTAGGGCATTCAGCGACTGGAACAAGGTTGGTTGGTAATACGGACGGAGCTTGGCCTGGGCCGGAGCGAGATCGATGGCGAGATCGGGAAGGGTCTTCGGATCGAAGGGCATCTCTTTCGTTCCGTCGAAGACGAGAGGCTCGCCAACGGCGCCGAAGTTCCACCCATAATCGCGCTGCATGTCGAGTGAGTTTTTGCGCGCGTCGGTGAAGGACGGCTCCGAAGCTTTGACGACCGCCACGGTGACGGCGCCGACGCCGGCAATTGCGGTGCCCGCAAGGAGGATGGTGCGGATCGCCGTGCGCCTTGCGATCTTCGCATCTTCATGGGCGAGCGCGGTGTGCCACCATCGCGCTCCGACGATTCCGGGTTTGTCAACGACGCAGTCGCGCTGAAATGGGGCATTGCCATTCATGGTATCCCGGATAGCTGCGCGTGCGTGAGAAACGGGTTGGGGAACCGCAAAGTGCGTGATTCTTTATCATGCAAATCCACCCGTTGGTTATTTTTCAGAGGACCTCCGCGCGCTCACTTCGCTCGCTGCGCCGCCCCCTCTGATCCCGAACACGAACGCGACCGACGCAGCAACGATCTTGCTCCAGCGCTTTGCGTGCTCGCGCTCGTACCGTGCAAAGCTCGGGTGCTCGACACGAATCGGACGGATTAGACTTTGCAATAGCGAACGGCAAGGGGGGCACTTGATGCGCAGTCATCTCTTCGCGCTCGCGCTCGTTGTGGCGTTCGCAACCTCGTCGGCGTGCAGTAAATTAAGCTCGGTAGACGCGTCGAACGAAAACGATATTGGCAGGAGCTCGTCTCCGATCATCAACGGCACGGTCGACAACACCCACACGGCCGTGGTGGCGATCATCTCGACCTCCAGCAACCAGACGGGGTTGTGCTCAGGCACGATGATCAAGGTCGACCCCGACAATCATATCGGATGGGTTCTAACGGCCGCCCACTGTGTCAAGCTCGCACCAACGGTCGCCCTGCAGAGCACCGACTTTTCGAGTGCAAGTGCAATTCGCTATTACGTTATCGACTATGCTGCCGACCCTCGTTACCAGCTAGGCGGAGACGCCGGGCAGCCCTACGACGTCGCGGTCGTTCGCGTTGGCGGTGTGGATACGAACACACCGGTGATCCCCATTACGGACGTCTCCGATGGTCTGGAGGTCGGCTCGCCCGTGACCGCGATTGGCTTCGGGCGAACGACCTTGCTCGAAGCCGGCACCAACACGAACACGGAACGCATGTCGGCGCCGCTCGTCGTCGGCGACATCGACAGCACGCAGATTGCTTATGATCTCTCGACACACGGTATCTGCGAAGGAGATAGCGGGGGTCCCGATCTATTCAACCAAGGAGGCGAGAACCGCGTCGTCGGTATCCACTCCTTCATCGCCGGGGACTGCAATGGCGCAGGCGTCAGCGGACGCGTAAGTGGCAATCTCGACTTCATCCAAACCCAACTCGATAAACCGCTGCCCGAGCGCACTTGTCAGACGTGTTCGGCCATCGTCCAGTCTGGAAATCAGGAGTGCGCTGCCATCACGAACCGCTGCCGCTCGAACCCCGATTGCGCTGGATTCTATTCGTGTCCTGGCGCGACGACCGCGAGCGGCCAGGCTGCATGCTTGCAAGAATTCCCGCAAGCCGAGGGCCCCGTCGTGGCCGCGAGCGAATGTCCATGCAACCGATCGTGTGCCGACGTGTGCGGGGGCACATCGGCGTGCGCGGACGTCCCGGCGTGCGGCGAAGCCTTGCCTGCCGGTGCATGCGCATCGTGCATGCAGAGCATCTGCTGCCAGCAGGCACTCGACTGCCAAGCGGACGGCACGTGCCATCTTTGCCTGCGCAACAACGACCAAGATCCCTCGTGTCAATCGAACGACGCACGCAGGGCTCTTGCCACGTGCGCGATCAACAACTGCAACATCGAGTGCAGCGGTACCGAGTTCGTGCGCGACCTCGGCGTGGCGTCTCCGAGCAGCCCATCGGCCAGCGGGGGGTGCGCAGTCGGACAGCAAGACGCGCGCAGCACGCGCGCCGCCGGCAGCATCTTCGTCTTGCTCTCTCTCGTCGCGCTCCGTCGACGTCGACGCGACGGCTCTCACGGCCGCGGCCAGACGATATTTACAAATTAAGATGGATGCAAGTCGTCTGAGTTTTGATATCCTATTGTTGTGCTGTTGGGGAGGACGGCACGCGGAGGATCTTAGTCATGCGAACGTCACTTATCTGGGAGGTCGTGCTCGGAACGGCAGGTCTCCTCATATTCAGCGGCGCGGGGTGCGGTTCGAGCGATATCCTTAAGTCAGACTCGGCAGATGCGTCGGGAGAAAATAACGTTGGCAAGAGCTCGTCTCCGATCATCAACGGCACGGTCGACAACACCCATACGGCCGTGGTGGCGATCATCAATGCCTCGGACACCGAGGTTGGCAAGTGCTCGGGCACGATCATCAAGGTCGACCCCAACAATCATATCGGGTGGGTTCTGACAGCGGCCCACTGCGTTGACCCTGAACCACTGTTCGTCGTACAGGCCGCGGACTACATGGCCTACAGCGAAATGTGCGCAATCATGCGTGCGGGCACCGACGGCGGGCAAGACTGCACGAACACGAACGCGATTGGGTACCAGGTCATCGACTACGCCGCCGACCCTCGTTACCAGCTTGGCGGAGACGCCGCGCAGCCCTACGACGTCGCGGTCCTTCGCATTGGTGGTGTGGATTCAACCACGCCATCCATCCCCATCACGGGCAGCGAAGACGGCCTAGCGCTCGGCTCGACCGTGACGGCAATTGGTTTTGGGACTACGACCTTGCCCGAGGCTGGTACCGACGCGGGTTCGAATGACGAGAACTCGAAACGCATGGAGACGCCTCTCGCCGTCACCTATACGGATAACACGTTCATTGGCTACGATTTCTCGACACACGCTTTCTGCTTCGGCGACAGCGGCGGCCCGGATCTATTCAACAACCGTGTCGTTGGCGTCCACTCCGCCACCAACAACTGCAAGGATAATATTGATATCGGCGGATACGCGGTTGGAGGTATCAGCGGACGCGTGAGTGGCAATCTCGATTTCATCAATACCCAACTCAACACACTGCCCGACTGCACCTGCGATGCGTGCGAGACCATCGTCACGTCTGGAAATCAGCAGTGCGCTCCACTCGCAAGCAGTTTCTACGCGAACCCCGATTTGGTTGCATTCGAAACATGTTTCGCCAACGCGACAACCTCGAGCGGCCAGGCGTCGTGCTTGCAGCAATACCCGGAAGCAGGGAATCTCTTTACGGCCGTGAAAGGTTGTATCAGCAGTTCGTGCGCCGTGTGCGGAGGAGGCGCAGCAGCGACATGCAAGTTGACCGACATCGGCATATCACCTCCGAATGGTGGCGGCGGTGGCTCATCGGGGTGTTCGGTCGGACAGCAAGATGCGCGCAGCACACACGTCGCCGGCAGCATCTTCGTCTTGCTCTCTCTCGTCGGGTGGATCGCGCGCCGCCGCCGTCGATGACAGGCGCAACGTTGTCGGGCGACGGCTCGCCAACATGAATTCACGCGAAATAGAGCCTCAATAGCAACGGCACCAACGTTGCGATGAGCGAGGCCATGGGCCACACCGTGCGTGATCCACGCGTTCTCGCCGCGCGTCCGTTCCTCGATCTCGAATCTCTTTCGGCCGCCGATCTCGTTGCAACCGTGCTGAACCAGCGACCGTCGTCCGATCGCAAAGGAGCAGAGTACAAGAGGGCCATCGATCTGCTCGACGCACTCGGCGGTCTGACAGGCCTCTCGCGCGCTGGGGTCGACGAGATCGCATCACTCATCAGGGAAAAGACGCGTGCTCCGACCCGCGGAGCGCGTGCTCTCGTCGCAGCCTTCGAACTCGGTCGTCGCGCTGCCGAAGAACCAACATCGGCGAGACCGCACATACGTGACAGTCGCGACGTTGCGGCGTGGGGAACGCGGCGCATCGGCGGGCTCGATCACGAGGAGCTGTGGCTCATCGCCGTTGACGGGCGGAGTCGGTTTCGCGCAGCAAGGCGCGTCGCGCAAGGCGGCTTGCACGGCATGTCCGTACGGCCATCCGATCCACTGCGGCATGCCCTGCGGTTGGCAGCAAGCGCCTTCTGCCTCCTGCACAATCATCCAAGCGGAGATCCCACACCAAGCGCGGAAGACATCGCATTCACGGAGAACGTGGCGCAGGCCGCTGCAACCGTTGGGTTGCCTCTGCTCGATCACATCGTCGTCACACGCGATGGTTATGCGTCAATTCCGCTGCCACACACGTAGAACCGCTTTCAAGCGCGCGGCGCGGGGCAGGCACGGGGGCCTGCCCCTACAACCATCAACACATTCGTAGGGGCGGCCCCCCGTGGCCGCCCCATATCCTAGTGCCGCCGGCA
The DNA here is from genome assembly GCA_009781005.1 of Polyangiaceae bacterium. Lineage (GTDB taxonomy): Bacteria > Myxococcota_A > Polyangia > Polyangiales > Polyangiaceae > Labilithrix. The sequence continues at coordinate 56,033 of WQYX01000015.1, read as the reverse complement.
GAAGTTTTGTTGGACTTGCCCGGAAAGGGCGGCACGAGGAGAAGCCGCGGGAGCGGCTTCAGGGGACGGGGGGCGGAGCCCCCAAGAAAGGGAGAGTGCCGTTCGGACGCTGCGAAGCAGCGCATCGCGCAGAAGTTCGGCGAATCCAGCCGAACTTCTGCCGAACGGCACTAGTGACAGCGGCCGATGAAGCCGCAATAGATCGATTTGCATCGATCGAGCGAAGTGCGAGGGAACGATCCACTCCAGCGCGCGTGCACGAGTTCGGCGCCGAGGCTCGCGAGCCGCGCACGGATGGTCTCCTCCTCGGGGATGACGCGCCACACCGGCTCTGCCGCGCCACCACCGAGAAACACGAGACCGGCGCGCAGGCTCGAGGCTTTTGGAAACATGGCGCGCGCTGCGAGCACGTAGACATCGAGCTGAAATGCGTAACCAGCAGAGCGTGCGAGCACGGCGTCGGACTCGCTCTCGGTATGCTGTTCGAGCACCGGCAAGTTGCGGCCGCTCTTGTAGTCGATGACGTCGAGCGATCCCTCCGGCCAGCTTACGACGAGGTCCATGTTGCCTCGCAACGTCACCCTTCGTCCTTGGGCGTCGTCCACGTCGAGAACGAAGGCTACTTCGCGATGCACGTCCGCTCCCGCACTCGCAATTCGTGCTGCGTATGCTCCGCGCAAGAAACGCGTGACGCGCCCGGCGATCGCGGCATGCTGCGGGTGATCGACCGGGACGCCCTCCGCCGCGAGCGCGAGACCGACGAATTCGCCTGCAGCATCCGACGCAAAGGCGTCACGCGGCACACGCTCGAGAACGGCGTGCGCGAGGATCCCTTGCGTGCGAGCGTCGACAGTTCCGACGTCGGAACTGCTCGTATCTGGACGGGAATTTCGCACGTGTTCTGGAAGTCCGAGCAGGTGCACGAGCTCGAAGCGACGCTTGCAGTGGTTGAAATCTGCGAGGGCCGTCGGCGCGATCGGCAGCGAGCGCCACGCCGGCGGCAAGGGCCTGGGGGACGACGCGCGCGCGTCCGAGTTCGTCGCGTGCAGTGTCGCCGCATCGTCGCGCCCAACACGATGGCCTGTGACGGGCGCGGGCACGTTGACCTTTTCTACGGAGAGACATGCCGAGGCGGCCGCTTGCTCGTCAGAGGCAAGAGCTCTCAGCGCCGCGAGCGATGATGCGCCGGGATCGCGCGCTCCTTCACGCGAGCTCCCGCCTACGAGAAACAGCGCATCGGCCGCGCGCGTCACCGCAACATAGGCAAGGCGCTGGCGCTCCGCGCGCTCGCGGCGCCGCGCGTTCGCATACGCCTTTGCGTACGACGGCGGCTCGAGGATCATCCCGGCGTCGTCGGCAATTCGTACGGCGAGGACGTTTTGCGCGTTGCCCGTGCTCATCGCAACACGCGCCGCGCCTTTGCTCGCCGGAGGCAGGGCCGCAGCAATCTCGGGCACGAAGACGATCGGAAAATCCAAACCCTTGCTCGCGTGCACCGTCAGCAGCCGAACCGCGTCGTCTTCTTCCGAGAAGGTGGCTGCCTCCGACTCCGAGAACTCCTCTACGGACGCATCCTCGAGCCACTTGCGAAACGTACGCGCATCCTCATGACGATCGGCGATCGCGAGGAGCTTGCGCACGTTCGCGACGCGCTGTTCGCCACGCGCAAGAGCACAGAGCACGGCGTCGAACGAGAGCGCACGGACGGCGTGCCGCAAGATGGTGCCCGGACCGAGACGATTGGCGCACCGCGCGAGCTCGGAGACACACGCGGCAACGGCGCCGAGGTTCTCGCGATCCTCCTCGCGGACGAGCGCCGGGTGAGGCGGGCAAATCCAGTGTTCCGGTTTCGCAAGACCTCCTTCGGGCAAGGTGAGTCCGAACAGCGTCTCGTCGTGGACTCCGGCCCACGGCCCCCGCAACACTTCGAGCGCTGCCAGCCGATCGCTCGGATCGAGGACGAGCGACAGCATCGCGAGCAAGTCTCTTACTTCGCGCGTTCGAAAGAAGCTCCGCCCCGCGACGACGTACGGGATCTCGGCCTGCGCAAGAGCGAACGCAACCGCGTCGAGCATGGCGTTCGTCGTCGCGAGCACCGCGATGTCACGGTACGCCGGCACACGCGCATCTTTCCCGACGCGCAACTGATTAGTTGCATTGGTCGCAACGAGCACACCAATGCGCTCGGCGATGACGAGCGCTTCTTCGAGGCGACTCGACGTGCTCCCCTTCGGCGTGATCTCGAGCCACGTCGTGCGCGGCGTCTTCGCGTGGCCCGTGGCCTGCGCGCGCTCCTCCGGCACGAGCAGATCTTCGGTCGACGGGACGTAGTCGATCTCGAAGAGCTCCGGCTGCGGCTCGGCAGGGCAAAACCGAAGCGCGCTGAATGCATTCGCGAACGCGAGCACTTCGGGCACGCTCCGCCGGTTGTGCCGGAGCGCGCAGAAATCTGCGAGCGGCTCCTCTGGCTGCCAGGTCGCCCCCGCGGCAACGCCGAGAGCGGCGCGCGCCGGCTCGCCGGCGAGACCCACTGCGAGCTCCGCGAAGACACCGACGTCGGCGCCACGAAAACCGTAAATCGACTGTTTACGATCTCCAACGACGACGAGTCCGCTCTCTCTCATCATCGCGAGCGGCGGAACGTGCCCAGCGGCGCGCGCCGCGGGCTTGGCCCAGAGCAGCTCCAGGAGATCGCGCTGAACGCGCGACGTGTCCTGAAATTCGTCGACGAGCAGCGCATCGATCCCCGACGAGATCTCGTTTGCCACATCGGGTCGGTCGCGCAGGAGCTCGCGCGCGGCCCGAAGGATCTCGCCGAAACTGAGCGCCGCCTTCGCGCGCGACGCGGCTGCGATCGCAGTCTCGGCATCGGCAAGCACGTCGCGCACGAGATGCGCGCACTCGGAGAACACGTGACGCGACCGGTACGCGCGGAGCAGGCGCCGTCCGCGATCTTCGTTGCTCGTGCCCGCGAGCCCCCCGCGAAACTCTCCAAACGCCTGGACTTCCGGAGACTTGACCCTCGCGGGCATCGCCGCGAGCGCGATGACGGCACGCGCGATACGTTCCTCGTCGCGGGTGTCCCACGCCGAAGCGAGCTCGCGCGCGACGCCCGCAAAGCGCGGATGCCGAGAGAGCGCGCGCGCGTGCTCGACGAACGCGAGCATCGTGGACTCGATGTCTTCCGCGTCCGCCCCAGAAATGGCGAGATCACGCGACGAGCGACCATCCTCTTCGAGCTGCACGAGGATCCTTCGGAGCTCCGCGACGAGCCGATCGATGCCGCCTGCAGCCTCGGCAAGGGCGCGCACGGCATGCAGGTTGGAAGCGAGCTTGATTTCGATGGCGCGCGCGACAGCCTCTTCGCTTCGCGCGCGAGCGTCGGCCTCCGGAGCGAGCGTCCAGCCCGGGCCGAGACCGAGCTCCACGGCAAAGCTTTGCACGATGCTCGTCGCGAAACTGTGGAGCGTTCCGAAACGTGCCTGCGCGACATGCGCGAGAGCCTTGCGCGCACGCGTCGTGACGAGCTCGGTCGTGCGCGCCGACGTTTCGTCGGCGAGGCGAGTGCGCAAGCTCTCCATGTACGGCGACGTCTCGGGCGCTCCGCCCAGGCGTTCGAGTTCGGCGGACACGCGCGCGCGGATCTCGACAGATGCTTTACGGCTAAAGGTCGTGGCAACGATGCGCTCGGGCGGCGTGGGACGAGGGCGCGTCTTGCTCGACGCTGGGCCGATCACCAGAAGGTGCACGATGACGCCCACGAGCGCGTGCGTCTTACCGGTTCCTGCACTCGCCGCGAGCACGAGGTTTCTTGGCGGCGCATAGAGACGCGACACTTACGCCTCCTCGTCGTCGTCGAGAGGCGCCATCGCAAACCGTGGCTTGCGGCAGCCGCCGCTCACGGCACAAACTCGGCATGCAGATTCATCCGCCGGGATCGGAGCGAGCCCGCCCGAGCGCACACGAGTCACGAGCGAGAGCGCGCGATGCTCGATCAACGAGAGGGTGGAACTCTCCATGCGCATGGCAAGATCGCGCACCGTTGTCTCGATCTGCTCGTTCATCGCGGCATCGAGAACGTCGCGCGGCAAAAACGGCACGTACGTTCCCGCGGCCTCGCCACCGAGCATCTTCGCAGCAACGCACGCATAGAGCGGCACCTGAAGCGCCGTGACGCCGAGTCCCTTCGATGCCTCGCGAACGGTGCTCTTGCTTCGCTTGTAGTCTACGACTCGCGGCGACGTACCACCGCGCGCGCGATCGATACGGTCGATGGTTCCGCGCAGGACGACGAGCTCACACGCCCCTTCGATCACGAAAGCCGGCCAGCCGCCGTCGTCACGCCCGCCAAAGGACTTCTCCGCGAGCACAAAGTTCCACTCCTCGTCGGCCAACGCGTCCACGAGAACGGCGCGCACGCAATCGCGCACGCGCAGCCGCACGACGGCTCGAAGCGGTGCGTGCCCCTGCCAGCGATCGAGGATCTCGTCGGTCGCGCGAAGCCCCGCATCGACGATGGCGTCGCAGTCACGAGGCCGCTGCAGCCACGCGCCCTGCGTGGCGGTGAATGCGGCCGCAAGCGCGTCGTGCACGAGCGTCCCTTCCTCGCGCGCATCCGGCAGCTCCTCGTAGACTTGCGCTTCGCGCGCAGCGATGACGGCGTGGGCATAACCTTGGAACGGACATCGCGCGAAGCGTTCGAGCGACGTGACGGCGAGCGCAGCGCGTGCGTGCGTGCCTCCCCCCGTCGCGCGGGCGAGCACGGCACGCATCTCCGGCGTTGCAACGAGCTCGCCGACCACGTCCGACCGAGGCCGCTGCGGATCGAGAAAGAAGCCTTCGCGTTCACGTTCGCGCCGGATGCGCAGCGCGAGATCGCGGGTGACGTTCGCGATGTCCGACTCCTTACGCGCGCTCGCCACGGGCAGCCCGGCACGCACGAGCGACGTCACGATCGGCGAAGGCAAGAGCGGCGCCCCCGCCTCATCCTCGCGCACCGAGATCATGACGATGTGTGCAGCGTCCGATGCCGCCGCGGCCAACGCCGAGAGCTCGCGCGCACGACGCGGCACGAGGGGCGAAAGCGCCGCGATGAACGTCTCCGAGACGAGCGCGTCGTGGGGTTCGTCGCGGGGCAAGAGACCATCGTTCGCGTCGAGGATCACGAGCAGATCGAGCGCGTCGCCCACGACGTCCTCGAGGCGAAGCACGCGCACCGCCCCCGCGCGACCTGCGCTCGGTGACGCGGACGAAGCATCGAGCAAATTTACTATCTCGGAGTGAAAGATCACCGGATCGACGAGCTGATCGAGCGCGTTTGCCCGATGCGCGATCCTCTCGTAGAGATCCATCGCCGAGAGCAGCGCATCCCACGCGCGCGCATCACGCGCGATCGCATCGCGTTCGGCACGTGCCACGCCGACCGGCGCGTCGTCGCTGCGGAAGGTCGATAGCCCTCCGCGCCCAGCGCGCGCGCCGAGTCCGAGCGCGCTCCACACGGCGCGCGCGGCGACGATTCGATCGATCCGCGTTTTGTGCTGCGCAGGCGCCTCGAGCACCTCGGCGAGCCTCGTGGAGATCGCTTCGTCGAGCGCATCTTCTTCTTCGCTCACACGCTCGAATGCGCCCCGTCCGTGCGACGTCACCGTGCGAACGAGGCGAGAGCGCGAGTCCTCACCGGCAGCGGTCGCGCGCGTCTCGAGTTTGTGCGCAATGCGAACGAGGGCTCGGCCCACGTCGCGCGCTGCGGCTCCCGGCGGACCGAGCCGTGGCGCATCGACGTAACCAGACTGCAGCAGGCGCGCCACGTCCTGGCGTAAGAGCGTGTCGGCGACGTCGAGGACGGCAAATGCACACGCAACGATCGGCGCTTGCGACGGCGAAGTTCCTCGACCGTCGAACGACGCGATGGAAGCTTCGTTGAACGCGCGACGAAGCGGCCCGAGCGTTCGCTCATCCGTAACCGGGAGAGCGACGACGATGCGCTCGAGCGACGCACCACCTCGCAGCGCAGCGTCAATGATCGAGACGGCCTCGCGCGCCTGCGCCGCTGCATCCCCGACCTGTAGGAGCGAGACACGACGGAGATCCGGTGCGAGCGACGAACCGAGCGACAGATCCCCGAGCACGGGCACGATGGTCTCGCTTTCCGGCGCTGCGTCGAGCAAGCGGGCGACGTCTTCGGTCAACGTCTCGAGCGGATCGGGCTCGCGCGTTCCTTCGAGACGATGCTCGAACGCGGGGAGGACGATACGCGCAAAGCCGCGGGGGGAAAGCTTGTCATCGAGCGCGCGCCACCACAGAAGATCCGATGGCTCCCACTTGAGCAGCCATCGCGCACGAAGACGCGCGGCGCCGACGATGCCGACGAGATCGCGAGCGTCCGACGCTGCAATGATTTGCGCGAGCATGGCTCCGGCGAGCCGCTCATCGTGCGCGCCGAAGCTCACGAGATGCGCGTCGAGCGCCGTCATCGCCGTTGCGAGAGTACGTGCCCGCTCTGCCATGACGCCGCTTCTGCGCGCGGCCACGCGCTCGAGCATCGCCACCGTAACTCCACGCGCACGCAGCGTCGTGATCGCGTCGTCGAGCGCGGACGTCATGCCCGTCCACGAGGCGCCGCCGCGCGCGTGCGCCGCTGCAAGCGCATCGTGGGCCAGCGCAGCATCAGCCGGCGCAGCGTCACCTTCCTCGCTCGCAAAGAGATCGAGCTGCCGCGATGGGGCAACCTTTTGGTTGCGCGCCACGTCGTCGAGCGCCATGCCGAGCACGAGTCTGCACTCGCGCGCATCAGCGAACGCGACATTCGGCAAGAGCGCCACGGCAAGCCGAGACCGAAGTGCGGCACGCGTCTCGGCTCGATGTCCCTCGCGCGCAAGTCTCTCGACGTGCCTCTCACCAGGCACGACGAAGAGCTCTCCGTCATGCACTCCGCACCCCACCGGCGCGCTCGTCAACGCTGGACCCTGAAGGAAAGACCGAGCGTTTCTTTCAACGCGGCCGGATCATAGAGATATGCGTACGCCGCCTGACTCGCGAGCACGCGCTTGATGTAGTTGCGCGTCTCCTCGTACGGCACGAGCTCCACGAAGACGTCGAGATCTTCGCCGCCGCGCGCGCCGACCCACCGGTCCACGGCTCCCGAGCCCGCGTTGTACGCGCCGATCGCGAGCGCCGGATGCACGTGCGACGCCCGCAGCTTCGCGAGAAGCTTCGTCCCGAGCGCGATCGACACTTCAGGCTTTTTGAGCGACGCTTCGTCGAACGGCAACGGCGTTCCCTCCGCCACCCGCTTTGCCGTAGGCACGATGAGTTGCATGAGTCCGAACGCGTTCGCGAAGCTCTTCGCATCCGCGACGAAGCCCGACTCCTCGCGCATGATCCCCCATGCGAGCGACGTTGGCAGCGAGTTTTGCGCACATGCTCGGGCGACGATCGGCTCGAACGCGCGCGGGTACGCGGCCTCCCACGCCACGCGCCACTTGCCTTCCGGGTAATGCGCGGAGAAATCCGTGTACTTTCCACGCGAAAATGCGGAGCCGAGCTCCGGCAGCCCCGCACGGTTGTAGATGGTCGAGATGGCCCACACACCTTCGGGATCGGCGTTCTCCGCGAATGCGCCCGTCCCAGAGAACTCACGCTTCGCTGCATCGATCTCGCCAACCTCGAGTAGCCGTATGGCGCGCACGACACCGGCAGACGCGAGGACCGGCAGCGGGTGCGACGGGAACACGGTGCCCGCGTCGCGAAGCGTTGCCTCCGCGAGCGTGCGCGTCGCGAGCTCGGTGTCGAGTGAAGCCAGCCGCGCGTGCGCCAGGAGCATGTAATATACAAATGGGGACTCTCGAAGCACCGCCGCGAGACGCCTCTTCTCATCCTCGACGTTTCCCGTTGCCCCGGAGGCGCGCGCCCGAAAGTAAGCGGCACGAGCAGATGCCGGCGAACTCGGGCGTTCCAACGCGATCTCGAACGCGCGATCGAGCGGGAGCTTGGCCGCTTCCCAATCCCCTTTTTGAATCTTATCTAGCGCGAGGCGAAAAAATGCTTCACCGCGCATGTCTCCCGCCGGATACGCATCCTCGAGCGTGAGGAGCATCTGCTCGGCGCGCGCCTCGTGATCTTCGTCGTCACTCGCAAGGACGAGCAGCGCACCGCGGTAGCGCGCGTCGTCGGCGAGGCGATGCGCGGGAAAGAGCCGTTCGACGCGCGCGTACCAGTCGATGGAAAGCTTTGGATCTTTGCCAGCCTTGGCTTTCGCGCCCTGAAAAAGCGCCGTCACGAGATCCGGATCTCCCTCGCACGCCGCAACGGCCTCCGGCCACGCGTCGACCTTGGGGTTCCTCATCTTCGCCGCGGCGTTCGCGCGCGTGATCCCAGCACGGCACGACGTAGATCCTGTTTTCACGACGGCAATCACGCTGCTCGCGAGATCGAAGGCTTTCGCCGGCTCGTTCGCGTCGAGCCAGCCTTGCGCTTGCCTCGCACGCTCGCTCTCCGAGAGCGCTTCGCGCACGGACGGATCCGTTGCGTGGAGCAACAGAACCGCACGGCTCCGCGCAGCCGCGGCGCCGGAAGGACCGGCGAGCTTCGGAGCCTCGACGACCACCTTCGTCGCAAGATCGTAGGCGTCGCGCGCGCGAGCCTCTGCACTGCCATCGACTCCGTCGAGCTGTGCGTTGGCAATGCGCACCGACGTGTCGACCCAGCGCGAGCCGCGCGGGTTCTTCGCGAGCCACGCGCGCCAAAGAGGCAAGGCCCGAGCTCGGTCGCCTTTCTGCGCGAGTGATTCGGCGATCACCAGATCGACTTCACCGCGACTCGCGAAATCCTCCGGCACGAGGCGCGCCTCTGCGATCGCCTCGTTGGCATGACCCGAGCGCGAGAGCGATTGCGCCGCGCGAAGGTGCGCATACGACGAAAGCAGGCACGTGTCTCTGGCAGCGCGCGCGAAGGACTCCGCGGCAACGATCCCGTCGCCGCTCGCAAGTGCGTAACGCCCTTCGAGGTAATCCCATGCGCACGCATCCATCGCGGACAGGTCCGCCGGGCGCGCTTCGTGGACAGCACGGGCAGCCGACGCCCAATCCTTGTTGCGATCGAAATCTTTTGCTTTGGCGAGACGCGGATCATCGAGCAACACGTGCACGGCCGGAATGGGCGACGCCGCGGAAACCGCCGCAGCAGCTTCGGCCTTGACCGGCGCGCTAACGCTCGGTGGAGCCGCGGTCGAACCGGAACGACATCCGGGGATCGCGCACGCGAGAAAAAGTAACAACGTCGATCGCACGTTCATCCACGCACCGCCTGATCGCCTTGGATGCGCGCTGTGCCTCCCCACGCTTCTGCAGCCGCTTCTTCTTCGGCGGCCTCGGCGTTACGACGCACGCGGTTCACGAATCGGTCTTTGTCTCTGGCCACCACGTCCCGTTCCGCCATCGACTGCGCGAGCACCGCGCGAGCGCGTGCTGCATTCTCGCGCGCTCGTTCGAGGTGCGCGGACGCCTGCTCGACGGCGCGTTTCAGAATCTCCATCTCCGCACGCGCGACTACCTCCCAGTCTCGTGCGCGCGCAAGATCGAGGGCGCGTTGCCCTCCCTGCGCGAGACGCGCGGCTTCCGCAGCTCTCACGGCAGCCATGCGCTCTTCGGCTTCCATGCGATTGCGTTCGGCGCGTGCCTTTGCCTCGGCCGCGCTCTCGCAAGTGCGTACCGCCGAACCGAGCTCCGACTTCGCGTCGTCGACCGCGCGATCGCGGTGCTCGAGCAGAGGCTCGAGCGCATACTTCGGAGGCGTGGTCATCAGGCTGCTACTTCCTTATCGTAAGTGGCGGCGATGCGCGCGACGTTCCTCGATCCTCAAGGCCGATGGTTGGTTCGCGTTGCTCGGTTTGTTGCGCTGCTCGCATTGATTGTCGTCTTTTTCTTCTTTGTCTTAACACCCCTGCACCCGCTCACCATCACGGCGATATCCTTGATTTTCATCGTCGACCTTCTGCCGTTGCGACAGCAGCAGAGCAGGCAAGTCGAGATCGTGTGTGGCTTAGGCTTTGTCGACGTGAAAAAAGCGGGAATTCGCTTGAGGCGCATTCGTGCAAAATCAATCGTCGGAGCAGCAACGGCGCGCACGTCCCGCGGCGTGCTTCTCACGTTCTCTCTTTCAGGTCTTCTAGGTTACGACGAACCGACCTCGATCGAGGTCGAACGGGACGCGGACGCCGATCGAATCCGCCAGTCTCTCGGCATAAACCATCGCGGTTTCGGGTTCGTTATCTTCAACACTGGGCGGGGCATAAAGGAAAACCTGGTTGTCTTCCTCGCTGTGTTCATCATCGGCATGTTCATCGGCGTCGTCGGGTTCATCGCCATCGTCCGCGAGAAGGTGAATTTCGGTGTCATCGACAAGTCCGATTTTTTTCCCTTCGTATCCATCCTCTCCTTCCTTGCGTGGGTGAGCCCCCACTTCAAACAAAACGCCATCATCATGGGTACCCAGGGATTGCGCATCCCCACGTGGCTCGAACCACGTGACATCCCTTATGCTTGCGTGCGCGACATCGAGCGCGGCAAGGATCGCGTATTGGTACTCACTTCGATGCCGAATCTGCCCCAAGTCGTCGTCCGCGCCGCTGGCACGTGGCACGGCCTCAGCGACGAGTCCATGCGCAACTTCAAGTCGCAAGTGATGTCTGCCGTGGACCGCGCGAATGGTTTGGATCCGAAAAAAGAAGTTGTTGGGGCGCGCCTCGAGTTCCTTCGTCGCAACGGACAAAGCCCGCGCGCGTGGCTGTCACGTCTCGATACGGTTGGACTGGTGCTCTCCTCCTCCGAGGGCGACTACCGCAGCCAATTCATCAACACCGTAGATCTATGGACCGTCCTCGAAGATCCCGACGCCGACATCGAGATCCGCACCGCGGCCGCCCGCGTCCTCCGTCACTCCCAAGAGCCCGGCGCGCGCGTTCGCATCGACAACGCGGTCGCCGCCGTACGCGACGATACGCAGGCAACCAATCCGTTGCGCATTGTCATGGAGGACGACCCCACGAGCAGCGAACTGGTCATGCTCGAAGTCATCGACGTGTGCCACCCCAGGAGCGCTTGATGCGCGCGGCGTTCCTCGATCCCCAAGGCGGGAAACTAACTCGCTTGCTTCCGTTCATCGTGCTCCTCGCTTTGATCATCGCCGGCGCCAACACTCAGAACAGAGACCTAAACATCCTTGCTGTGGTGCTCGTCTTCGTCGCCGCCTTTCTCCCCATGCTGCCCTTACGACAGCGGCGCGCTCGATCCGTCGAGATCGCATGCGGTCCCGGTTTCATGGACATCAAGAAAGCCGGTCTTCGCTCGACGCGCATTCGCGCAAAATCGATCGTCGGCGCCACCACAGCGCGCACGTCCCGCGGTGTGCTTCTCACGCTCTCTCTCAAGGGTCGCGACGAACCCATCGCAATCGAGGTCGAGCACGACGCCGATGCCGATCGAATTCGCAAAGCCCTCGGCGTCGGCCACTACGGCTTCGGAACCATTGGCTTTCGCACGGCGCCAAGCCCAATCGGGTGGTCTAATCTCGCGTGGTTGTTCTTGACCGGTCCCTTTGGCGTGCTCCTCTTCAAGCTGACTAAGCTTTTGTACGGTCACGGACCGCCGAACATCGTCATGATGCCCGAGGGTTTGCGCATCCTCACGCCGCGCGGGACTTACGACGTCCCTTATGCATGCGTGCGCGACGTCGAGCGAAGCAAAGGCAGTGTGACGGTCTCTACGACCTTTCCGAATGTGCCTCGCGTTGATGTCCCAGCAGCCGGCACATGGCGCGGACTCAGCGACGAGGCCATGCGCAACTTCAAGGCGCAGGTGATGTCCGCTGTGAGCCGCGCGCAGGGCATGGGCACGCAAAAAGAAGACGTCAGTGTGCGCGTCGATAACCTTCGCCGCCGTGGAGAAAGCCCGCGCGAGTGGCTGTCGCGTCTCGATACGGTTGGGCAGTTGCTCTCCACCTCCGCGGGCTATCGCAGTCACTCGATCGACGCCGCAGATCTATGGACCGTTCTCGAAGATCCCGACGCTGACGTCGAACTCCGCACCGCGGCCGCCCGCGTCCTCTGCCACTCGCGCGAGCCCAACGCGCGCGTTCGCGTCGACGCCTCGCTCGCAACGGCGCACGACTCTGCAACCAATAAGTTGCGCATTGCCGTGGAGGACAATCTCGAGATCGCGAGCACCCAGCTCGACTACCTCGATGCCATCGACGGGCGTACCAAGGGCCCGCTGCGCCGATAACCTGCCTTCAGCTTGCAAGCTGCGACGTGCACGCCTTGCACCGCGTGGCCTTCTTAGGAATGCTCTCAAAACAAAAGGGGCATTCCTTCGTGGTGGGCTCTTCGGGTGCAGCGGGATTGGAGAACCGGCCCTCCGCGGCTTTGACAATTTTCGAGACAAGGATGAAGAGCACGAATGCAACAATCAGAAAATCGAGAACGGCTCCGAGCAAGTCACCATATTTGAGAATGACATTGTCTTTCGGATCCGCCGCATGTCGCATCACGATGCCCGCACTGCGCCAATCCCCTCCCGGCAGGATGAGCGCAACGAATGGCATCACCACATCCGCCACCAGCGCGGAAACGATCTTGCCGAATGCCCCTCCAATCACGACACCGACAGCCAGATCGACCACATTGCCTTTGAACGCGAACTTCTTGAAATCAGCGAGGAGGGACATGCTCCAAAATATCCGAAACGGAGTGCCAAAAACAGGGCCAATCTCGGAAGAGGGAAGGCCGGTTAAACTCCCCATTCTTGAAGGGATTGCACGCGTACGCCCGAGTCACCGCGCGCGGATTCAATGGCGTCGCAGGCCGCGAGCGCAGCAGCGATCGTCGTAAAGTACGGGATATTCGCGAGCAGCGTTTGGCGCCTCAGCGAATAGCTATCCTTCACTTCAACCGCGCCCATGGTCGTGTTCACGACCATGGCGATGGTCCCGCCCCGAATCGCATCGACGACGTGAGGTGAGCCCTCGAGCACCTTGTTGATGCGCTCGCACGGGATGCGCGCGCGAAGGAGCGCGGCTGCCGTGCCGCCCGTTGCGAGGATCTCGTAGCCGGCGGCGCGCATGCGGCGCGCGATGATGCACGCGACGGGCTTGTCTTCGGCTCGAACGCTGATGAAGACGCGGCGGTGCGCAGCCTTGTCGGCCGGGTGCACGTCGAGCCCGGAGGCGAGCATGCTCTTGTAGAATGCACGCGCAAACGTGTCGGCGATGCCCATGACCTCGCCGGTGGAGCGCATCTCGGGGCCGAGGATGGTGTCGACGCCGGGGAACTTCGCGAACGGGAAGACGCTCTGTTTGACCGCCACGTGGCGCGGCACCTCGATGTCCTCGATGCCGAGCTCGGTGAGCGTCATGCCCGCCATGAGCTTCGCGGCGATCTTCGCGAGCGGACGGCGCGTGGCCTTCGACACGAAGGGCACCGTGCGACTCGCGCGAGGGTTCACCTCGAGGATGTAGATGTCGCCGCCCTTGATTGCATACTGCACGTTCATGAGGCCCACGACGCCGAGCTCGAGAGCGAGCATGCGCGTCTGCTCTTCGATCGACATCACGATTTCGGGCGACAGCGAGTGCGGAGGCAGAACGCTCGACGAGTCGCCGGAGTGCACGCCGGCTTCCTCGATGTGCTGCATGACGCCGCCAATGACGACGCGCTTTCCATCTGCGATGCAGTCGACGTCGACTTCAATGGCGTCCTTGATGAACTCGTCGACGAGAATCGCTTGCGTACCTGCGTCGCGCGCAGCCTCCACGGCGTAGTGGATGAACGCCTCGAGCTCGGCGCGGCTGTATGCAATCATCATCGCGCGACCGCCGAGCACGTAGCTCGGGCGGACGAGCACGGGGTAGCCGATGCGATCGGCGATCTGGAAGGCCTCTTCGACCCCTCGTGCGATGCCGCTCTTCGGCCGGCGCAGCGAGAGCTTCGCGAGCATCTCGTCGAAGCGCCCGCGGTCTTCGGCGCGATCGATCGCGTCAGCGCTCGTGCCAAGGAGCCTCACGCCATTTTTCTCGAGCGGTACGGCAAGCTTCAGCGGAGTCTGTCCGCCAAATTGCACGATCACGCCAATGGGCTTTTCTTCTTCGCAAATGGCAAGCACGTCTTCGAGCGTGAGCGGCTCGAAGTAAAGACGATCGGACGTGTCGTAATCCGTGGATACGGTCTCGGGATTGCAATTGACCATGACGGTCTCGAATCCGAGCTCGCGCAACGCGGCCACCGCGTGCACACAACAATAATCGAATTCGATTCCCTGACCGATACGGTTTGGACCGCCGCCTAAAATGACAATCTTCTTCTTCGCGTGATTGGCCTGCGCCTCACTCTCGGATTCATAAGTCGAATAGAGATAAGGCGTATGGGCCACGAACTCGGCCGCGCACGTGTCCACGCGCGCGAAAACGGGGTGCACGTTTTCCTTGGCGCGCAGCGCGCGGACGTCGTCCTGAGGCACCCCGCGGAGTTTGCCGATTTGCGCGTCCGAAAATCCCAGGCGCTTGTACTCGTGGAGTGACTCGGCACTCAAATCACCCTTCTTGATGCGCTGCTCTGCAAGGGTGATTTTTTCGATCTGCGCCAAAAACCACGGATCGATTTTCGTGAGCGCCGAGAGCTCCTCGAGAGAGATCCCCGCGCGCATGGCGTCGGCCACGTAAAACAACCGATCGGCACGGCCCACCGGGACCACGATGCGAAGCGCGCGAACGAGCTCGTCCTGGCGCGCAGGCGGCAGCGTCCTCGGCGCCTCGATCTCCGCGGCCTCCATCGCGAGATCGCGCTGCTTCTTCGGTTCGGCGAGCACGCGATAATCCACGCGTCCCACGAGCGACTCGAGCCCGTCGCGCGCCGTCTCGAGCGAGCGCGCAGCCTTCTGAAGCGACTCGCAGAAGGTGCGGCCGATGCTCATGACTTCACCGACGCTCTTCATCTGCGTGCCGAGCGTGCTGTCGGCTCCGGGGAACTTCTCGAACGCGAAACGCGGCCACTTCGTCACGACGTAGTCGATGACGGGCTCGAACGCGGCGCTCGTGCCCGTGATGTCGTTTCGCAGCTCGTCGAGCGTGTACCCTACAGCAAGTTTCGCGGCGACCTTCGCGATCGGATAACCGGTCGCCTTCGATGCGAGAGCGCTCGATCGCGACACGCGCGGGTTCATCTCGATGACGTGGAATCGGCCGTCTTCGGGGCTCACCGCGAACTGGACGTTCGAGCCTCCGGTCTCGACGCCGATCTCGGTCATGACCGCGCGCGCGGCGTCGCGAAGACGCTGGTATTCTTTATCCGTCAGCGTCATCGCGGGAGCGACCGTGATCGAGTCACCCGTGTGGACGCCCATCGGATCGATGTTCTCGATGGAGCAGACGACGATGAAATTGTCTTTCGTGTCGCGAATGACTTCGAGCTCGAATTCCTTCCAGCCGAGCACGCTCTCTTCGATGAGCACCTCGCGCGTCGGCGACTGCGCGAGCGCCCACGCCACTTTCGTCTCGAACTCGCTCTCGTCCTTTGCGATGCCGCCACCCGAGCCACCGAGCGTGAACGACGGCCGCAAGATCGCAGGGAAACCAGTGTCTTTGACGATCTCCCAAGCCTCCTCCACCGAGTGCGCCGTCCCCGCCCTCGGACAAGACAGGCCGATCTTCTCCATCGCTGCTTTGAAGAGCGCGCGATCTTCGGCCTTTGCGATCGACTCGGGCTTGGCGCCCAAAAGCTCGACGTCGTACGCGTGCAGGACGCCTTTCTTGTGCAGGTTGAGCGCGAGGTTCAGCGCGGTCTGCCCGCCGAGAGTCGGCAGGATCGCGTCCGGATGCTCACGCGCCACGATGGCCTCGAGCGTGCGAGGCTCGAGCGGCTCGATGTACGTCCGGGCAGCGAGCTCCGGATCGGTCATGATCGTGGCCGGGTTGGAGTTCACGAGGACGACCTCGTAACCCTCCTGCGCGAGCGTCTTCGCTCCCTGCGTCCCAGAATAGTCGAACTCGCAGGCTTGCCCGATGACGATGGGGCCTGCACCAATGATGAGGATCTTCTCGAGATCTTGTCGACGCGGCACCGCTTTCTCCGAGGCGGCCTCCTAGCAGGGGTCGCCGTTGGGCGAAAGAGCCGCTCGCGGCGCAGCTCGAGGTGCTCGAGGTGACAGGGGCAACCGAGCTGGTGCACGATGCCGGCACCATGAACGACTTCGCGCATGCCCCTGACACGATTCGAATTGGAGATCTCGAAGTTCGGCGCCTCGGCTTCGGCGCCATGCAGCTTCCCGGCCCCGGCGTCTGGGGCGAGCCAAAGGATCCCGAACGCGCGCGCTCGGTCCTCCGACGCGTCGTCGAGCTCGGCATCGACTTGATTGACACGTCTTGGTACTACGGGCCGCTCGTATCGAATTGTCTCATCAAAGAAACGCTCTATCCATATCCAAAAGATCTGGTGCTTGCGACGAAACTCGGCGGACGTCGCACACCGGACAAAGGATGGGCTCCATTCATCAAGCCCGACGAGCTTCGCCGCGGCTGCGAGGAAGATCTCCGCACGCTCGGCCTCGAATGCATCGATATTGCGCACCTGCGCTGGATGGACCATGGCGGCGTGACGTTTCACGAAGCGCTCGACGGGATGATCGCGCTCAAGAAAGAAGGGAAGATCCGTCATATCGGACTAAGCAACGTCACGCTGACCGACCTTCGCGAGGCGTGCGCAAAAACTCCTATTGTCACAGTCCAAAATCTCTACAACGTTGCCGCGGGGGAGAAGCGTCTCGCCTCCTTTCCCCTTGGCTCCGTCGCGGGTCAGGAGGAAATGGTCGATTTCTGCGCGAAAGAGGGGATTGCGTTTTTACCATTCTTCCCTCTTGCAATACCGGGACCCCACAAGGTTGCATCCCCCACCCTCGCGCGCATCGCCGCCACCCACCATGCAACGGAAGCGCAGATTGCCATTGCATGGTTGCTCGCCCGCTCGAAGACCATGCTCCCCATCCCGGGGACCGGATCCCTTTCCCATCTCGAAGAGAATTGGGCCGCGCGCACAATCTCTCTGACCGAGAGCGAGCTCGCCGAGATCACTCGAGCACGAGGCTAAGCGCCCATGAGTCTGCCTTGGACCGAGCGGCCGGTTCCGAACGGCGTCGCGCTCGATCTCGTCGCCGTCGACGGTGACGCCCGCGACGCCGCGGAGCTCGCGCAATTCAAGCGGGCCCTCGCAGAGCCGGAGGCGGCGGAGGCAAGGCGGACCTGGATCCTCAGACCCCGCACACGCAGTCTCCGCGAGAGCGTCCTCGTCGTGCTCTCAATGGGGATCGGCGCGCTCTCACTTTGGCTCGTAACTGGGGTCCTCTCGTGGCTCGGTTGGAAATTCGGCGAAGAGGCGATGATTCGCGTCATATTCGCCAGCTTCTTCCTTCCAGCGATCGTCGCCGCCGTGCTGCTGGACCGCCCGTGGCGTTACCTTCGACGCCGCCGGCAGCCGGCCCAGCACCCGTACACCCTCACGATGGATGTCTCGGGCCTCGCCGTCGAGTCGGACGGACTTCGGGAGCAGTTCTTCCCACTCGGCGCGATTGACCACCTCGAGGGCACGGGGCGGCTTGTCGTCATCACCACCGCGGGACAGCGCGAGCCACTTCATTGTGCGCTCACCACACTGAAGGAACACTCAGACCTCGCCGCGCGCCTCAACGAAGCTTTGACTGAGGCACGCGCAGATGCCGGCGGCTACCGTGGTTATTTGCCCTGCGTGGACAACGACGACGACGCGAGCGCAGTCGAGAGAGAACGAAGAGAATGAAGACCCGTGATCCGCGTGTCCGGTACAGACCGAAAGATCCACCACGGGCGGGCACCCGGTCCCCTACGTTCACTCGATATTGACTCGATATTGAACGGGCGAGTGGGTGTGACAGCCTCCGGCATGCCGTGTGCTTAGCGCGGCTTTAGCATGCGAAAGCTAATTCAAACACCTTCCGTTTATTTCATCCTCGCAACCTTTTTCACGCTCGCCGTTGCTGGCGCTGCGGCTTGCTCATCGAGTTCGGACGACTCCGGCAATGGCAATACACCCGACAGCGGTACGCCCGACGGCAACATCAACAACACGGACGCTTCTAAAGACAGTAGCACCGTCGACAGCGGCTCGGACCCTTTTGCTAACGATCCTAATTTGATAAGAGCCGATCTTGGCACGTGCCAACTCGAGGGCGGAGGGGTCATTCAAGATTGCCATCTTGGATATCGAATGTTCGGCACGCCTGCTCCGGACGGGTCGAACATCGTCCTTTGGCCCACGTATTTCACCGGAAACACGGCAGGTCTCGTGCCCCTCGTCCCGTTCGACAGCTCGGGCAAGACTGCGGACCTGACTGGGTATTACGTCGACATAAGCCAGTACTGTCTCGTGCTCGTTGACTCGCTCGGTGACGGTGTCTCGTCGGGCCCGTCCACCGGTGCCCCTGGCCAGCAGGGCCCTAACTTTCCGATGTTCACCATTCGAGACATGGTCAACACACAGTACCATCTCGTCAAGGATATCCTCAAGGTCGATCACATTCACGCCGTTGCCGGCATCTCCATGGGCGGCATGCAGGCCATTCAGTGGAGCGTAAGCTATCCAGACTTCATGGATAAGATTGTGGCAATCGTTGGCGACCCGCAGCTCACGTCCCAAGATAAGCTGCTTTGGACGTCCGACCTGCGTGCGCTGGAGAACGATCCACTCTTCAATGATGGGAACTACACCGGCAAACCCGTATTCAAAGCGGCCATCGATATTCTCAACCTGGTTCTGACCACGCCGCAGAACCAAGTGAATACCGTCAAAACAGAGGACTTTGACACGTGGCTTGCAAACACGGAAGTTGCATTCTCAGGCTTCGATGGGAATGATTGGCGCGGGCAGCTCAAAGCCATGCTCGCTCACGACGTCAGCGCCACCCCCACCCTCAACGTCAAGTCCCTCGATGCCGCGGCGGCAGCAGTACAGGCCAAGTCGAAATACTTCGTGTCAACTCAGGATCACGTCGTGAATCCAATCCCCACGAGGAACTTTGCTGCCAGCATCAACGCGCTTCCCGCTAACGCTGGCAAAGCAATGGTAACCATGGAGGAGTCCAACAGCGATTGCGGTCACGTTGCCGCGCAGACCGTGCCGGCGTCAGATGACGCCTGCGGCGACGCACCCAAGGACGGACCAATCGTGGAGGGCTTCTTGGAGGGTTCGATACCCTAAACGAGACCGCGCGAGGACGTCCGGGCAGAGTGCCTTGACGTCCTCGTAGGATTTGGGGCGACTCACGTACCCATGCGTTCATACTTTGCATGCTTACGCGAGAGTGCCGCGCGGAAACCTACGTCCTACGCAGCACTCCGCACGTTCTCACGAACCACGCCCGGGTGACGGGCCGCGATTCGGGGCAACGCGAGCGCCGGCCCTCAGGCCCACATAGATTGTAGCTACAGGACAATATTTGCTACCGTGGTAGCATGCAGCAACGGATGCGGAGAGAACACGGCATTGGGAGCCGCAAGATCAGCATCTCGGTAAGTACGGATGATCTCGCGATCATTTCGGCGCGCGCCAAACGGCTTCACCGCGGCAATGTCTCCGCCGTGGTCCATGAGATGGTGGCCACGCTCAAGCGCGAGGAAGCCGCAGAAGAAGTCCTGCGAATGCTCGAAGGCGAACGCATTACGGACAGCGAGATGCAGGCAATTCGCAGAGAGCTTGCGACTCCGAAGGTCATCCAGGCACCACGGCGCCGCAGAGCAACGTGATGCCACTCACCTTCGACACCGGCGCCCTGCTCGCGCTCGAACGAAATCGCCAGCGCATGGTAGCCGTCTTCAAAACGGCGTTTGCCGACAAGACACCTATCTACGTTCCGAGCATGTGCGTCGTCGAGTGGTGGCGCGGCCGAACGGATCTGCGCGAGAAAATCCTGGCATCTGTCATCGTCGAGCATACGGACAACGCACTCGTCCGACTGACGGGGGAAGCACTTGCCGCCGTTCCTTCGGCGACGAGTATCGACGCAATCGTCATGGCCACCGCCGCGCGCCGAGGAGGCACGGTGTTCACGTCGGACGTGGAGGATCTGCTTCGCCTGCAGACCGTATTCCCCACCGTTCGTGTCCTCGGTGTCTGAGAGCGAGTTCGCCAGCCTGCTGCGCGAATCGATTCGCTTCGATGGCGCCTTCGGCGCTGTCGGCCCGCCTTCGGCGGGACCTCAGGTGGGCGCTGCGGTGCCTGCGCACGTACGAAGAGTCACGTTTACGCGGGCTCCTCGCGCTCCGCCCTAGCCTCGATTCGCTCGCGACGGCTGTCGAACTCGCTCTGAGAGCGTGTAGACCCCGCAATCCACCATGACGCCGGCAGCCTCGAAAGGAGGGGCTCCCCTGGCGGCGCGCAGGAAGGCGCGCGCCTTGGCGCGCCTGACGAGCACCAGCCCAAGGGGAGCACGCGCGGCGAGCGAAGCGAGAAGCGCGGTGGGGTCCACTTAACTTGGCCCGCCATGGCTGCCCTCTTTATTGCAGCATGCATGAGCGAAGCAAAGGCTGCCGCGAGCGCAGAGAGCAAAGGGCTGTCGTCGGCGAATGACGAGATCCCGCTGCCGCGCGTCTTCGGGCGCCTGCTCTTGCTCAAGCTCCTCGCGCGCGGCGGAATGGGCGACGTTTTCCTCGCGGCCACGACGGGCATCGAGGGCGCCGAGCGCCCCATCATCGTCAAGACGGTGCGGCGCGATCACATCCACGACGGATCCTTTCTCGCGCGCTTTCTCGACGAAGCGCGCGTGCAATCCCAACTCAATCATCCGGGTGTCGCGCAGATTCTCGAAGCATCCACCGATGAAAACGGCGAGCCATACACCGTCGTCGAGTACGTCGAAGGTCGATCGCTCGCCGAGCTCCGTCAGCGCGCCGTGCAGACCGGCGCGCGGATCGGATGGCCCGAAGCCGTCGCCATCGCCATCGAGATGGGTCAGGCCCTCGCGCACGTCCACGAACGCGCCAGCACCGACGGCACGCCGCTCGGCATCGTGCATCGCGATCTGTCACCGCAAAACGTGATGATCGGGCACGCGGGCGAAGTGAAGCTGATCGACTTCGGCACGGCGCGCGGACACAACCGCCGCTGCCACACCGTTGCGGGCGTCGTCTTCGCCAAGCCCGGCTACGTCGCGCCCGAAGTCGCGCGCCAGCAAATCGGCGACGGTCGCATCGACGTCTACGCGATGGGCGTCATGCTCTGGGAGCTGTGCGCAGGCAAACGGCTCCTATCGGGTGAAGCGCACAAGCATCTCGAGGAAGTTGCGGCCGGACAGTTTCGGATCCCAGAGCTCGCAAAGACGTGCGGCGTCCCGAGCGAGCTCGACGCGATCATCCAGAAGCTATGTGCGGATGATCCAGACGAGCGTTATGCGTCGGCCTCGGTTGCTTCGACCGATCTCGCGCGCGTGCTCGGTCAGGCGCCCGCGAGCAAGAGAGGTGAACGCAGCACGCGTTCGCGCATTTCCGCGTTGATGAGGACGCTCTGGTCGCACGAGCCCGCGCGGTCGCGCGCACAGTTCGCGAAGCTCCTCAAAGAAGCGCGCGAGCTGCATCGCGACGTGGAGACGGCGCCGGCAAGCGGCGTGATGGCAGTCCACGCAGCGCACATGCAGGCCGACGCGAGCGTACTCAGCGGCACGCCGTACCGTCTGCTCAGGAAGATCGGCGAAGGCGCGAGCGGCGAAGTCTTCGAGGCCGAGCACACCGAGCTCGGGCGGCGCTACGCGGTCAAAGTTTTGTCGTCCGCACATGCGGCGGCCCACGATGCCGTGGAGCGCTTTCGCCGCGAGGCGCGCGCCATCGCGAAGCTCTCGCATGCGAACCTCGTACGCCTCCACGACTTCGGGAAATCCATCGACGGCCGCGTCTTTCTCGCCATGGAGTTGCTCGAAGGCGAGACGCTCGATCGACATGCCGACAAGGGCATGGGGTGGCGCGCGGCGAGCCTGCTTGCCATCCAGGCCGCACGCGCGCTCGAAGCTGCGCACGGTGCCGGGCTCGTGCATCGGGATCTCAAGCCACAGAATCTTTTTCTTACGACGGACGGAGATCTGAAGCTGCTCGACTTCGGCGTCGCCATGGCGGTCGCCGAGACGAACACGGCGGCAGGCGACAAGCCTCAGAAGGGCTTCGCCGTTTTCGGCACGCCCGAGTACATGGCGCCCGAGCAAGTGGCCGGCGAGACCGTCGACGCGCGATGCGATCTCTACGCGCTCGGCTGCGTGCTCTACGAGCTCGTGACCGGCAGCCGTCCCTTCGAAGGATCCGCCGTCGTCGTGATGGGCAAGCAGCTTCGCGAAGAGCCGGAGCGACCGCGCGAGCGCGCGCCGAACGCGGTCATCCCTTCCGAGCTCGAGGCGATCGTCCTCAAGGCGCTCGCCAAGTCGAAGGACGCGCGCTTCGCCAGCGCCAAGGCGATGCGCGAAGCGCTCGAAAAAGCCGTGAAGGCGCCTGATCGCCGTCGCTCGCGCGCACGCTCTCTCGCGTCCGCGGCACTCCTCGCATCGATCGGCGCGATCGGCATTCTGAGTCTGAAAGACAGACTCCCGCTCCTCGCACACCGCGCGGAGCCTGCGGCGATCACATCCCTGCCGGATCTGCACGCCGAGTCTCCGCCCGAAGCGTCCGCGCAGGCGCCGAGCACCGAGGCCGCACAGTCAACGGAGGCCGACGACGTGCCCGCGCCTGCACCCGTGCATAGTGCAAGCGAATCTGCGACGACGACGCCAAGAGCCGTTGCTGCAAGGCGCGCCGCGCCGCCCGTCCGTGCTGCGCCAGCCGCCGCCGAGACGAATCCCGGTCTCCTCGTGCGCGCCGCCGCGCACGAAAGTCCCGCACCGACGGAAGACGCCAAGAATCGTCTCACCGAAGCGCGCGCAGCCGCGCGCGAGCACGCCACGGATCCACGAGCTCTCAAGGCCTGGGGCATTGCCGCGTTGCGCGCGGGCGAAACGCGCGAAGCGCGCCGCGCCGCCGATGCATGGGCAGCACGTGACGACAGCGTCGAGCCGCGCATCTTGCTCGCCGGCGCTCTGGACGCTTCCGGCCGCCACCGCGAGGCACGTACTTCTCTCGAAGAATGGATTGCCAATCATCCCGATTCCCCAGAAGCGAAGAAGATGCTCGCGCGACTCAGCACGAATCCCGAGCCTGCCATCAAACGAACCTCGCGCAGCCGCACGAATCAGGATCCCGGCGCCGCCGAGTGAAAGGAGTCCTCTGATGGTCAGCCGGCCACCTTCCAGCCCGACCTTTGACCGTCTTGCTCGGACCCAACGGAAGTGGCAAGTCCACGGTCTTTGATGTCCTCAACTTTCTCTCGGAGTGCTTTCAATTCGGATCAAGACGGTCCCACCACCATCGAATTGAAGTATCGCGAACGGCCCAAGCAACCCATCACTTATCCCCTGTCTCTCGAGGAAGGTAAAAGGGGCCCGAAGTTTCAGAGGAGTGGCTTCAGTGGAGACGCGGGGCAAACTTCGGCAGGCCCTTCAAGTTCCTCAACTTCAATCGCGGGAAGGGCATGGTCATCAGCGGCGAGATGCCCGACGAAAAGGCTCATCGCGACGAGACCAAGCTGAGATCTCCCGACGTGATTGCGGTCAGCACGCTTGGGCAATTCGCCGATCACCCGCGGGTCGCCGCGCTCCGCGAATTCATCACGGATTGGTACGTCTCGTACACAGCACTCGCGATTTGGTGAGACCGCGCAAGAATGTGAGTGAGCGGCCGGGGGTTTGTTCGAGGAGCCTTTCGCTGGGAGTCGTGGTGGTTCGGACCATGACCGCTGAGGCGAACCCAGATCTTCGCTGGTCGCACTGCCGTTCCTCGCCTATAATGACAAGCCATCATCTGAAGTGAGGGCAAATCATGGGAAACCCACTTATCGTTGTAGGAGATAAAACTTCGCATGGTGGGGTCGTCCTCACGGGAGAGTCGTTGACGGACGCCGATAGAAAGCCGATCGCCCGGGTGGGGGATCCGGTTGCCTGTCCGATGTCGATTCGGCATCCTTGCGTCAGGCGCTCTCTGGCAGTGAGAAGCTGCCACGGTACACACGAACGCAGCTCGATGAAAACGTTCAGATACGGGCGCTCACCAAACGCGGTGCAGCCGGTCAAGATTCCGTCGGGCAAGCCGCAGACGTTGATGATTGCCACACGATTTGACTTCTACGATGTTGGGCATGCGCCGAGCTGGGGAGATCTCGCGCTCGCAAACCGTGACTCCTGGTCATTTGTCGATTCTGAGGATGATTCGGGACTGTCCCTCTTTCAGGCGCATGCGGACGGAAGTGGAACAGCCGTCAGAATCGCATGCAAATTGGAGCCGAAGACGACGTGGCTCAAAGCGGAGATCGACGCGATTCATCAAGCGATGATTCGCGCAGACTTCAAATTTCTCACCGATTTTTTGGGAAAGCTATCCGTTGATCGGGAGTCTGCCTCAACTTCCGCGAGGGGAAAATGGTCGGAGGAAACATGAAGCTCGTTCTCTTGCCCCCGCTCGTTCTCCTGCTGGTCGGATGCCACTCGCGCGATTCGTCGGCCCACCAGGATGCCGAAGTTCGAGATGCGGACGTGATAGATGCCGATGCGCGCTCAGAGAGTCCGGACGCTGCGGATGCATCGACATCGGCCTACCCGCCGGAAGACAAAGTCCGCGCCATATTCAAGCGGCGTATCCACGGCGACTGCCCGGACAGCGCCCCCATTGGAGACTACTGGCTCCGCGGGGTTGCCACGGCTTCTTTCGACCTTGATACTTGGCTGGAGGCACACCATGCTCGCTTCCCGCGAGACAAGAGCTGCCCCTCTGGAGGGCCTGAACAAGACCAATGCATATGCGATCGCGAGCTCCTGTTGCCCGGTCGTGATACCCCCCTGCTCCGCTGCCGTCGAGAGATGGTGGCCGCTCACGATGACCGGTATACGAAGACCATCCTCTATGCGCTCGAAGGGAACACTCTTCGCGTTGTTTTTGAGCAGACGACGGGGACAGCCGACAATTTCCAAATGCTGATACCTGTTCTTGATTTTGTTCCACGCATTCGAAACGATGCTCTCGTTTTCGAAGAGACGTATTGCAGAGGCTGTCCTGTGGCGATGGAATACTTTGCAGCGGCCTCCGACCCCGGTCTCAAGGAAGCGCGTGTGGCCTACAAGGGAATATGCTCCCTTGATTCTTGGGAATGGAAGTGGAGCGGTAGGCAGCTCAAGAAGTACCGCCGAACCACCCCCGCGCCTCCGGTTTCAACTTCATCTTCAGCGAACTAATGGCGAGATCTGCAATGTCTGCATTCATACAGAGAAAGCTATGATCAAGGTACTCGTAAAATGGCCTCATGCAAACTCACCTCTCCTGCCGGAAGCCGGTGTAGACATTGAGCTCGCCGCCGATGGGCTCCCTCTCCTTCTTCAGGTGCCCATCAAGCCCGGAGAACGGGCCTTTGATGTTCCAGATGGGACCACCAAGCTCACGCTCACTGCGGTGTTTAGGGCGTCCTTCCCCGCAACACCGATATTTCCCGCCACGAGCGCGGAGGTGCTTCGAATGGATCAATCTTACACAATAAGGAATGGAACGCAGATCGATCCCGATCCCATGGCTGCATTCGGCGGCGGACCCCATCCGCTTGCCGTCATCAAGGGGTTTGCGGGGATGAGCAACGCAGGTCCCATTGGAGCAGCCGTGATCACGTTGCGAACCGAATTCGTCGACATTGAGCCATTCTGGCAAGTTTATGCCGATTACTGGACCGTTTACCAGCGGGACCGTCATCCCAACGCCCGATTTGTGCCTCTAGGTTACACGGGGGGTTCCCCGATCGTGTGGCTGGTGAGCATGCCTGACAGTTGCACCACGTCCTCGAACGCCGCCGTTTCTTGCTTGACGTTCTTTCGTCCCGAAAACTATGAGTATACGCGTGTGAACGAACAACATCTCATGTCTGCGATGGGTCGCTACTTGTGCGCACCCAAAAAGGATTCCGATCCTTCTGCCAGTGTAGACGAACGCGATCACGTAGTCCTATATCAGGGATATAATGACAAGGGCGAGCCAGAAACAAAAACATACGCGTACGTTC
This sequence comes from Polyangiaceae bacterium, assembly GCA_009781005.1. Taxonomy (GTDB): domain Bacteria; phylum Myxococcota_A; class Polyangia; order Polyangiales; family Polyangiaceae; genus Labilithrix. The sequence goes on along the minus strand of WQYX01000015.1, from coordinate 29,857 downwards.
GCTGTGGATTCGAAAACGCACTTGTAAAGTCTGGTCGCGCAGTGGTGATGATCCATCCATGGCCATCGGGCGGACAGTTTGGCAAAGCAGTAACGAAAGACTTGCCCCTTCTTTGTGAACAAATCCTTCGTAACTTGTGGGCACGCAAGTTTATTTGCCGAAACGTTGCAAATGTTGGGTTGGGTCGCCTTGGCTTGAGCGGTTACAGTCGTGGTGGCCTTGCACTCTGGAAGGCGTTAGCAGCCAACAGAAAGAGCGTTGAGGAATTGTACTTGTTCGATTGCAATGAGACGAAAACAAGCGAGATTGTGCAATGGTATAAGTCAATCGCAAAGGATCCAAGGCTTCGCATGGTCGGCGGCGCGTACAATGTTGTAGCTCACAACACAATTATGAAAGCCATTGGGCCAAATTCGAATGTGACAGCGGTACTGGACGATCCGAAATGGGCTGATACTGGTGCACACCCGTACTGGGACCACGCTATCCGCTACCTCAATCACTTTATCAACAAGCCCAAGTATTTGCCTTACAAGCAGGGGATCGAACACCAATTCGCCATCTTTGGAGGCGAACACGTTGGTCTCGGTACGGAGGTCGAGACTTTCTTGTGCCAATTCCTAAAATCGTCCGCATTCTGAAAGGCCTTCCCCGTCCGTGCGCAGGAAGGCGCGCGCCTTGGCGCGACTCCGCACGAATCCCGAGCCTGCCATCAAACGAAGCGCGCGCAGCCCGCTCGAATCAGGATCCCGGCGCGGCGGAGGGAAAGGAGCGCACGCGCAATCCACAATGGCGCGAGCGAGCTCGGTCTGAAGACATGCCCTCGTCAGTCTTCGGGACCAAGACGTTCCAATTCATCCCAAAGAGCGTCGAGATCGATCACAAGCCCCTCACAGCCCGGCACATGGGCGATCACTCCACAGGTGGCACCGAGCGCGCGCTGGTATCGCCCGTCTTTCAGCTCGAAGATCTCGAATGAGCCAAGCGCAGGATCGACAAGCCAGTAATACGTAATTCCAAACGCGGCGTAGTCGTCCATCTTGTCGACGCGATCGCGTCGCTCGTCCCGAGGGGTTGGTGTCACAATCTCCACAACGACGTCCGGTGGCGTTCGGAGCAGACCTCGACGAGGCGGGGGCGGCCTGCCAGGCAAGTAAACACAGGCATCCGCCTTGCGGCCGCGATCCTTTCGAACGGCGAGTTTCATATCGGCGTCGAAGACGAAGCCGCGACCGCCAAGCCACGCGCGCAAGAGCGCGATGAGCCACGAGGCACAAAGCCCGTGAACAGGGTCGATCATTTCCTCCTCCGTGAGGACGCTGTCGACAAGTTCACCGGGCTCGTCCTCTGGGAGCGTGGCCCACTCCGTTAAGCTGAGACGCCGCCCCTCTGCCCGCGCGCTGCGTGCAAAAACGACCGGAGACCACACGCTCATCGCTTCATTGTAACGCAGCCTCGGGCGCTACACAGGGATTCGGTAACGCAGCGGTGGGGTCTACTTAAGCACACGCCGTGTGCGGGGACCCTGGGCACCACCGAGACGAGAGAGGCGCGCTGCGAGGGCGTTCGTCAAGAGGATGAGGAGCACGAGCACGGCGGCGGTGCCCGCGCTCACGTCGGCCTTGTCAGGGCTCAGGCCCGCGGAATTGACGTACCAGAGATGCACCGCGAGCGTTTCTCCGCCGCGCATCGGATTGAGCGAGTACGCGTTCGCCCGTGAGATCGTCGTGCCGGCCGTCATGATGAGCGGCGCGCTCTCCGCGAACACGCGCCCGATGCTGAGAACCAGCGCGCTCAGCATACCCGGCCACGCATACGGTAGCGACACTCGCACGATGGTTTGAACGGGCGTGGCGCCCAGAGCGAGACTCGCGTCCTCTAGCTCGCGCGGGACGGCGCGAAGGCTGTCTTCCGTGATGCCGACGACGAGCGGCAGGTTCAAAAGAGCGAGCACGAATGCGCCGGCGAAGAGCGAATAGCCCGCGCGCATCTGGACCACGAACACGAGGAAGCCGAAGAGGCCGTAAACGATGCTCGGCAGCGATGCGAGCGTGTCGAGCGCCGTCCGCACGATCCCCACGAAGCGACGCGAAGGCGCAAAGCGTGCAAGATACACGGCGGCACCGATGCCTATCGGAAGCGTGATCGCCGTACTGAGCACGGCAAAGTAAAGCGTGTTCCAGATCTCCGGACCGATGCCTCCGCCTGCCGCGGTCTCGCTCGGCAGCGTGATGAGGAAACGCGGGAGGCGATCGCGCATGGTGAATGCGAGGACGACGGCGGCAGTGGCAAGGAGCCAATCCGTCGCCTTGCGCACGCGCGACGGCACACTCTCGAAAGAGTCGAAGATCTCGGAAAGCGCGCGACGTGCTGCGTACGCCGCGCCGCCAAAGAGCACGAGACCAACGGCCACGCGCATGAGTGACTCGCCGCGGACGTCTTCGAGCGGAGTTGCGAACGCGGTAAAGCCCGCGATCCTGCCGCTGCCGCGCGCGACGAGGAAGATGAGGCCGGCGACGTACGTGAGCACGAGCGCGAACGATCCGGCGGCAAGGACGCGGATGACGATCGACTCGAGCGTGCGACCGGGGCGACCCGCGCGAAGTCGCTCGGAGCTCACGAGGCGTCCCCCGCGGCAGTATTTGCAGTGCCCGTTGGAGTGCGCATGCGGCGCGTCTTCTTCGATGCGCCCGCGCGCGTCAGCATGCGCGTGACGAGCACGACGCCCGTGGACATGACGAGCAGGATGAGCGCCATCGAAAAGAGCACGTCGCTCGACGTGGTCTCCGGACGCGCGTTCTGCATGTCCATGACGATTTGGGTCGAGATCGTCGTCGTCGGTGAAAACAGGTTGTCGGGGAGCTTGCGCGCGCCGCCGATCACCATCTGCACGGCCATGGTCTCGCCTGCAGCACGCGCGAAACCGAAGAACACCGCGACGATGACGCCGCGCCACGCGCCGGGCACCACGACGCGGAGCGCGGTCTGAAGCGGCGAAGCACCGAGCGCCGTACTTGCCGCGCGCAGATCCGCCGGCACCTTCGAGAGCGCGTCGAGCGAGAGCAGATGCACGGTCGGCGCGATCATCACGCCGAGCAGAAATGCCGCCGAAAGCAGTCCCTCGCCGCCGACGCGGGCTCCGTCGCCATGGATCCGATGCGCGAGATCGGTCACGGGCGGAACGAGGTACGTGAGCGCGAGCCAGCCGTAGACGACGCTCGGCACCGCGGCCGCGAGCTCCATCACGCGCCGTGAGATGCCACGCACCGATTCGTGCGCGAGCTCGTTCACCCACACGGCCGAAAGGAGCGCCGGCAGCGCCCCGAACACGAGCGCAAGAAGCGCGGTGACGAGCGTGCCCATGAGCAGCGGCAGGCCACCAAAGGTGTCGGCCTCCGGTTTCCAGATCTTTCCCGTGAGGAGTGACTCCACGCCGACGTCCGCGAACCCACGCAGACCTGCACGTGCCAAAAACGCGATGATCAACGCGGTGGCAACGACCACGAGCCCCGCGCACGTCACGAAGAAAGAACGGGCAAAGAATTCGCCCGGCCGCGACGTGCGCCGCACGAACATGCGCTCACGCGGCAGGGCCGCGGAAGATGCAGGGAAAGTTCCTGGGGCCATGGGAGTCATCCTTTTTTGTTAATCCGTACTGCGCGAGACTTTCATTGCTGTGACGGGGATAAAGCCCTTCACGTTTGGCAGCACTTCATTCTGGAATCGTGGCGAAGTGACGTAATCGAGAAATGCTTTCGTTGCCTTGTCGGGTTCGCCCTTCGTGTACATATGCTCGTACGACCAGATTGGATATCTGCCGCTCGTGATATTCTCGGCGGTCGGATCGACCGTGCCACCCTCACCTTTGAGCGAAATCGTGAGGAGCGCGTCGTCTTTGAACGACAGCGCAAGATAGCTAATGGCGCCTTTGGTCTGCTTTAGCTTTGCGACCAGGGCGCCGGAGTTATCCTCCGTTTGGGATTCGACGAACTTGTCGCCGCCGAGCACGATGCGGCCAAAAACGGTGCGCGTGCCCGAACCGGCGGCGCGATTGATGACGACGATGGGTTGCAGCTCGCCGCCAAGCTCTTTCCAATTCGTCACTTTGCCAGAAAATACGTTGGCGAGATCATCCTGCGAGAGCGCCGCGATCGTTTCATTGTACGGGCCCTTGTTGGCCATGGCGGCGAAGCCGACGACAGCGACCTTGTGATCGACGAGCTCTCCGGCGAGATCGGCGGGCGCGAAGATATCGCTATTGCCAATATGCACCGCACCCGATGCGACATCGGAAAGGCCCTTCTTCGAGCCACCCGCGGACACCTCGATGCTCGCGCCCTTGTTCTGCACCTCGTATTTCTCTTTGGCCGCGTTGACGAGCGGTTGCAGCGCGCTCGAACCGCTCGCGCGCACGGTTTGACCTTCGACGTGGAGTGCTTTTTCGGCCGCGTCGCCCGTCGCGCGCGTCGACGGCGGAGGCGTCTTGTCGCATGCGACAGCGGCGAAGAGACACGCCGCGCCGAACACGATCTGCGCACGCGAAAAACCAAATAGGGGGGTGAACATGAAAAACTCCGAGGACTAACCAAATCGGCCGTTGACGTAGTCTTCCGTCTGCGCTTCTTTCGGCCGGGTGAAGAGCTCGGACGTTTCGCCCGCCTCGACGAGGCGGCCCATGTAGAAAAAGGCCGTGCGCTGCGAGACGCGCGCGGCCTGCTGCATGTTGTGCGTGACGATCACGATGGTGAGCGTCTTGCGGAGATCGTGGACGAGATCCTCGATCTTCGCCGTTGCGATGGGATCGAGCGCGCTCGCGGGTTCGTCCATCAAGAGCACTTCGGGATCCACGGCGAGGGCGCGCGCGATACATAGGCGCTGCTGCTGGCCCCCGGAAAGTGCAAGACCAGACTCCTCGAGACGATCCTTCACTTCATCCCAGAGCGCGGCTTGACGGAGCGCACGTTCGACCGTTTCCGCGAGCGCAGCGCGCTTGTTCGATCCCGCAATACGTAAGCCGTAAGCGACGTTGTCGAAGATCGATTTCGGGAACGGATTCGATTTCTGAAACACCATCCCGACGCGGCGGCGAACGAGCACCGGATCGACGTCCGACGCATAGATTTGCTCGCCGTCGAGCTCGACGTGCCCCGTGATGCACACGCCCTCGACCGTGTCGTTCATGCGATTGAGCGTGCGAAGAAACGTGCTCTTTCCGCAGCCGCTAGGTCCAATGAGTGCGAGGATCTCGTTTGCGTGGACGTCGAGCGAAACGCCGCGAACGGCCTCTTTGTCGTCGTAGCGGACTGTGAGATCGACGACCCGCATCTTGATCGAACGCGGTGCGCAGATCGTTTCCACGCCACCCACGATCTGCGCTGGCCTTGGCTACTTCGTGAAGACTCGGTGACGATTCGGAAACGTCACTCCGCAGCAAGCGACAGCCCGCAAACGATTTGGCGCGAGGCCGAGGCGGGGCCGAGCAGCGGACCGGAACAGCCTTGTAGGGCTTTGAGGACCGCAGCGCAGGCCCCAACGAAGGGATCGCGCCAAAGCGGAAGCGGGCTATGGGGGGGCGCAAAGGCCGGGGGGATTCTGCGCGATGCGTGCAAGGCGCGCCCGCGCGTCGATGCCGTATTTCTCTTTCGGAAATCGCTTTTCAACGGCCTCGAAAGCAATCTTGGCGTTCTGGCAATCGTGCAACATCAAATACGCTTCGCCCATGTCGAAGAGCGTTCGATTGAGCAATTTCGAGCGCGGAAATAGCTTGAGCAGCCGATTCATGTGGCCGAGCGACGAGCTCGGACGGCCATCGGCAAGATCGGAGTCGCCCATGATGAACAGCGCCTCGTCCGCGTGCTCGTCGGTTGGGTAGCGGTTGATGTATTCGGGGCCGAGCGCGCGGACGGTTACGAAGTCGCGTCTGTTGTATGCGTCCCTGAGTTGCGTAAAATGTGTTGTTTTGTCCTGCGGAATGGCGACCGGCGGCGGAGCGGCGGTTTGTGTGTGTTTGATTTCGTCGATGCGCGCATAGAGCTCGGTGCGCGTTGCACCAACGTCGCGTTTGAGCTCGTCGACACCGTGTTGAATTTCGTCGACGCGACCAACGAGATCATTCAGGCGCGCTTTGGACGACATGACGTCGCTGCTCGAATCCGCGTTCGCGCGAAGAGCATTTTCGAGCCGCTGGCGCGTGGCCTCGAGATCCGCGCGAGCCTGCGCAAGATCGGCTCGCTCTTTGTCGAGCTCCTTTTCGAGCTGCCCGGTCTTTGCATCGAAGTCGCGTTGCCACACGAAGCAGCCCGCGCCGAAGAACGTAACGAAGAGCGACGCGCCGATGAGCGCGGGCAGCCTTGGGGAATGCATGGCGAGCCTTAAACTCCAAGAGAGGTCGTTTTTCTAGCTCCCAGGTGAGCGCGCGTGCGGCGAGGTCGACGCACGCCCTTGCCAAAGCGCACCACGTCGCATACGGAGAAGCATTTTCATGGCGACCGTGATGACTGAGGGGCATGGGGCAACCGACGTCGATCTCGAGCTCATCTCAGGGCCCTCCTACCGGACGATCCTGCGTCTCGCTTGGCCCACCGTGATTGCGATGCTCTCGCAGAGCTTCGTCAACGAAGTCGACGTCCTCTTCTTCGCGCGCCTGCCGCACCCAGAGTCCTCGAACGCGCAAGCAGCCCTCCTCCCGTCGCTGCTTATGGTGTGGCTCTTTGGCGGATCGCTCGGCGCCATCAGCGTGGGCACGCAAGCTTTCACCGCGCGCCGCTATGCCGAGCGCAAGTATGATGACGCCGGCGCGGTGCTCGCCAACGCCGTGTGGTTTTGCCTCCTCACGGGGATTGCGCTGTCCCTTTTTGGTTGGATAACCATCCATTGGTTGCTCGGGCTCATGCTCAAAGTGCCCGAAGCTCACGCGCTTGCATATTCGTATTCGAAGTGGCGTTTGCTCGGCATCGTATCCATGTCGACAACCATGGCACTGAAGGCATTTTTCGACGGTATAGGGAAGACATGGGTGCATCTCGTAGCTGCGCTCATCATGAATGTCTTCAATATCCTCTTTTGCTGGATGTTTATCTTCGGGCGCCTCGGAGCCCCACGCATGGGCGCCCCCGGCGCCGGCTTCGCGGCATTCATCGCTACGTGGATCGGCCTCGGAATCATGATCGCGTACGCGGCACGCGAGCGCGGCAAGTTTCACCCGGTACGCTGGTCGAATATCTCGCTCAAACTCACGTGGAATATCCTCAAGCTTTCGATTCCGGCAGCCTTGGCAACGATCGTCATGATGATTGGCTTCGGGCTCTTCACGAAAGTGGCTGGCCAGCTCGACGCGGCGGCAGCACTCGAAAGCGGCAATGACGCGCGTGAAGCCGTCAACGGAGCCGCAACGACGGACATCGTCGAGATCTTGAAGCTCACATTCACCGCGTGCCTCGCGTTCGGAACGGCAACCGCTACGCTCGTTGCACAATCGCTCGCGGCCAAGAGACCCAACGATGCCACGCGTTTCGGCTGGGCGAGCGTGCGACTTGGCCTGGTCATTTTCGGAGCCGTAGGACTCATGGAAGGCGTCTTGTTCACGCCGCAACTCGTGCATTTCTTCTCGCACTCCGAGGCGGTACGAGAAGTCATGGTCATACCCATGCGCATGATGGGGATTGTCACACCCATCATCGCCGTCGCCATGATTCTGAGCGAAGCGCTCTTTGGTGCAGGCAATACGAAGTTCGTCGCAGCAGCCCAATTCTGCCTCGTGTTCATCGTGCTCGTGCCGCTCGCGTGGTTGGGCGGCATGCGCTTTGGGCTGGTAGGCATGTGGTCGGCAGCCGTCGTTTACTCGATTTGCGCCGCCATCGTGATGTCACTCAAGTTCCGCGGAGGGAGCTGGAAATCGATTAAGCTGTAGACGTTGCGGTCTCGCGAAGGACAACCACGATGAACCTATCTATCCCCTACTCGACCAAACGGAGTGGACCGACAAGGAAACACTTCCGAAGGGCGCTTCTGTAATTGGGCGATCTCGCAAGGATGAAACGCCTGATTCGTGATGCCCAGGAATGATGTTCAAGCAAGGTTCCAATGCCGTTTCGCTGAGAAGAACGCCGTTTAGGCCATTCGAAAGAGAAGAATGGTGTGCAGAGTCTGTGCAGCCTTCCCCGTCCGTGCGCAGGAAGGCGCGCACTTTGGCGCGCCTGACGAGCACGTGACAAGGGGAAGGCGGCCATGGCAAGCCGTAGGCGAAGCCATGGCGGATGGGGCCACTTAAGTCAGCGGTGCGCGGCCAGCATGGTGCAGGCCGCAAGCATGCGAACGCTCGGATCCGGATCGGCGAGCAGCGGCGTGGCGCGCCCAGACCGGCCGAGAGCCGCAAGCGCAGAGGCGGCAGCAACGCGCTTGCCCGGCGACGGTGACGCGAGATCTTCTTCAATCCAAGCCTGAATGCGCAAATCACCTGCTCGAGCAAGGGCCATGCGGGCGCGCGCGGCGTGATCGAGTGCGCGAGCATCGCTGCCCGTTCCTTTCACGCCATAACCCGCAAGGATTTCGAGCGCACGACGTGCCGTATCGTGATCCGGCGGAGAATCAAGGAGTCGTGCAAGTGCAGTAATGCGAACTTCGTTGTCGTCATCCGTGCTCGCCTTGCGAATGGCATCGAGCGGAGAGCCTTCGAGTCGCGCAACGAAAATGGCATTCCGTCGATCGCGCACCGATCCCTCGAGGATCGTCCGCGCGACGAGCGCATTCGCCGAGGCAACGAGCGCCTCGTCTTTGCTTGCCGTTCGGAGCACGACACCGGCAGCGGCAACGGGGCCGGGCCCTCGGCCTTCTGCGATGCGCACAACGAGAGCCGCGCGGCCGCCGTGTTCGAAGACAGGCGATAGGGCCCAGGCAACCGCGACGTTCTCGCGAAGTGCATCGTCGCCGGCCGTCCATAGATCGCGCAAACGAAGAGCAACGTCTCCTGCATATGCGCGACCGCGGCGCGAGCGCGCAATCGCGCTCACGGCACCGATCGCATCGGTGCGAAGCATCGGTTCGGGATCGACACGCGCGGTTTCGAAGAGGACATCGAGATCGGCGGGATCGGCGGCGCGGACCGATGCACGAACAGCACTCGTTCTCACGCGCGGACTCGGATCGATCAGCGCCGTGCGGCGCGCTCGCCCGTCGCCACTTTCGTAGAGCATACGCACACCCACGGCACGCCATCGATCATCGGCGTCCGCAAGATACGAGCGCGCCTTACCTTCCGAAAGTTTGCCGTTCTCGAGAAGAAGCATCGCCGCTTCTGCGCCGGCACCGTCGTGCACTTTCATTCTTCGTCTGAGCGCATCGTCCACGCGGACGACGCATTGCCGGCTCTCGCGCACGCGTGCCGTGGCTCTGGCCTCGTCCTTTGCCGAGGCGATCTCGCGCTCGGCAACGCGCAACGCCGGACTCGCGCAGCCCCCCACGACCGCGACCAACGCAACGCAAGCCAGCGACTTCATGCGTACGAAGTAGTCGGTTTTCTCTCTGCTGAAAACGATCGTGTGCTACCCGACGCGAGCTGTGATGCGCGTGACCGCGATCGTCAATCGGCGCGCACGGCGGCTTCAGAACGGCAGTCCAATCTTCGAGGCCGTCCTGCGCGTGGCACGAGCGAACAGCATGCGCCTCCTCGAGACGCGCAGTCTTTCGGACCTCGAAGCGGCAGCAGCCGAGATCGCTGCAGATCCCGGCGACACCGTGGTTCTTGCCGGCGGCGACGGTTCGTACATGGCGGGCGTCACCGCGCTGCGCAACGCGTTCGCGAACAGACAAGACCGCTTTCAAGTTGACGCGAGTTCGAGGCGGCATGAGAGGCGACCGGACTCGAACTGTACGGAGTCCACGAAGTGGACGAAGTACAGTGAGAGCAACGGAGCGAAGCGAAGTGAACAGCCTGCTGCGGCTTTGAGGACCGCACCGCAGCCGCCAACGGTGAAATCGCATCAAATCGAAAGCGGTCAAATCGCGTGGCCGAAGATCGCCCTCGTCCCCGGCGGCACCGTGAGCACCGTGGCGCGCAACTGGGGCTACGAGGGTGGCGGCCTGCTATCGATCGGCGACGGCGCAGCGGCAAAGTACACGGATGCATTGTTGTCCGCGATCGTCTCCGGTCACACCGAAGTCACGGCACGTCCAACGCTCCTCGTCCGAAATCACAACGGCGACGCCGCCTGCGTCGAACACGTTGGCTTCATCGTCGGCGCGGGGCTCGTTGCGCGCTTCTTCGAGATCTATACGAACCAAGGATCGGGCGGCTACAGGAGCGCGGCGAGCCTCGTCATGCGCATCTTTGGCGGATCGCTCTTCGGTGGTGCGCTCGCGCGGCGCGTCCTCGAGCCCGTCCCCTGCCAGGTCGAAGTCGATGGAGTGCGTGCGCCTTTCGACAGAACGAGCCTCGTCTGTGCGAGCGTCGTGCGGGATCTCGGTCTCCACTTGCACCTGCTCCATCGCGCAGGCGAGGAGCGCGATCGCTTTCACATCGTTGCAACCTCGCTCGGCCCATCACGGCTCGGTCCGCAGTTGCCACGCGTGCTCGCAGGCAAACCTCTCATCGGTACGCACGTCGACGCGCTCGCAGAGAGAGCAACCTTGACCATGCCGAAGGGTGCATTCGTTCTCGACGGCGAGCTCTTCACCGGAGATCGCATCGAGATCGAAGCGGGTCCCGTCATCCGCGTGCTCAGCATGTGACGTGATTCATGTGAGGCGCACGACGACATCGGCGATCGCGAGAGGCTCCGGACGATGCGTGACGACAATGATCGTGCGCTTGCCACGCAGAGCTGCGAGCGCCGAGAGCATCTTGTCTTGCGAGGCAGGATCGAGAAAGCTCGTGGGCTCATCGAGCAAGAGCACCGGCAGATTCGTGGCAAGAGCACGCGCCACGGCAATCCACTGACGCTCTCCACCAGAGATCGTGCGCGACGTAGCGAGCACCGCGTTGCCGAGCGACGCCGCAAGTCCCCGAGCGCCGATCATCGCGAGAAGATCTTCGGCCGAACACGCGCCGCTTTCGCCGAGCATGACGTTGGCATCGAGCGTATCGGCCAGGATCGGCGCGTCTTGCGGGACCCACGCGAAAGGACGCGCCGACGGACCCACACCACGGCACGTGAGATCTTCGGTTCCCCAGTGCACCGATCCGGCCCGGCACGCATCGAGTCCGAGCAGCGCACGGAGGAGCGACGTTTTTCCGATTCCCGTGGGTCCAGAGATGGCGGCGATCGATCCGTGAGCGAGGGTGAGGGAGACGGGGGCATGCTCGCCATGCGCCGTGACGACACCATCGAGTCGCAGGGCCTCAGGCGACCACACGCGCGCAGGACTGCTTTCGATCGGACGCGATCGCATCGTGCGCGAGCGAAGAGTCGTGCACGTTGCAGCGGTGAGCGCGTGCTCGGCACGCGCTCGAACGAGGCGTGCCTCCACGAGCTCGCGAAGCGGCTTGTAAGCCATGAAGAACGCGATCGCGAAAGGAACGAGCGCCGTGCGCGCGCCACCATCGATGACGCCCAACGAGACGAGCGACAGAACGAGGACGAGCGCCACTGCGCCGAGCACTTCGCTCGCCGCCGAGAGCAGCGCCGAGCGCGCTCGCAAACGCGCCGCCGTTTCGATCATCGTCCGGCCGAGCGACTCGAGATGCGAAACGATGCGTCGCTCTGCACCGTACGTCGTCCACAGATCCGCATGGCGCACGGCCTCATCGGCGACACCGAGCAAACTCTCGGACTCGGCCGCCGCCGTCACGAACGCGCGCTTGAGCGCACGACGCGTCACGAGAACGAGAGCCGCAAACGCAGAGAGAGCGACGAGAGCGCTCGCCGCAAGGCGCGGGGCGAGAACGACGAGCAAAACGACGAGCGGCAAAAGCTGCAACACCGCTCGCAGCTCCGCGAAGACTCCGAGTGCCACGCCGCGCTCGACATCCTGCACGTGCGACGTGAGCGATGCGAGTTCGCGCGCGCGAACCTCATCGCACCGCGAACCCGCGAACATCTCACGGAGGATCCCGAGACGAAGGCCGGCGGCAAGTTCACCAGAGAGCCGCGCTCCGCTCGACGCGGAGATCACACCTCCGATCAACTTGAGCAACGCCGCCGCGGCACCGACCACCGCAATGCCAAGGAGCGCATCGCCGCCACCAACGCGCACGACCATCGCGACAGTACGAAGCTCCCCTGGCGCAGGTCCCCCAGCGAGCGATTGCGCAAGAAAGCCAGCGGATGCCGCGAGAAGTGCGTGACCGGTCGCCTGCATCCAAGAACCAACGACCAACACGATCGCGAGATCGGGTCTGGCTCGCACCGCGCGCCACGTTCGAAGGTACAGAGCCACCGAGCCCCCGTATTACCAAACGGCGGCGATCGAAAGATCGCGCACAACTTTTCTGAGGCGGGAGCGACCTGATCTACGTCGCATGATCCAGAGACTCCGAAGCAGACCAAAAACCACGTCCACGACCGAGCGCTATTTGCGCGAGATGGCAGCATACGCTGTCATGGATTCGAAGGAGGAGCTCCGGGCGGCCACCGACGTCGCGGAGTCCGAAATCCAACACTGGTGTGCGATCCTCGCGTTCATTCCGGCCGCCGAGATTGCCATTGAGACATTCGAAAGAGATCTGTCTCGTAGCGAGAGTGCGCTCGATCTTCCACAGCTCGAGGAGCTTCGGAAGATCTTCAAAATTTATAAGAAACAGAAAAGTAAACTAACGACCGAGCAAACGAACAGATATCGCGCGGCGCGTACGAGCCTTGCCCAAGCCATCCGGCTTGCCGACGCCGACCGATCATGGATTGCTCATGCTGAAGAAGCTGTGCGCGGGCTCGGTGAAGCGGCGCGCTTTCAAACCGAAGAATATAAAAGATACATAGGACGCATCGGGGAGACATCGCGGCGGGCCAAGCAATCAAAAGACAAGTTCGTCAAAGCAAATCTGCGCCTCGTCGTATCCATTGCAGGGAAGTACAATTACGGGCGGCTACCCCTCATCGATTTAATTCAGGAAGGAAACATTGGCCTGATGAAGGCCGTCGAGCGCTTCGATTGCACGCGCGGCTATCGCTTCTCCACCTACGCATCGTGGTGGATCCGCCACGCCATTGCACGCGCCATCGCGAACAAGGGTCGCGTCGTGCGCATCCCGGTGCACATGCTCCACGCATACAACCGCAGGGCGTCTGCCACCCAGTCCGTCCTCGCGCGCACAGGGAGCAATCCCACGCGTGGCGAACTCGAAAAGGAGACAGGTATTCCGCAAGACAGATTTCGCGAGACGAATGACTCGTGGGCGAAGATGCCGCTTTCGCTCGATCAACCCGTTGGCGACGAGGACGGGCGCAAGTTCATCGATTTGCTCGAGGACGAAAGCATGCTCTCGCCGTTCGAGACACTCGTCTCACACACACGGAGCAAAGAAGTGCAGAGGCTGCTCGGACAGCTCAAGCCGATCGAATCGCGCATCCTTCGTTTGCGCTTCGGATTCGACAACGACGAGGAGCTGACGCTCGAAAAGATCGGTGCAGAGTGCAAACTTTCGCGCGAGCGCGTTCGCCAGCTTCAGGAGCGGGCCCTCGAGAAAATGCGCAAGTCCATTAGCTATTAGAATGCGTTTCATCACCGTCGCGCAGCAGGTGAGGAACGCGTTCTAGTCGCCGTCGAAGGCTTTTGCCGCGAGTCGCGCTTCGTCGATGCGGTCGGCCGGGACCATCACACGCACCCCCTCGACGCCCGGAAGCATGCCGGCAGAATACGCACCTTCAACGGACACTGGGATCCGCTGATTGTCGAGGAACTCTGCGAGCAGCATGGCTTGCGCACGATCGAGCAAGACGCGAAGCAAGACCCACTCGTCATCGTCTGGTTTGGAATCCATCGCACCAACACGATATCAGATTTAAGGGGCCCCGAAGCGAGCGCGCAGGTGGGGCTACTTGAATTGTCGCTCGTAGAGCAGTGTCGCGAGCCTGTCGGCGGCGGCGCGCGCGGAAGCAGCTTTCCCGGAAACTTTGTTGAACATGATGGAGAATGCGAGCGGCGATTTACCCGGCGGGCCGAGCACGTAACCGGAGAGCGCGATCGCATCGTCGAGCGTTCCGGTTTTCGCGCGGATGGCGCGCCGGCCGCGGTACTCGCGAAAGCGCTTGTGCAACGTGCCATCCACGCCACCGATGGAGAGCTGCGCGACGTACTCGGCGCGGAGGGTGGGATCTTGCCATGCGTAGGCGAGGAGCTTCGTCATGCTGTTCGCGGTCGCGCGGTTCGCATCGAACAGCCCCGAGCCGTTCTTGATGACCACCCCCGCGTCGGACAGATCGTTACGTTCGAGCCACTTCGTCACGATGTCGGCCGCGTCCTGGCTCCTTCCGGGGCGCGTCTTGGCCTCGGCACCAAGGGACTTGAAGATCATCTCCGCATAGAAATTGTCGCTGTTTTTCCCGAGCGCGTAGAGCAACGTCGAGAGCGGCTCGGACTCGTGCCGAACGATGACCGCGGCCTTCGCCGTCGGACTCGTCGCAAGCTTTGGATCGGATCCGACGTTGACACCGATCTCTTGGAGGACGGCTTTGAGCGCGTAGCCGGCGAACAATTGAGGATCATCGACGCGTCGCGTGTAGCGGACGAATTTCGCGTCCACGGCAACCGCTCCAGAGATCTTCGCGCTCATGCGCTTGCCCGCAGGCGAGAGCTCGAGACCGACCGTGTCGGCGCCCGACTCCACCGTCTTCACCGTGCCCTCCGCGTCGACGAACCCCGGCGGATCGAACGATGCCGTTGCCGGTGAGCCCGTTTGCGTCGGCCGCAACGTGAGCGTGATCGTGTTCTCGTTCAAAGCGACCGCGCTCACGGGAGCACGGAATGCGGCCCACTCGTTCGGCTGCTGCTCGAAGGCGGGTGGCGTCGTCTGCTCGTCGAAGAAGCGCTGGTCGACGACGATGGAATCCACTCTGCGAACGCCATGCGCCTTGAGCTCCTCGGCCATCGCAAAGAGATCGCTCGAACGAAGCGAAGGATCGCCGTGCCCGCGAAGAACGAGCTCGGCGACGCTGCCGCTTTTGATCGTTCCACTGAGCGTGGTCTGGTACCTGTGAGACCCGTGAAGGATCGCGAGCGCAGCGGCCGCTGTGTAAAGCTTCGCGTTCGAAGCCGGGTTGAGCACGAGATGCTCACCGGATTGCGCGAGCACCGCGCCAGTCTCCGCGTCGACCACCGACACACCGACCTGGGCGTCCTTGAACGATCGATCGTTCACGAGAGCACGCACGGCTGCCTCAATCTCCGGAGCGCGCGCGGGCGCGACCGCGGATCTTTGCGAGCCCTCGGAGCGAGCACCGACCTCCGGAAGCATGACGGCGCCGATGACGAGCGAAATGAAAAAGAGGCGATGGCGTCGCATGGTGCGACTATTACAGCGCGTACGCCGGTCACGAAAGCGATGCGTGCAAGAGCCGCCGGCGTCCTGCTCGCGATGGCGCCGGCACTCACGGGATGCAGCCGGGACATTGCAGGCAGGGGCGAGCGCGCACGACCGATCGAGATGCTCGTCGTGACCGACGCTGAGACGCTCGATCCGCGTTACGCAACCGACGCCGTCGCGCTTCGAACGACACGCCTCGTGCACGCAGGTCTCGTGCGACTCGACGAGACCACGCTCGCTCCCATGCCGTACCTCGCGCGCGGTTGGACATGGATGGATCCCGAGACATTGCGCGTCGAGCTGCGCGACGACGTTCGCTTCCACAGCGGCGCCAGGTTCACTTCACGCGACGTCGTCGCGACTCTGCACGCGTTCGCGGATGCGTCGGTCGCGTCACGGCACGCGCGCGTGGTCGATGCCATCAGCAGCGTGACGGCGGAAAGCGATCATGCCGTGCGCATCCACCTCGCGAGACCTCACGCAACGCTCCTCACGGATCTCGAGCTGCCGATTTTGCGCGAAGACGAGGCCGCCGGCCCGCCGCGACCCGACGGCACGCTCGATGGTTTGGGGCCGTTCGCGGTGGAAGAGCGCACACCGGGTGAAATCACGCTCTCTCCGGCCGCGGGAAGCGCGATGCCTCTGCCTCGTCATGCAGTCGTGATTCGTACCGTGCACGACGAGAACGCACGTGCATTGCGCATGCATGCACAGCGCGCCGATCTCGTCGTCAACGGATTGTCTCCCACGCTTCTCCCCTCACTCGAAAAGGTGCAAGGGGTGTCCATCGTGGGGCGCCCGGGCGCAAATCTCACGTATATGCTCGCGCGGACTGACCAAGGATGGCTTGCCAGCGCTCACGTGAGGCGCGCACTTGCCATGGCCATCGATCGTCATACCATTGCAACCACGCTTTTCGCGGGGCATGCCCAAGTAGCTTCCACATTGCTACCTCCCTCCCATTGGGCTCACACCGACGAGCCTCCCCTCCCCTGGAGCCCCGCCAAAGCCCGCGAGGAGCTTGCCGAGGCGCATGCAGGCCGGCTGCACCTGACACTCCTCACGTCAACGGACAGGTTGCGTGGAACCATCGCACGCGTGATCGCGCAGGAACTCTCCGACGTGGGTGTGGACGTCGACGTCGTCCCTCTCGAACTCGGCACATTGCTCGCGCGTCTCTCCGCTGGCGACTTCGAGCTGGCAACTTTGCAGTTGCCTGAATTCACGGAACCCAATGTCCTTCGTGTCTTCTTGCATTCGTCATCCATCCCACCCGCCGGCGCCAACCGTGCACGCATCCGTGATCCCGAAGTCGATCGGTTGCTCGACGACGGTGACCGCACCCTCTCGCCTGACATGAGAAAACAAATCTACGCCGAACTCGAGCGCCGCGTGCGAGACCAAGCATGGATCCTACCGCTCTGGCATGAAGACCAGATTGCCGTCATGAACCCTCGCGCGCAGGGCTTTGTCCCGAGCGCGGAGGGACGATGGCTATCGCTTGCAACCCTCCCATGACATCACCAATTACAACACGTCTTCAGGGGCATGCGCGCACGGCTCGGGAGCGTCATGCGGCTCGACTTGCAGTGTCACGTGGGAGATGGAGAAGTCGTCGGAGAGGTGCCGGCTTGCATCCCGAAGGAATGCAGGGGGTGCACCATCCTTCATGACGAGATGGGCCGTAAGCGCGGTTTCGGTGGTGCTCATGGCCCAGATGTGCAGATCGTGGACTTCGCAAACGCCCTCGAGACCGCAAAGGTACGTGCGTACGCGCTCTGGGTCGATGCCCTCCGGAACCGCGTCGAGAACCAGATCGAGCGACTCTCGGAGCAGCGACCATGTCGTGACGACGATGACGACGGAGACGATCAAGCTGACGAGGGGATCGATCCATGCCTTGCCGGTCAAGACGATGAGGCCACCCGCAACGACGACACCGAGCGAGACGGCGGCATCTGCCATGAGATGCATGAAAGCGCCCCGCACGTTCACATCCCGTTTTCGTTCACCAACGAAGAGCAACGCCGAACCGCCGTTGATGATGACGCCTGCGGCGGCGATCGCCATGATGATTCCGCCAGGTACCGGCGCTGCCGAGCCGAGACGTCCGATGGCTTCGGCTGCGACCGCGCCGACGCCAACCAAGACCAAAACCGCATTGGCAAGCGATGCGAGGATGGTGCTCCGGCGCAATCCATAGGTGCGGCGCACCGAGGGTTTGCGCGTAGCGAGATGTGCGGCTCCCCATGCGAGCGCGAGGCCCGCCACATCGCCAACGTTGTGGGCAGCGTCAGCGATGAGCGCGAGCGATTCCACCCATAAGCCAACCACGAGCTCCACCACGAGGAATGCGACATTCAATCCAACGCCGATAGCGAAGGCACGCCGCGTCTTGGCACCATGGGCATGTGCGTGGAGATGGCCATGAGCATGGCTATGTCGATCCGTCGCACGACTCAGCGAATGCCCCGGTGCGAGCTCGTGACCTGAAGAATGGTGATGCGTGTCCATTCACGAAATTCGTTATGCCGCTACACACTCATGGTGATGCGAAAGAAATGCCAGTCGAGGGATTCCGAATGGTTGTCGCGGCGCACATCAGAGGGCGAGCTTGCGAAACTTCACGCGCTTGGGTTGAGTTGCCTCCTCGCCGAGGCGCTTTCTCCTATCCTCCTCGTACGCCTGGTAGTTGCCAGCAAAGAAGGTGACTTTGCTATCGCCTTCGAACGCGAGAATGTGCGTCGCGATCCGGTCGAGAAACCAACGATCGTGACTGATCACGACAACGCATCCCGGAAAGCCAAGGAGGGCATTCTCGAGCGCCTGCAACGTCTCGACATCCAGATCATTCGTGGGCTCGTCGAGCAAAAGCAGGTTTCCACCGTCTTTGAGTAAACGTGCAAGATGCACGCGATTGCGTTCGCCGCCGGAGAGATCCTTGACCTTCTTCTGCTGGTCCGAACCTTTGAAGTTGAACCACGAACAGTACGCGCGGCTATTGACCTCGCGCTTGCCGAGCGTGATGTTCGGCTCACCGCCGGTAATGACTTCCCAGACGGATTTGTCGCCTGCAAGCGCATCGCGCGACTGATCGACATAGGAGATCTTCACGGTCTCACCGAGTCGGAGCTCGCCCTTGTCGGGTTTCTCTTGGCCGACGAGCATCTTGAAGAGCGTGGTCTTGCCGGCACCATTCGGACCGATCACGCCGACGATACCGGCGCGCGGCAAAAGGAAGTCGAGTCCCTCGAAGAGAAGCTTGTCGCCGAAGCCCTTGGTAAGGCCCTTGGCCTCGATGACGAGATCGCCGAGACGCGGACCGGGCGGGATCGAAATCTCGGTCGGATCCGACGGACCCTTCAGTGCAGCGGCAGCGAGCTCGTCGTACGCCGCAAGACGCGCCTTGCTCTTGGCCTGGCGAGCGCGCGGCGAAGCTTGCACCCATGCGAGTTCTTGTTTGAGTTTTCGCTGGCGCGCGGACTCCTGCTTCTCTTCTTGTGCGAGGCGCGCGGATTTTTGCTCGAGCCAACCCGTGTAGTTTCCCTTGAACGGATAGCCGCGCCCGCGATCGAGCTCGAGGATCCAACCGGCAACGTTGTCGAGGAAGTAGCGATCGTGGGTGACGGCCACCACGGTGCCCGCGTACTCGTGCAAAAAATGCTCGAGCCACGCGACAGACTCGGCGTCGAGGTGGTTGGTGGGCTCGTCGAGCAGCAGCATGTCGGGCCGCGAGAGCAAAAGCTTGCATAATGCAACTCTTCGCTTCTCACCGCCTGAGAGCTTCGAGATGTCCGCATCGGCCGGCGGCACGCGCAGCGCGTCCATCGCGAGCTCCACGTGGCGATCGAGATTCCACGCGTCGGCCGCGTCGATCTTGTCTTGAAGCTTCGCCTGTTCGTCGAGCAACGCCGTCATGGCATCGTCGTCCATGGGCTCGCCGAGCTTGGCGCTGATGTCCTCGAAACGCGTGAGCAATGCACGCGTTTCGCCCACGCCTTCGCTGACGGCGTCTTGCACGGTCTTGGCCGAGCCGAGATCCGGCTCCTGCGCGAAGTAACCAATGCGCGTGCCTGGATAAGGTTTGGCCTCGCCACCGAACGTTTTGTCGACGCCGGCCATGATGCGCATGAGCGAGCTCTTGCCCGATCCGTTCGCGCCGATGACGCCGATCTTCGCGCCAGGGAAGAACGACAGATAGATGTTGTCGAGGACCTTCTTGTCCGGGGGATGGACCCTCGTGACCCCCTGCATCGTGAAAATGAACTCGGGCATGAGAATCACGCACGCTAACATTCTTACCGGGACTCCGTCCCGCGCTTCGAGCCGTGGATGCAACCACGGCGCACGAACGTTCATCCGAAGGATGATGCGCCGATCGATGCTGGTTCCGATGGCTCTGATCCAGCTCTTGGTGGCGGCTTATACGTCGGGTGCATGGGGAGCATCGGGCCCAGTGCTCGACGGCATCGAGAAATCGCATAGTCCTTCGCAGAATTCTTCCTCCGAGAACAAGAACGACAACGATGACGACGAGTTGTCAGGTCTGCTGGGATCCTTGCTCCCGTCCCTAAGTATCGTATTCGGTGGATGCCCTCGTGATCCGTGGCTGCGAGCCGACCGCGGTGTGGTTCCTGACAGTCTTCTCCCTTGTGTGAAAGAAAAAGAAGAACCCATTATTAAGGAGAATGGCGAGTACGAAGAGGACGACGAATCCATATCCGAAGAAACGGAGGTGGTCGCGCGCCGATATGGCGAATTGCAGGGGAGTGCTTTTCTTGGCATGACGGAGGGAATCTACGGATTCGACGTATCTGCGAGAGGTTATCTCTCACTCCTAGCACTGGATGTGTCGTGGCTTCGTCTGTACGAGCCCGACAGCCCAACTCTTAACCGGTTGGATCTTTTGCGCGCGTCGCTCGCGCTCGCCATCATTCCCGCGAAATATGTCGAAGTGCATGCTCTTGCCGGGCCCGATGTCCTGCATGGGAAGGATTGGACACCGGCAGTCGGATTGGGCCTCGACGTGCGGACATATCCGATTCCAAAACTGACAGTTGCCGGTATGGCCCGAGTAAGTGTCTTCGGAGAAGGCTATCCCCTGCTCGACTCGCGGTTGGAAGTGGGAGCCGCCGTGGGTCGGGTCGATTTTCGAGCTGGCATGCGCTGGATTTTTCAGCAGTACGACAAAACGTCCACGAGCATCCTCGGGCCATCCGTCTCTGTTCTCATCCGTTTAGGGCGATGAGACCGCTTTCGTCGTTTTGACCGCAAAGCACCGAATTGGGCGGCCACAAGGGCCGCAGAGTCGAAACGAGTTGGGGTTCGCAAGCTCACCCCAACCTACGCAGCAATCGAGCGAACGCCGTTCCCCGGCCGCGCGCAGGAAGGCGCGCCCTGAGGTCCCGCCGCAGGCGGGCCGAAGACGCGAAAACAGAGGCGCGCCTGACGAGCACGGACAAGGGGAAGGCGGCGCAGCGAGCGAAGCGAGATGGCGCGGTTGGGGCTCCAACTGACTCAGAGCGTGTTCGCCAGCCTGCTGCGCGAATCGATTCGGCTTCGCCGGCGCCTTCGGCGCTGTCGGCCCGCCTGCGGCGGGACCTCAGGTAGGCGCTGCGGTGCCTGCGCACGTACGAATAGTACGCTTGCGCGGGCTCCTCGCGCTCCGCCCTAGCCTCGATTCGTTCGCAACGGCTGCCCTACACGCTCTCAGTGGCCGGCTTCGATCTTGACCCCCTTCGGCGGCTTGCCGAGGAGCAAGACGAACGGGAGTGTCAAGACGATGAGCGCCGCGGTGATCCAGAACGTGTCGTTGAAGCCGAGGACGGCGGCTTGAAGTTGGACGCTGCCGTCCAAGACTGCGAGTGCCATTCGCTTGGCGGTTTCGAGATCGAAGCCCTTGGTCACGAAGCCACCCGTGAGTGTCGCGATGCGCTCTTGGACGGCCGGATCCGTGATCGACAGATGTTCGACGAGCACCGATCTGTGGAACATCTGGCGGCTGTCGAGGATGGTCGTGAGGAGCGCAACGCCGATGCTTCCGCCGAACTGACGCGTGAGATTGAAGAGCGCCGTGGAAGCCGCGACGTCCTCTCTCGGGATCGGTCCGAGCGCGGACATGCTGAGGGGCAGGAACATCATGACCTGACCGCCCGCGCGGATGACGAGCGGCCAAAAGAGATCCCCAGACGACGTCGTTGGCGTGAGCTTCGCGAGGAGCGTGACCGCAAAGGCGAGGATCGATGCGCCTATGGCGAGGATGAGGCGCGGATCGAATTTTCGAATCAGCTTTGCAACCATCGGCATCATGATGGCCGACGTAATCGCTCCCGGTAAGAGGATGAGGCCCGTCTGCTGCGAGGTGTAGTTCATGACGTTGTCGGCAAAGATCGGAATCGCGAAGAGCGCGCCATACAGAGCCATGCCGACCACGACGGACAAGATGCTGCCCGCCCAGAGCGAGCGATAACGGAGCACGCGCAGATCGACGACGGGATCTTTCGCGCCAAGGACGCGGAAAACGAAGAGGACCATGCCGACCACGCCGACGATGGCCATCGTCGTGATGAAGTGCGATTCGAACCAGTCGTCTTGGTGGCCTTCTTCGAGGAAGGTCTGAAAGCTCCCGATGCCGATGGCGAGCAAAGCGATGGCGAGCCAGTCGACCGGCGCGTTGGGCCCGACTCTCTTCTTGTCCGCGGGCAGCGCCGTGATGCACATGAACAACGCGGCGATGCCGACGGGCACGTTGATGAAGAAGATCCATCGCCATCCGATGTTCGTGACGATGTAGCCGCCGAGCGTTGGACCAATGACGGGACCCGCGATCACGATGGCGCCAAAGAAGCTCTGCGCCAGTGCCTGCTCTTCGCGCGGAAACGTCTCGAAGAGGATGGCCTGCGCTTTTGCGAGCAAGCCGCCGCCAAAGAGTCCCTGAAGCACGCGCGCCAGCGTGAGCATGGTGAGCGACGTCGAGACGCCGCAGAGCACCGACGACAACGTGAATCCCACGAGCGAGAAGATGAAGTACCTCTTCTTGCCGAAGCGATTCCCGAGCCATGCGCTCAGCGGAAGGATGATGACGTTGGCGACGGCGTAGCTCGACACGACCCACGTCATCTGGGTCAACGTGGCGCCGAGCGCCGCCTGCATATCGGCGACCGCAACGTTGACGATCGACGTATCGATGATCTCGAGCAGAGCGCCGAGGGCGACCGCGATCGCCACCAACCACTTGTTGGTGCCTTGTTCCGGCATTTGAACGACTCAGTGGTGCCTGGTGTTGACCGTCACGTCGACGTTCATGCCCGCACGAAGCGCAATCGACTTTGGGACGTCGATGAGCTTGATACGCACGGGGACGCGCTGAACGACCTTCGTGAAGTTGCCAGTGGCGTTGTCCGGCGGAAGAAGTGCGAAGCGCGCACCCGTGCCCGCCGAAAAGCTCTCGACCTCACCGCGTATCGTGACGCCGGAGAACGCGTCGACGACCGCCTCTGCCGGCTGTCCAACGCGCATATCGCCAACCTGCGTTTCTTTGAAGTTCGCCGTGATCCAGACCGCCTGCGTGGGAACGAGCTGGACGATCGGCGAGCCAATCTGCAGCATCTGACCGATGACGACTGATTTTTTCGACACGACGCCGTCCGACGGCGCCGTGATCTTCGTGTACGACAGATCGAGGGCGGCGAGATCGCGCACGGCTTTGAGTTGCTCGACCTGCGCGTGCGCGGCGTTCGCGCGTGCTTGGGCCTGCGCAATGTAGACATCGACCTCGTTCGCCTGTTTGACCTTCGCCGATGCTTCCTCTACGCGGCTCGACGCCTCGGCAACGCCTGCACGTAAGTTCCCGAGATTTGCACGAGCCTGCGCGAGCTGCGCGGTGGTCGTGTCGAACGCGGTGTTTGCGCGATCGAGTTCGACCTGCGAAACCGAGCCTGACGCCACGAGCTTGACGGCGCGATCGCGATCGATGACGGCTTGCGCGAGGTTGGCTTCCGCTGCGGAAACGCGAGCCTGGGCTTCGCGGACTTGGTCGAGCGAACCCGTGGCGCTTGCCGACGCCGCACCCCACGACGCATTCGCGGCGGACTTGTTCGCGTGCGCCCCAACGGTGGACAAGCGCGAGTCCGCATCGGCCGCTGCGGCGTTCGCGACGGCCGCAGCGAGATTCCCTTCGGCCTGCGCGAGACGCGCTTTCGCCGGCTCGTCGTCGATCTCGGCGAGGACCTGCCCCTCTTTCACGAAGTCGTTGTCGATGAAGTTCACCTTCACGACCATGCCGGCCGTGCGCGGGGCGATGGCGACGACGTCGGCATCGATCTGCGCGTCGTCGGTGTTTTCGAGACCCCGATGGATGATGAGGTAGCCGGCAACTCCGAGCACACCGATCCCGCCGGCCACAAAAGCAATCTTGCGCGCCTTGCCCGTGGCTTTGCCCTTGGTGCCAGTCTGCTCCGTGGTTTCGCCGGAGACGCCCTTGACGTGAGTCCTACTTTGGGAGGCTTTGTCGACCGTCATCGTCATCGGTCGTTCCTCTTAACGCAACAAATCATTGCCATAAGAAAGCTAGAACGAAATACTTGAAAAGGCAACTCATTGTTGCCATTATTTTCCCCCATGTCGGATTTAACTCTGGGAGCCCATCGCCGGACAGTTGGGGTGCGAAACGGCGGAAGGAGCGCGCGCGTCGTTCAGAGCGTACTCGAAGCGGTCGTGACCCAACTCGCACGCTGCGGCTACGCAGCTCTGCGCGTCGATGACGTCGCGGCCATCGCGGGCGTCAACAAGACGACGATCTATCGACGATGGCCAACGAAGTGCGAGCTCGTTGGTGAGGCGTTGCGATCGGTGGCCGGTCATCACGAGCCGGTGCCCGACACGGGTACACTCCGCGGCGATCTGGTGGAACTCGTGCGGCGCGCGCTTGCATTCATCCGCACCGACGTTGGAGGCGCGATCACACGGCTCATCACGCTCGGCGAAGCCGGGACCGAGATCGATGTCCTTGCCAAGGGACTCAAGGAGGAGTCGTTCGCGCGCCGGCTGAGCGTCATCGAACGCGCCAAGTCACGCGGCGAGCTCCCGAAAGACGTGCCCGCGAACCTCATTCTCGATGCGATCTTCGCGCCCGTCTTCTCGCGCACGCTGCGTTTCAAGGAGGTCGTCGCAGGTGCCACCGTCGCCTCTCTCGTGGATCTCGTCGTGACAGGTGCCGAGCACGGCGGCGGACGAAGACACCGCTCTCATATCTGAATCTTCTCAGTTGCCTCTGACTGCGCTAGGCAAATAATTTAAATTAAGGAGATACCTATGCGAACCAGAGTTGCCCTCGCTGCAGTCACGGCATTAGCGGTGCTGCTTGGCTGTAAGACTGCCGAAGATGCCGGCAGCGCGAAGTCTGCCCCTATTGCGATTACGGCCGATCAAGAGGGTTTCAAACCAAGTTCCATCACGGTGAAGAAGGGGAGTGAAGCCAGGCTCGTCTTCACGCGCACAACCGATGACACGTGCGCAACCGCGGTAGTTTTTCCCGAGCTCAATATCCGAAAGGATTTGCCGAAGGGTCAGCCCGTCGAGATTGTCATCCCCACAGACAAGGAGCGAACGCTAACGTTCCAGTGCGGTATGGGGATGTTCAAGAGTACGGTCGTCGTGTCATCAAAATAGCGATTGACGCTAATTGCACGCGCGGATCACGAATCCGTCGTCTTCACCAGACGAGGTGAGCGTCAATGCGCCGAAGCTGGTTGTCTTGGCGAAAATCCCACCCATGACAACGCCGCTCGTGGGGGAACCAACCCAGATCGCCTTCGCTTCGTTGCTGGACAGGTCGCTGCTGTCGTCGCCGGCCGCCCACACCGCATGGCCCGACGTGTCGTAACGAGCGACGAAGGCATTTCCCGTCGACGGGAGTGAAATACCGCCGAAGGTGAGGATGCCTTCTTTGTAGCCAGACACGTAGAGCGCGTTCGCGCCGTCGAACGCGACGTCATCGCCGCGCGCCACGCTGCCCTGGCCAGCGCGCTCGACCCATACGGGTGTGCCGTTGAAATCGTATTTGACGACAAACACGTTTCTCCCGCCGGCTGCCGTAACGCTTACACCATTCGCTCCTGCATCGTTGCTACCGGCAGCGTCGTCCTTGGCAGCATCGAAGTGGAGTGTTCCGCTGAACTCGCCTGCAACGTAAAGGTTGCCCGCCGCATCCGTGGTTGCAGCGTGCGGATATGCAATTTCCGACGTGTCCGAAGGAGCGGCGACGGTCGCCCAAATCGTGTGACCGTCGCGGGTTGCGAGCTTCAAGAAGAAGCCACCACCGGACACGAGGAAGGGATGGCCATCGACATCCATCGCGCTCGCGGTCTGACCAACCGCGTAGACACTTTGACCATCGGACGTCAGGCTCACGCCGTAGGCAATGCCGCCGCTGTTGATCTCGGTGCCGCCGAAGCCGCGCGCCCAAATCCACGCATGATTGGTGGGTGAGTATTTCGCAACGAAGGGAGCCGGCGCTCTATCGACAAAATCGAGTGCGAACGTACCGAAGAACGCCTGCCCGCTGTAGCTGCCGACAAGATAAATGTCGCCGTTTGCGTCGATGGCGATGTCGTTGGCGCCGGAGCCCGTCGTGCTGGCCGACGCTGCTCCCCAGAGCGCTTTGCCGGTGGCGTCGAGGCAGAGGACGAAGGCTGCACTCGCGCCGGTCTTGGTGAGATGCACGTCGTCGTAGTCGAGCGTGCCGCCGAACGTGCCCGCGACAAAAACGTTTCCGGCTGCGTCCACGCGGATGCGCGACGCAACCGAGGGGTTGCCTGGCGTTGCCTGGCCGACGGCACGCGCAAAGACGATCTTGCCCGCCGCATCGAGCTTGGCGACGAAACCTGTAGTCTGCACATCGTCCGTGGCGGTGAGCTCGACGTCACCCCACCGCGCGTTGCCGACGAAGGTGCCAACGATCCACGTGTTCTCATCCGCGTCAACGGCGACACCGTTGACGCTGTCGTCGTGGTCTCGACTTCCACCCGAGAACGCCGTGACGAACGAGCCGCTCGTGCACATGCCGGAATCGGCAATGTCCGTTGCGCTGCTACCGCTGTCGGGAACAACACCGTCGGCACTGCCGCCGTCCTCGGGAACAGCGCCGTCCTCGCTGGTGTCAAAGGCTTCAACGGGTGGAAGAACATTGTCGTTCGAGCACGCGTAGACCGCGGAACTCATTGAGAGTGCCACAAGGGCGAACGCAAAGCGCATCGTGCATGTCTCCTTGCAGGGCACGACAAGCTGCATCGCCCCCCAGCACGCGCTCCATCAAAGGCACTCAGGCAATCCACGTCAACGTGCGCCTACGGCGCAGCGGCGCGCACGCTCTCTTCGAAGATGCTGAGTAGCATCTCGAGATCCGCATCTTCGATGTTGAGCGGCGGGCAGACGTAGACCGTGTCGCCGAGCGGGCGGAGATAAGCGCCGCGCCGGCGAGCCTCCTCGTACACGCGCCAACCAAGACCGCCGAAGTAGCCGTCGCTGCCACCAAGATCGGCCGCGCCGATCATGCCGAGGTGTCTCGTGCCGCGCACGCCGTGGATTTCTGCGATGCGCGCGAACGCCTTCGCGATGACGTTCGCCTTGCGTTCCACTTGCTCGAGGATGCGCTCGTCTTTGTAGATTGCAAGCAACTCGCGCGCGAGCGCCGCACCGATTGGATTTCCGCAGAACGTGTGGCCGTACCAGAGCGCACGATCTTTGCTGCCGCGAAACGTGTCGAACACGGCTTCGGTGGCGAGCGTGGCGCCCATGGGGATGAGTGCGCTCATCGCTTTGCCGATGCACATGAGATCCGGTGTGATGCCAGCCTGCTCACATGCCCACATGGTTCCGGTCCTGCCGTAGCCGGCAAAAACCTCGTCGACGATGAGGAGCACGCCGGCTCGCTCGGTGAGCGCGCGGAGCTCACGAAGATAGGCGGGATCGTAGAAGCGCATGCCGGCGCTGCCCTGCACGAGCGACTCGACGACGACCGCGGCGATCGAGTCTCTGTCGCGTTCGATGATGTCCGAGATGATCTCGAATGCGCGTGCGTAACTGCCCTCCGGAAAATCGGCGCGCACGCAATCGAAGAGCACGCCGGCGTACGGCTTGCGAAACACGTCGACACCACCGAGGCTCGTCGCGCCGACGGTGTCGCCGTGGAATGCACCCTCGAGCGCAACGAAGCGAACCTTCTTCGGCATGCCGCGGTTCTTGAACGACTGCACCGACATCTTCACGGCGAGATCGATCGCCGTCGATCCGTCATCCGTGTAAAATACACGCGAAAGCCCTGCGGGCGCCGTGCGGAGCAGATCTTGCGCGAGGAGCACGGCAGGTTCGTGCGTGATCCCCGCGAGCGCGCAGTGAGCGAGCTCGGATGCCTGCGCTTGCATTGCGGCGAGGAGCCGTGGGTGGCCGTGCCCTAGAGCAGCCACCCACCAGGAAGAGTTGCCATCGAGATAGCGACTACCGTTGGCGTCGAAGAGGTAGGAGCCCTTGGCGCGCACCACCACGATGGGATCGGTGGTCTCCCACGTGTCGGCGGGCGTGTAGGGATGCCAGAGGTGCGCTCGGTCGAGGCGCACCACCTCACTGCGCGAGATCATTTCATTGGTGCTTCGTGGTCGATCTTGAACGTGCGCGTGGTCGAGTTCCACGGACCCTCGACGAGTTTGCCAGAGCCGTCGAGGAGCTCTGTTTTTATGGTGTAGGCGCCGTTCTGGAGGTTATCGAGATAGAACGGCGGGCCGAACTTCGTCACGTTCGCGGTGAGATCTTTGTCGATGCCGGGGCCGCTCACGACAACCTTTACGTGATCTTTTCCTTCGGCGAGCGTCGCATTCAAAAGCTGAAAGTCGACGAGGAGGTGGTTCGCCATCTCGCCGTTGTTCTCGCCCTTTGGCCGGCTGTAGATGAGCATGGGCTTCTTCGTTGGATCGGCTTTCGCGTCGCCCTTCTTACCAACCCAAAACGTCGTCGTCGTGATCGCATCCTTCAACTTGACCGACTCGTGATTCGCGCGGCTCGCGAACGCCACGAGCACGTGCATGCCGTCGGCGATGGATTCGCCGCCCGCGAGCTCCGACAATTTGGTGGGCGCCTTCGTGTCGTAGATCGCCATGTACGGCTTGTTGTCGAGAATGAGGTGGACGTGACTCGACCCCTTGGCCGTTTGCCAATTCTTGACGTCGAGCTTCACGGCGAAGTCTGAGGCTTTGTTTGCCGGGATCACTTGATCACGCGTGGGCGCCGCAATCTTCACGATCGGTGTGGGCGGCGTCGGATCGGGGCTTGCCGCTCCCTGCGTCAACGTCACCGGCGCAGCGGGTGCCTTCGGAGGAGGTGCGGCCTCAACGGGCTCGGTTGTCGTGGCCGTTGTGCTCGCATCGACCGCGGCAGCGGGAGGAGGAGGCGGCGGTGGCGGCGGAGGAAGATTGTCACTGCCGCCACCGCACGCGGCAAGAAGGACGAAGAAGCTTGTACCTGCGAGGAGACGAATTTTGGCGTTGACGGTCATGATGGAGCGACAGCTTTCCATTGGCGGCGGCGCCGCTGCAAGGCCCACTTGACGTGGATAGTGACGACGCGCACGCTCCGTGTGCGGATGCCGCACAAAATACGTTTTGTTTCGCCTCACCGAGAACCCATGCCGCATCAAAAACGAATTCCCATCTACGCCGCTTTCAAGTTGAGTTAACACTGATGCTCGGTTTTGAGATCGCAGAGCGCTTCGAAGGCAGCTTCTACCTCCTGCGCGAGCCATTCACGGATCTCACCATGCGTGTCTCGCTCCAGCTCGGCGTGGGCAGCATGCGGCGCTTCTTGCGCGATCGAACAGCCAAGGTCGATGGAACCATCTTTGCGGAGGGCCTCGCCGAGGGCGACGGCAATGGTGTGGCGCTTCGCGGAACGCTCACGTGGAAGCTCTTCGACGAGAAACGCATCCCCTACGATCTCTTCTTCGATGCCGACGATGGACGCGCCTGCCGGATGCGTGGCCAGCGTGACTTCTTCATCCATGATGCGGCGTTGTCGCTCACGGTGCTGCACGCGAGCATCTACGATGAACGCGGCAGCGAGACAGGGCGCGTCACACTCCGCTTCAATCCAAAGAAGGAGCTCCTTCCAACTCTAAAATCTTTCCGGCCGCGGCTGCGCATCCCGCTCATTTCCGGATAAAATCATGTTTACCAGCCTGCTGCGCACCGCGATGCCTGCGTTGGGCCCTGCGGTGCCTGCGCACGTAGAGTAGGTCCCGGTAGGGACGGCCCTTTCGGGCCGCCCCCCGGACAGAACCCGGCGAGCGGATTTCCCGCACCGGGCTCCCACCTCGGGTCAACGGGTCGCAAAGCGTCTCTCCGGCCAAGGGTGATA
>WQYX01000014.1 GCA_009781005.1 Polyangiaceae bacterium | reverse complement strand
GCCTGCGCGACAAGGGCAAGCCGGCCAAGGTGGCTCTGGTCGCCTGCATGCGCAAGCTGCTGACCCTCGTCAACGCCATCCAGCGCGATGGTCGCCCCTGGACTCCCACTCTACTTCCCACCCACGCGTGAACAAAATGGCCTTGACTCCAATCACACCTGCTTCCCCCGGCCTCGTGCTCGTCAGGGCCGAAGCGGCCCTTCCTGCGCACGGGCTGGGGAAGGCGCTATTTCTGTCCGCTGCGCGGCCCCGCCGCGAACCCCGAGCAGGTTGCGGACCGAGTATTTTGGCCGAGTTCCGAGCAGCGCGAGGCGCGCCGACGAGAGCTGCTTGTGCAGCTTGAGGAGGAGCAACGAAGGGATGCGATGGGAATCGGCCAAAAGACGATGGGAGCAACCTCCGAGGGGTTCCAAACTCGCGTCAAATCGAAAGCGGTCTCGCGGGATCGGTGGCGCGATTGGCAAAGCGAATCACCTTTGCGTAGCGCGCTGCAACGGGTGCGAGGTCGATGCCGTCGACGAACGACGTGAACGCAAAGTACGGCAGGAGCGTGTTCCATTCGCGGAGCCAACGCGGGCGGTAGCGCGGTCGCTCGAGGATCCCCATGGCGCGAAGTTCGACGAGCGCCGTGATGTCGGAGAGCGCAAACCGTCCTGCAACGAGCATCTCGCACTCGTCGCGGAAGCCACCGCGTACGAATGCAGCGAGGAACGCGTAGACGTGGAGTAATCCGGCGAGGTAGCAAGCATCTTTCGTGAAGGCACCGCCGCCTGCAGGCGGGCCTCCACGGAAGATGCGCGCGGCGTCGAGGTACGCATCGTGGGCCGCCGCTCCGGCGTCGAGCAGATGCTTGTAAACATCAAGGAAACTTGCGCCGTCCTCGGCCATGGCGACGAGCCGCACGCGCTCCGCGAGTCGCACGAACCGCGGGACGGCGAGCGCGCGATGATAAAGCTCCGCGAACACCGCGAGACCTTCTTGCGTGGAGGTCGAGCGCGGTCCGCCCGATCGCAAGAGCGGCGCGAAGGCTTGCGCCGCGCCGTTTTGCGCCGTGCATGCATGTGTCTCGATCTCGTGGCGGTAGAGTCCCTCCGCCTCCCACTCCGTGAAGGTTGCATCGGTGCGGACGCGCACGTGGTGCATGCCCGCAATGGCTTTCGAGGTGCACGCAGGATCGAGTTCGACGGTGATCGGCAGCTTTCGCTTGTCGGCGCGCGCCTGCAAAAACGTCACGAGTTCGGCCGACGTCATGGCCTTGTCATCGGAACTCGCCGCGTCCCAGCCATGGATCTTGAGCCGTTCGAGCAGGTGTTCGGCAAGATCGATATTGCGGATGGGTAGATCGAAGAAGGACGTGCGCGCGCCGCCGTAGACTTCGCGCGAGATCCGACCGAAGTCGCGCGTGCCCACGGAGAGCAGGAGCCGATTGCGATCGATGTTCGACGCAACCGTGGATCTCAGCCAGTCGACGATGGGCCCTTCGCCGTCGATCCCGCGTAAAACTTCGTCGAGCCTGCGGATCTCCTCTTCGAGCGAGGCTTTGTCGAACTCGTAGTGGACGACCGGGAGCTTCGTGGCTCCTCCTGCGAAGAACGCCTCTTCGACGCTGCGTGACCACCCGATCTCCTCGAGCAAATTCGCCTTTGTTCGGATCGTTGCAAG
Organism: Polyangiaceae bacterium; assembly: GCA_009781005.1. Classification (GTDB taxonomy): domain Bacteria; phylum Myxococcota_A; class Polyangia; order Polyangiales; family Polyangiaceae; genus Labilithrix. The sequence goes on along the minus strand of WQYX01000014.1, from coordinate 66,390 downwards.
TGCCGCGGAGACCCGCTCTACCCGTTCGCGTGTAGCCTTCGGATTCACGACGCGTGACGCTAGCACCCGCCGCGGCACTCGCGCGTCCGGATCACCCTGCGAATCCTCGTGGCCACGTCCCGATATGGTTCTTCAATGCGTGTAGATTCTCTGTAACTGACTTGGTGGTGTCGACGAGGATGTGCTCGTGCTCGGTCATCTCGCCCGGGACGATCGGTTCGACGCTGCGCATGAAATCGTCCCAGATCGCGCGACGGCCATCCGACACACTCCCTTCGCGCTCACGTTTTTCGAGTCGGGAGAAACACACGTCGCGTGGGGCGCGGCACTCGACGAAGAGGAACGGGACGCCTGCACGTCTGGCGAGCGCACGAGCGAAGCGTCGCTGTTCGCGATCGCGGAACGACGCGTCGATCACGATGTTGCGGCCTGAAGAGAGGACGACGGCGGCCCGACGTAGGGTTTCCGCATACGTCTTGGCGGTGGCTTCATGGTCATAGGATCCTTGGAACGGCGGCGCGTGCACCGGCTCTCTGGCCCCAACGCCGAGCATGGCCTTGCGTGCGCGGTCCGTGTCGACGACGGGGGCGGACATGCACTCTGCCAGTGCATCGGCGATCGTGCTCTTGCCCGACGCGATGGCGCCGCCCACGGCGACCACCGCCGGGGTTAGTATCGAACGGCGAGCACATGCGAGCGCGAGGACGAAGTGCCGCCGTGCCTCGGCTCGTGCATGCGCGCGCGCCACGCCATCCGATCCCGTCTGCGCGAGGAGCATCGAGACCTTGGCGCGAACGGTCGCACGATAACTTTCATAGAAATCGACGAGCGCATAGAGATCGTAGTCGTTTGTCCTACGCGCGTAACGAGCAAGAAAATGCTCGGCAAGATCCCGGCGTCCGTGGGCCGCCAGGTCCATCGACAGAAATGCGATGTCCGCGCACACGTCGCCGGCGCGCAGTCGACTGGAGAACTCGATGCAATCGAGGATCGTGATGCGTGAGTGCGCATTGCTCCCGTCGTCGAAGTAGACGTGATCGAGTCTCAGATCGCCGTGGCCGTCGCGAACGAACCCGTGCGCGCATCGTTCCGCCAGGAGGGGCATCTTCGCGTCGAGAAAGTCGGTTTGCCAGCGCTCGATCTCGCGTGCCTCGTCCGTCGACAGAGAATGATCGATCTCCCCGCGCGTGGCGACGAAGTTGTCGCGGACGTTTCGCGCGATCCGTTCTGGTGATCCGTACGACGCGATGACGTTGTTCGTTGCACAGCGCGCGTGGAAATCGGCGACGTGTTCGGCGAGGATCTCGAAATGCGACGGCGCGAGCGTTCCATGCAAGAGTCGCACGTCGGCGCGAAGCGCGTCGGGCAGACGGCGCATGTGCACCGCCCAGTCGACGATCTCGCCATCATCCGAATGCAGGTGCGCGCCGTCACCACCGCGTCGCACCGGGACGACACCGAGGTAGACGGCCGGAGCAAGCCGCGCGTTGAGGACAACTTCTGTTTCGCACGCGCGTTGGCGAGCGGCGATCGAGGAAAAGTCGAGAAAGCCGAGGTCGACGGGCTTCTTCACCTTGTACACGTCGCGCTCGGTCAGAAACGTGTATGACGCATGTGTCTCGCGGAGCTCGATGCGATCTGGGTGAGGAGGCGGGTAGGCCGACGGGCGCGTCAGATCATCGCGGATGTCGATGGGCGTGTGCATGGATGTGATGATGAAGCCCGGCATGCCTCTGGCTTCGGCTCGTCGTGAATGCAACGACGTGCCCATCACGAGATCGTCGTCCGGTCAGTAGCGTGGTGTCACGCGTGGCATCGCGTCTCGCGAGGAGCATGTCGATGAGCTGCGCGGAAGTTTATCGGTACATGACACCGAGCCCGCAGACCATCCAACGTGATGCGGTGCTCGCTGACGCACGTGCGTCGATGCAGCGCTACGGCGTGCGTCACTTGCCGGTGCTCGACGGTCCCGATCTCGTCGGGATCCTCTACGAGCGCGAACTCGCGGTTGCTGAGCGCATTGCCGACCCGTCCAAGGTCGTCGTGGGCGACGTCATGTCGCCCGATCCGTTCCTCGCGCTGCCGTCGACACCGCTCGCCGAGGTTGCCGCTGAGATGGTACGTTGCCGATTTGGCGCGGCTGTCATCGTGGATCGCGGAAACGTGGTAGGTGTTTTCACCGCTGTCGACGCGCTCCGAGCGCTTGCTGAGGGACCGCCGTCGCAGCTTCCCGGCGTGGTGCCGCCGTGAAAGGTTGGATCCCAATGCCACCGATGACCAGTCGCAACCCACGCAAAGCGCCATCCACTAGGGCGAGTGTGCAAACCGTCGCGAGCGACGCTGTGCACGCACATCCCAAGCGAGCGAGGCTCACTATGAGCGACGTCATGACGGAGCAGCCCGTCACGGTGGGACGCGAGCAGTCGCTGTCGACTGCGCATGAGATGATGCGTGAGCATCACTGCCGTCACCTGCCGGTGCTCGAGCGAGGAGATCTCGTGGGGGTCGTCACGCAGCGCGATCTCTACTTCCTCGAAACCATCGCAGGCGCAGATCTCGACGCGGACAAAGTCGATGATGCGATGAGCACGGATGCTTACGCGGTCTCGCCAGACGCGACGCTCGAAGAGGTCGCGAAGGAGATGGCCGCGCACAAGTACGGGTGCGCGGTCGTGATGGAGCGCGGTCGCGTCATCGGAATTTTCACAGCAACCGATGCGTTGCGCGTCCTCGCGGGCACGTAACCCGTCGCCGCGCGAAAGCGAGGCAAGCGGAGATCATTCCGAGGACGAACGCGTCCGTGGATGCACCTGTCTGGCCTCTGGGCATGGCCGAGCAGCCTCCGTCGCCGCTGGCGAGCACGTCGCCATGGATTGGGTTTCCACCGGTGTTGTCATCCGCGCTAGCTTCGGCGTTGTCCGTCGTTCCGCCGTCACCGGCATCCCCGCCGTCACCGCCACCGCCGTCCGAGCAGGCTGAGCACGCGGGGACACAACGGAATGTCTGCGGATCGCAAACAGGAGCCGTTGCACCACAGAATTGGTTCGATGTGCATTCGACGCACATCCCCTGAGCCGCTCCGCTCGTGCCGCACACGGGTTGATTTGGATTCGAACACGCGAAAGGTGTGTTGCTACCAAGATTGCCATCGCATCCAACGCATTGGTTGAGAGCGCCACTCGTATCGCAAAATGCTGCGTTCGCGGGGCATTGGGTATCGTTGATGGCCGAACATGACCCGCAAACATGTTTTTGGGGATCGCAAATGGGACCGTTGGGATTGCCGGCGCAGTTGTCGTCGTGGGCACATTCAACACACGTGTTCGCCGCGTCCGACGAATCCAGAGCGCATACGCCACTCAGGCAATCGTTCGTGCACGCGCACGATTCCCCGAGCGCCGTCTCTCCCGGCGGATCGTAGATCCACCACTCTGGACTCGCGAATCTTCCACTATTTGCGATTGAAGCTGTTCCATATCCACTCAAAAAACGACCGTCGGCGAGCTGGAAGGTGTATCGATTGAATGCGAAGACTGGAGATTGGGGGTTATTTTGCGTGACCGAGCATGGCATCGGGAGGAACGATTCGGTAGCCTCGTCCCAGATAACCGGCATAGGCGCGAGCCCCATGTCAGTGCGCGCAAGGGCAAAACAATAACTCTTCGATCCCTCGATGAAGAAATACTTAGCGAGCTGGGTGGTCTGCTGTGCTGCCCAGGGGAGCGGAGGCGTCGGTTGATCGGGCAGTCTCCTAGCGGGGGTGGCTGGCGTGCTCGTGTCATACAAATATACGAATCCCGTCGACTCGTCGACGAAGGCCACCTTCGTACTTCCTTGGAATATCGTAAGGGTATAGCTATAGACACTCGGAAACGCGCCTGGCAGCACATTTGCGTACGTAGCCCACGTATCCGTATTTGGATCGTAAGCGTATGCGGACCTATAGCTAGCAGATGTCGAGAAAAAGAAGGTGCGGCCCCCGACGACCATCGTCTCGAACACTGATGAGGTCCGCGGTATAGTAAGCAAGGGGAGTAACAGGGGGTACGCCGACCCCAGCAGGCTGGTGGTTGAAACGGGCGGCAAGGAGCGAGTTGTCCATGTATTCGTGCTGATGGAGTACGCGAAGAACCGAGGCGTATTGGTGCAATCGTTCGCGAGAATCGCGACGGAGTCTGCGCTTTCCGCCCAAATGGCGGCGAAAGGATTGTTTATCGAATACGGCGCTGGCGCTCCGGTGTGAAACGACATCGTCATGGGATCCCAGATGTTGGGAGAGGCATTCGCCCCGCAGCCGTTCGCGATCGCAACGTACGTCCCATCGGTCATTATCACGGGATATTCGCCCGATGGCAGTTGCGCATTCGTTGGTCCATCCGACCATGCGTTCGCGATCGGATCGAAGAGATAGCTTTTCGTTGGATCGCTTAGGTCTAGACCGAGCACTTCTCCATCGTTTGGACCGCCCTTCAACTGGGTGACCGGAATGGCCGTGGCGGTGTTGGTGACCTTCGTGATCGACGCAGCGTTTGCCGGCGAAGCCGTCCAAAGGACGAATGCCATCGAAACAACCCCCATAAAACTTTTCATTGTCCCTCCCCATTCACGACAAGAAAGCGGTATTGCTCCGCGATCTATTTCTGCGCGCGGGACAGTAATTACGAATCGACTCCGCGCCACGGAATTTGGCAATGCTGCGTCGAACCGCGCAGGACTCCGTCGCAGTGCCTGCAGTCTGCTGCTTGTCGCGGGTGCAACCCCGTGGTTGCGTCAGCGATGAAGGACGCGGGATAGCGCGTGGCCTGCGGCTTGCGCGAGCTCGCCGAGTCTGTGCGCTGCCACCTTCGCGTTGCCGGCGTCGGTGACGATCATGACGGCGGCCCTGCCGCGGATGCGTACGGCGACGACGGTGACGTCGCGCGACGAGCCGCCCATCACGTCGAGCAGCGGCGCGTGAACCTCGTCGTCTTGTACGGGACCAACGTAAAAGCCAGTGCGCGCGGCCTCATCGAAAATGCTTGGTGCACCGGCGTCGACGAAGAGTTCGGCGAGCGCGCTACGATCACCGAATTGTGGCGTGCACGACCAGCCGCGGAAACCGCCGCGCCTTGCAATGAAGATTGCAGCGCGCGGCGAAAGCGAGCGCGCGCCCTCGAGCACGAGATCGAAGATGGCATGACGTGAAGTTGCCGAGCGGAGCATGGTGATGACGTCGCTCCGCGTGGCGGCTCTATGCTCATCGCTCTGAGAAGCGCGCCTAGTTCGCTCGGGAGCTGCAACATAGGTTTTGTAAGCGCCCGTGTTGGAGGGCATTGGCGGCGGCGGCGGGATCCGCGCGATGAGCCACGCGTTGGGATCGGGAAGGCGCTCGCTGCCTTTGCGATCACGCTCGGTGTGGATTTCCACGACGGCGCGCACGGCGGACGGGTCGACGGCATAGCCTTCGTCGAGCGGCAATGGGGCCTGTCCGGTCCCGCCCGCAGATGTCCGGCGCGTGAGCGGAATCGGAATCTCCGATTCGAGATCACGTTGGGCCTCACTCGGGTTGGCTTGGATATTTGCAGAATGCACGGGCGTACCCCACGATGGCGTGTCGATCCGGTGACGACGCGTCTCATCGTGCAGTCGTTCGTGTTCGCGTTCGAGCGGCTCGAGCGGTTTCGTGTGCGCATCGTGCGAAGCGAGCGTCTGCCCGTGGCTCCGCATGTGCGAGAGCGCGTCTTCGATCGCGTCGAGAGGGGCGCGCACGAGCCGCACTGGGGCGCTCAGATGGAACGCGATTTCGTTGCCAGGGTGAGGATCGGTCGTGTCGGCAACAGCGACATCGACAGTGCCGGTGATGGCATCCCGCCGCACTGGGATCGCGAAGAGCCGCGCTGGCAGTCCTGCCGGCAGTCGATCGATGAGATCCGTTGCTGGATGGACCCGGAGCAGCTCCGGTGCGGCTCCACGGGCAAGATAGCGCGAGAGCGTTGCATTCGTGATCGCGCCGGTTTCAACGAGCGCATGGACCAGTGGCGCGCCGGTCGTCACCGATGCGAAGAGGGCTTCAGCGACAGCATGCTCCGCAACGGCCTCTTCGTGCAGGAGGGTGTACGCCAACTCGTCGGACACCGCATCAATATACTCGCATCTCAGAGCGTGTTCGACAGCCTGCTGCGCGAATCGATTCGTCGGTTGGGCGCTGCGCTCCGTGCTCAAAGGCCTCAAAGCCTGTTCCGCCCGGTGCTCGCGCTCCGCCCTAGCCTCGATTCGCTCGCGACGGCTGCCCTACACGCTCTCATTTTCGGTCGAACTGGAAGACAACTTCGCTCTTGCGCACGAGACCGAGTTGTTCGCGGGCAATGCGCTCAACGGCTTCCGGATTCTCCCGCAGATCTTTCACGTCCACGCGGAGCTTTGCAACGTTGCGACGGAGCTCGGCGTTTTCGTCTTCTACGTTGCGAAGCTCGTTCTCCAAACTCCGCATGCGCGGCAGCCCCTGCGGCTCGAGCAAGAGCACCGGCACGGCCACGACGGACATCGTCAGGACGGCGAGTGGCAGACCGCGGAGCCATGTCTCGGAGGGCATCGTTCGTGAGCTTCGAGAGACTAGTTGGCCGCGGCGGCCAGGACCAAGTTTCGCGGCGTTGCGCGCAAATGCGGTCAGAAATTAGACCGCTTTCAAGTTGACGTGAGGTCGAGGCGGGACCGAGGAGCGGACCGGAACAGCCTTGTTCGGCTTTGAGGACCGCACCGCAGGCCCCAACGATGAGATCACGTCAAATCGAAAGCGGTCTAGTCTGCGCGCCCATGCTCGAAGGCGCATCTTGGGAAGCCGTTATCGGTCTCGAAGTTCACGCTCAACTTCTCACGCGGAGCAAACTCTTTTGCGCGTGCGATGTGACCTTCGGCGCACCGCCGAACACGCACGTCTGCCCCACGTGTCTTGGCTTGCCGGGGGCGTTGCCAACTCTCAACGCGGAGGCCGTGCGGATGGCCGTCAAGGCTGCACTCGCTCTCGGCGGTGAGGTTCAGGAAAAAAGCCGCTTCGCGCGCAAAAACTACTTCTATCCCGATCTCCCGAAGGGCTACCAAATAAGCCAATACGACGAGCCGTTCTGCAAAGGTGGCGCCGTCACGATCACGCTGCCGCCCGCGCACGAGGGCGGCGAGCCCTGCACCAAGGTCGCTCGCCTCACGCGCATTCACATGGAAGAGGATGCGGGCAAGAACCTGCATGATTTCGGCGGTGGTTCTGTCGTCGATCTCAATCGCGCGGGCACTCCGCTCATCGAGATCGTCGGCGAGCCCGATTTGCGCAGCGCAAAGGAGGCGACCGAGTACCTTCGTGCGCTGCGCGACGAGCTCGTTTTTCTCGGCATCAACGACGGGAATCTCGAAGAGGGATCGCTTCGCTGCGACGTCAACGTGTCGATCCGGCGCGCCGGCGACAGCACGCTCGGCACGCGCGTCGAGCTCAAAAACATCAACTCGTTTCGCTTCGTCGAGAAGGCGATCGCCTCCGAGATTGAGCGGCAGAAAGACGTGCTCGAAACCGGCGGTCGCGTGGTTGCCGAAACGCGCGGTTGGGACGAGAAGACCGGCACGACGTACTCGCTTCGCAGCAAAGAGACGGCGCAGGACTATCGCTATTTTCCGGAGCCCGATTTGCCGCTGCTCGTCCTGGAAGATGCGTTCGTCGATCGTGTGCACGCGGAGGTTGGCGAGTCGCCGCGAGACAAGCGCGCGCGCTTCGTCCAGGAGCTCGGATTGACCGCGCAGGCAGCTTCCGTACTCACGCAACACCCGCGAATCGCGGCGTTCTTCGAAGAGGCCGCGACGCTCTTCGGCGACACCATCAAGGTCGCAAACTTCATCCAGAGCGAAGTTCTGCGAGATGTCACGACACAAGGATTGAAAGCAAAATTTGCCATTTCGGCTACGCAGCTAGCGAAAATTCTCGATCTGGTCCGAAGCGGAGAGATCAGCGGCAAACAAGCCAAGGAGCTTTACGCAAAAGTCAAATGGACCGACGGCGATCCTAGAGCGACGATGTCCGAGCTCGGGATGAGCCAAGTGATCGATCCAAAAGCCATCGAGCAGGTGTGCGCAAAGGTCATTGCCGATCATCCGAAACAGGCGGCGGATCTAAAGGCGGGAAAGAAGCAGCTCTTCGGCTTCTTCGTTGGGCAGATCATGAAGGCGACCAAGGGGAGCGCAAACCCTGAGCTCGTCAACGCCATGCTCGAGCGGCTGCTCGGCACGACGAAGTGAACCGATGACAACGATCGATTTGGCTATATCGCGCACGGCCGCGCGCTACGTACGCGCAACGGCGCGCCCCGTCGATCGGTACTTCACGCGCAACAAACTTCGATGCGATCCCGTCACGCGTGCGCTCGCCGAGCTCGGGCCGTTCGGCCACGTGCTCGACATTGGTTGCGGTCGAGGCCAGCTTGCGATCTTCTTGCTCGAGGCAGGACTCGCGCGCCGTGCATTCGGCGTCGATTGGGATGCTGAGAAAGTTGCGCTTGCAAATCGCGCTGCATCAGGACTTGCAGCAACGTTCGAGACTGCGGACGTCGCCGCAGCAGCGTTTCCGCCAGCCGACACGGTGCTGCTCGTCGATGTCTTGCACTACTTCGCGATCGACAAGCAGGATGCGCTGCTCGCGCGCGCCGCAACGTGCGTTCGACCGGGAGGCCGTCTCATCGTGCGCGAGGCGAGCTCGGCGTGCGGTGCGCGTTCGATTTTCACGCTCGCTGTCGAGCGCATCTCACAAGCTCTGAGATTCAACGTGGGCGAGCGCATCGTGCTGCGCGACGTACGACGGGAGCTCGTGCCGCCCCTCGAAGCGCGGGGCCTCCCATGCACCTTCGCACCCTGTTGGCAAGGCACCCCCTTCAGCAACTTGATCGTCATCGCGACCCGCCCGCCCGCGGCTAACGACCTGGAGGCTTGAGGGGCAAAACCGACGAAGATAGTGGTGGCGGCGGGGCTACCTTTCCTCCTTGGCGTCCATCCGGAATCCCATCCCCCGCTTCAATCGACATGAGTGCCATGAAGATGCGATCCATTCCGAGTTCGAGGGCGCCGTCTTTTTGGAACAGGCCCGCAATACGCACGAGACGCAGCGCCGTTGTCTTGCCGAGCTCCGCGGTCTCGCGCTCCAAAAAGGCTTCGAAGGTGCCAAAGCCTTTGGCTTCGTAGAGGCGTTTGGCTTGGATGTCGCGCAACACGACACCAACATCGAAGAATCCCTTGTTCAGGTTCTTCCGGAACCCTTTGATCTGTTGGAGTGCGTTATGAAGATCGGCAATCCGTTGCTTGATGTCTTCTGCTGCGACCGGCGTGCGAATGGTGGAGCGTGCGCTTCCGGGCAAGGGCGGCTCGGCCGCCCGAGCCCGTGCCTCTGCTGCGTGTTTTGCCGCATGACGTGCGGCCCATGGGGCGGCGCCGCGAAGCCCCATCTTGCGCTTCGCGTCCTTGCTCCCCTTCGCGTCCTTGCCCCCCTTTGTGGCCTTCGACCCGTGCTTGCCGGATTTGACGCTATCCGCTTTCCCCTTTGCAGCAGCTTTCTTAGTCGCCATCTTCATCGCCATCTTTAAGAAGGTCGTCGGTGGCCCCGCATACCACCTGATTTTGGTCTTCGTCTACAAACAAAGTGCGGCGCTTGTCGACAATAGGACGAGTATTTCGAGGCTTATCTTCACTTTAGGACTTTGTTTTTTGCGCATCTTGGCGCACATCCGCGTTCACCTTTTTTTCTGTTCCCAATGGCCATTCGAACAGTCCTCAACGCTTCCGAACTCGAGTCTTTTCTGCGTGATTTCGGTCTTGGATCCCCTTCCAACGTCTGCGGGATCGAAGCAGGCACGGTGAACACCAGTTACGCCATGACGCTCGGCACAGGCCGCTATTTCCTTCGCCTTTATGAAGAGCAAGGTCCCGAAGGCGCCGCGCGCGAGGTGGCGCTCCTGCGACACCTCGCGGCTTCCGGGGTGTCGACGCCGATGCCCGTTGCAGCCGTTTCCGGTGCGTTCGTCCGCACTCTCGCCGGCAAACCGGCGGCGCTCTTTCCCTGGGTCGAAGGCAAGATGCTCTGTCAGCGTGCGGTAACACCTGCGGCCGCCCGTGCCATTGGCAACGCGCTTGCCCGAATTCATGCGGCGGGCTGCCCGGCCGACATTGCACGTGCACTCGGTCACGGTCGCTTCGGCCCGTGCGATCTCATTGTTCGCTGCGAGCGCATCTTGAATTCGATCGATCCCGATGCGCGCGCGCAGGCCGGTACTCTGCGCCATGCCGTGGCGAACGTCGCGCGTCGCCGCAACGAAACCTTGCCTGCTGGCCTCGTCCACGGCGATCTCTTTCGCGACAATGTTCTCTGGCAAGAAGGTAGGATTGCGGCGCTCCTCGATTTCGAGAGCGCGTGCGTTGGCCCCTTTGTTTATGACCTTGCAGTGACAATCCTCTCGTGGTCCTTCGGTGACGTGCTCTTGCCTGAGATCGCGCGCGCAATGGTCGAGGGTTATCGCGAAGAGCGCGATCTGTCGCAAGCGGAGCGCGAAGGCCTCTTCGACGAAGCTATCCTCGCGACGTTGAGGTTCACGATCACGCGAATCGTCGACGACACCATTCGCGTCGGCAAGCGTTGGCAGCGTTTCGTCGCCCGACGCGAGGCGCTCGAGCAGCTTGGGCCTCGCGGCCTTTGCGAGGTGCTCGGGCTGTGAAGGCGCTTGCGCTCTCTATCGCGCTCCTTCTTTTCGCCCGTGCTGCATGCGCGGACGACGCAAAGGCGGACAAATCGTCCGCATCCGCCGATCCTGCGGCCAAGCCGTTGCGTTCCCCGCGCTTCGTTTCTCCGCCGGACACGAGTTATGGTTATGCGGGTTCGCTCGAATATCCTTCTTACGCATGGATTGCTGCGCAGCTCGTCCCGAGTCCAGAGCTCGCCTTCGGACGCATCCGGCGCATCGATGTCGACGGCCACGCGAAGAACGATCTCGAGGTCACGTTCGGCCTGCGCTGGCAGGTGACGCCGGTGCTCTACTCGTGGGGCACGTACAGGACGATCTCGCCGTGGCGCTTCGTCGTGGTCGATCCCATCGCGCGCCATTCCGGGTCCATCGAAGCCGACCTCGCCCTCGAGTATCTGGGTGGCGACGTCAGCCGCATGCTGGTTCGCCCGGGAGTGCATGCAACATTTCCACTTCTCCAGCGAGGCGAGTATTGGTCGGCGTCCTTAGGCACTTCGGTTTACACGTACGATGCTATCCCGCGCGTGGCTTACACCGTCGGCACGTATTTTTTATTCGGACTCTTCGGCGTAGAGCTCACGCTCGCACCTGCCCACGAACCGCTCAAGACCATGGCCACCTTCCGCATCCGGTATTTCTGACGTGAATGCCATGCGCCGCCCCTTGGTTCATTTCACATTCGCTGCCGCAATCTCGCATGCCGTGCTTGCGGCCGGATGCAACAACAACGGTGCCGACATCGTCTTCGGGGATTTCTCGGCCTCTCGAACGGCTGATGGCAGGGTCTCCGTCGATATGGAAGTCATCGGCTCCGAGGGAGGCGGTCGCGCCGTTGGAGACTTCTGCGTGTCCGCTACCTGGTTCTCCCCCGGCACCGAGCTCACGTTCGTGCCTGTTGCAAGCAGCTACAGCGGCGACTCCCGCACCCTGGATTCTGTCCTTCAGTGCACCGTCGGTGACGGTGTGGATCCGCTTCGCGACGGCGACCATCGCACCTTCCGTCTCGTCTCGAACCGCACGGACATTCCTGTGGGTGTGCCCCTGCGCATCCAGGCCATGATGGGTGGGGTCACTGACAACAAAGACTGGACTTCGCCGTGATTCGCCTGCGAAGGTCCTTCGTTGCGTTTGCATGCGCGCTCTCTGCAGTTCTAGCGGGCTGTTCCGGCATGAACGGCCGCATGCTTCATGCTTTCTTCTCGTCACCCCGCAAGGCCACCACGATCCAAGATCCCGTCCGCAAGGATGCGCGCCTCGCCGTGCTTTGGATTGGCCATGCAACGGCCCTTATCCAAATCGATGACAAGTTCATCTTGACCGATCCCGTTTTCACCGCAACGGTGGGTCAGCTCTCGAAGCGCCTCGTCGAGCCAGGGCTCGAACCGAATGCGCTGCCACCCATTGACGTCGTGCTCATTTCGCACCTGCATTTCGATCATTTGTCGCTTGGCAGCCTTTCAATGATCGAAAAGAAGGTGCGAGAGCTCGTGATGCCGCGCGGAGGCGTTACGTACCTTACGGATTTCCGTTTCCCCGCCATTGAGCTTCGGACGTGGCAAGGGTGGGAAAAGGATGGTCTCCGCGTTACTGCTGTCCCGGTCGATCACACGGGCTACCGCTACGGCATCGACTCCGCATGGATGACAGATAGCTTCACCGGTTACCTGGTCGAGTACCACGGACTCACCGTTTATTTCGGCGGCGACACGGCATACAATCCGAGGAAATTCATCGAAACCCAGCAGCGCTTCCCCGGTATTGACCTGGCACTCTTGCCCATTGGTCCTGTCGAGCCAGCGGATCGGATGCGCGCCGTTCACATGGATGGGCAAGACGCCATCCAGGCCTTCTTCGATCTCGGTGCACGCTGGATGGTGCCCATCCATCACAGCACGTTCGTCAGTGGGGACAGCGATCCAGGCGAACCCCTCCGTCGACTGGAGGATGCCAGGAAGCGTTGGAATTTTGGTGAACGAGAGATCGTTGCTCTGGGTATTGGTGAGCAGCGCGTACTCATCAAGGCGGGGGAGGGGCATCGGGATCTGCCGAAGGACGAGCCACCCAAGGCCGCGCCTCCGCCGGCGAAAAAGCAAGAGAAGCCGCCATCTTCGAACATCCCCGACGACGACCGCCTGGATTGAGGGGCCCCCGGGGGTGCGATGAATCGCGCCTTTACGTTGGGAAGGCACGCGATGCAGGGCAGGCACGGAGGCCTGCCCCTACAGTTGACAACGCATTCGTAGGGGCGGCCCCCCGTGGCCGCCCTCTGTCAGCTGTCGAGTGTAATCACCGGCCAGCCATAGGTGCGTGCGAGGCGTTTGAGTTTGCTATCCGGATTCACGGCCGCGGGATGGCCGACCACACTCAACATCGGCACATCCGAATAGCTGTCAGAATATCCAAAACACTGATTGAGATCATGACCGCGTTCTCGCGCGTGCTCGCGCACGAGGCGCGCCTTCTCCGGACCGGCAACGATGGGCCGAAGCAACCGTCCGGTTGCATAGCCGTCTTTGATCTCGAGGCGGTTCGCGATGACGTGCGTGGCGCCAAGGTGATCGGCCAGGCGCGTCATCAAAAAATCCAGCGCGCCCGAGATGAGCACGACGTCGTGGCCTTCGTTGCGGCAGCGCGCCACGAGATCTCGTGCATGGGGGAAAATGGCTTTTTTCAGCACGCTCTCGAAAGCGTCGTCGGCAAGGATCTGCAACCGGTCTTGCGAGATCCCTTCATATGCCAAAAAGAGCATCTCGTTGAACAATCGACGGTCCTGCATCTCGGCCCAGGCCAAGACGGGCGAGCGAAGCGCCGCGAAGGCGAGCTTTTGCAGGCTGCGCACCGGCGTGCGCTGATGCATTAGGTAATAGAGCGTTGGGTGGATCAGGTTCGTTCGAACCATGGTCCCGTCCACATCGAAATAGCTGGCTGCCACAGCGCTTCCTGATGACGTGGCTCGAGAGGCGCGTCAAGCCGCGGACGCGTTCATACTTTTCATATTTTTCATACTTTCGTACACAGCGACGAGAGCGCGGCGACGGCGGCGGCAACATCGGGCTTGGCAACGAGCATGGCCTTCATCGGATCACCTATCTTCGCGATGCGATCGGGAACGGTCTTCATCGTGAAGGCGCGCGGATCGAAATCCCCGGAAAGCTCCTCCCAGCCGACGGGTGTCGAGATCGTGGCGCCGGGAACGGCGCGCACGGAGTACGGTGCGACGATCGCGCGGCTTGCCCCGGTCTGCCCGGTGTCGATATAAACGCGCTCGCCGCGCTTCTCTACATGTCGCTCCATGGTGGCGATATCGGGCCACTCTTCGACGAGCAGACACCCGAGGAGATGAGCGAGCGTACGCGCGGTGTCGAAGCTCTGACCTTTGCCGAGCGGCACGAGCACGTGCAGGCCGGACTGCCCCGACGTCTTCACAAAGCCCGGCAGATCGATCGCTTCGAGGATCTCGCGCAGCGCGTTTGCGAGAATGATTGCGTTATGCAAGTTTGATTGCTTCACGTCGAAGTCGATCGTCAGAAAGTTCGCCTCGTCGACCTTCGGCATGCGGTAGGCGAGGATATGAAGCGCGATCGCCGCAAGATTCGCGATGTAGAGGAGCGTCTCGCGGTCGCTCACGAGAAAACCCCGCCGCGGTCTGCCTTCGTCGTCTTCGAGCGGCAGCGTGCGCACCCACGCGGGCATCCCAGGCGGCACGTTCCACTGGAAGAAGCTCTTGCCCGCGATGCCGTCTGGAGAGCGCACGAGGAGGACGGGGCGGTCCTCGAGATACGGGAGAATCGCGGTCGCGATCGCTTCGTAATAGTCGCAAAGATCGCTCTTCGTGATGCCTTCCTCGGGCCAGAAGATTTTCGAACGGTGGCTCGATGGGGCGCGTTCGGACGCGAGTTCGAGACCGCTTTCAAGTTGACGCGAGGTCGAGGCGGGGCCGAGCAGCGGACCGGAACAGCCTCTTGGCTTTGAGGACCGCAGCGCAGGCCCCAACGATGAGATCGCGTCAAATCGAAAGCGGTCTAGTTCGTCGATGGTCAGCCCTGAGTAGATCGAACGTGGGAGCTCATCGACGAGGATGCGTTCATGACTTGCGTGCTCGTCTTGCTTCTTGATGAAGAGCCACTCGTTGCCTTTGTTGCTCTTGGCGAGCTTCACGAAAATCCATTGCCCGTGAAGCTTCATGCCTTCGAGCTCGACATGGAGCTTTCCCTTCTCGATGCCTTCTTCCGCCGGGCCGTCGAGGTAGCGCACGATCCCGCGGTCCCACGCGATCATCGGGCCTGCGCCGTACTGATGCTCGGGAATGATGCCTTCGAATTCGAGGTAGTCGAGCGGGTGATCTTCGGTGTGAATCGCAAGGTGCTTGTTCTTCGGATCGAGACTTGGCCCGCGCGGCACGGCAAAGCTCGCAAGCACGGATCCGATCTGCAATCGAACGTCGTAGTGGCGTCTCCTTGCATGATGCAAGTGAACGACGAAGGCGCCCGAGAGCGTCTTGCCCTCCGCGTCTCTCTGTGAGCGCGGCTCGGTCTCGTCGAACGGTTCATTGGTTGCCTCCGCTCGACGCTTGCGCCGATAATCGGTGAGCCTCGACATCGCGAACAGCGACGAATCTAATTCGCCGTGTGGTCAGCGGGTGACGAGCAAGGCCGTCAGATGACCGACGCGATAGCCGTCCACGCGAGCGTTTGTCGCGACCAGAGTTCGTTCGATCTCTGCGAAGTTCTCGCGCGAGCGCGCTGGATCGAAGAGGTACGCGAAGACCGGTGCTCGTTCGAAGGCGCGCCGGTAGGGCGCGTAGCGATCTTCAACCGCGTTCGTGGGAACGACGACGATGCTCTCCTTCGACAGGAGCGTGAGCCGATATGCGGCCCAGTAATCCGCTTCGGCGTACGTAATCCCGCGCTCGCGGAGCAGATTGAGGAACGCGACGTCGTCGCGGAGCTCCGGCGTCTCGACGACCGGCCAAACGCCGCGCACGAAAGGTCCGTAGCCGACCCATCCCGCGATGGCGGAGGCGAGGAGATGCGGCGCGAACGCGATGGCGAAGCGGCGCGTGCCGAGCGCTGCAGCGGCCGGTGCCACCGCGAACGGCGTCATGAGCGTGAGCATCGCGAGGTAGCGCATCGAGAAATGGTCCATGACCATGACCGACACGAGAAAACCGCAGATCGTCACGGGGAACGCGAGTGCACCTGAAAATCCGAGCTGGCGAAGGGAGAGCGGGATCGTGCGTATACTTCGCAAGAAGATGGCGGCGAGGCCGAAGAGGACGAGTGCACCGAGCATGACGGCGCCGACGGCTCCCACGACGCGGAACGCGAGCGGCGCGTCCCACGGCAGGTAGTCCATCACGTGATGTGCATAATACACCTTGTAACTGAGTGCCCATGGGAGGCACTCGTTCCACAAGAGCCGAAAGTGATGATCGAGCATCGACGTGGTGAACGTCATGGGGCCGCTCTTCGAGCCGGCGAGGCGATGCAGAACGTAGAACGGCACGAGCCCGATCGATGCGCCCGCAGCGAAGCCGATCGTGCGGATGACGCGCGTGCGGGGTACGGTGCGCCACGCGATGAAGAGCGCGAAGAGACCGGCGATGGGCAGAAGGAGCAAAGGATACGGATCGGCCGACACCGCGAGTGTTGCGAAGAATCCGCCTGCGGCGAGCCAGAGGCGCACGCGCCGCTCGGTGGTCGTGAGCGCCGCGGCGTTGATGGCCCAAAACGCTGCGATAGCAAGCGTGAGCGATGCCTGCCGCGGCGGATAGAGCGCGTAACTATGCACCGAGCTTGGCGCAACGATGAGCGGCATCGTCACGAGCAGCGCTACCCAAGGCGCGAGGTGGCGACGGAGCGTTGCGAACACGAGCCACGTCGAAAGAACGTGGAGCGAGAGCGCTGAGAGCATCAGCGCGAGCGGCGATGGGCCGAGCACCGCGAACCATGCCGCTGCGACGAACGAGTCCGCTGCTGTTTGGTAGCCGCTACCCCACAAGAACGGCGCGAACTCGCCTCGCAGGATGTGCGTCGCCTGCAGCCCGACGACAGCCGCGTCCGAGTTGGTCGAGCGCGCGTTGAGCAGCGGCGGCAACCGATACGTGTAGGATGCAAGAACGAGAAGGATCGACGGCACACACGGATGCGCAACGCGTCGGGATGCCATCGATCGAATGGACGTTACACGCCCGCCTTCTTGGTGCCCAACGTCCGCGTCACGGCGGCGAGGTCGACACCGGTTGCGACGCGAATTTGTTCGCTCGTGGCGATCGCTTTGCGCGCCCAATCACTGTCTCCGGAAGCGGGCAGGACCGAGACCTTGCCGATCGTCGTCTTCTGCCCGGCGCCGCTGATCGCCGCCACGAGTGGAAGGAGCTTCTGCAACGCGAGCATCTCGCGGGCCGACGCGCCGGCTTTCTTGTATTGTTCAACCATCGCCTTGAGGGCTTCTGCCTGCGCGCGGCCTTGCTCGAGAATGCGCGCGGCCTGACCGCGCGCCTGCTCCTCCGCTGCCTTGCGCTGCGCTTCTGCGGGTTGGACGACCTCGGCGTCGAGCTGGCGCTCGACCTGGAGCGCCCGCGCGCGCTGTCGATCCGACTCCGCTTTCGCAGCAGCGATCGCGGAGAGCACCTGCCCTTGCGCTTCGGCGATCATCGCCGTTCGTTTCGATTGCGCGTCGACGATGCGCTTTTTGTACTTCTGGCGCGTGATCTCGAGATCGGCGTCGATCTTCGCGAGGTTCGCGTTCATCGTGTTGGTCGCCTTCTGCACGGCGGCCTGCGACTGAGCATTCGCTTCGGCGATTGCCGCGTTCCTGCGTACGACCGCGCCGCGGATGCGGCCGATCGAATTCAGGTATCCGACGTCGTCCGAGACGTTCTGGATCTTGAGCGTGTCGAGCACGAGGCCCATGCGGTTCATGTCGTGTTCGGCCTCTTCGATGAGGATTTGCGCGAACCGGGTCTTGTCCTCGTTGACCTCCTCGGGCGTGAGCTGGGCGAGGACGCCGCGCAAGTTGCCCTCGAGCGTCTCCTTCACGATCCCCATGATCGCGGCGCGGTCGCGGCCCAAGAACCGCTCGATCGCGTTGTCGATCAGCGGTTGATCGCCGGCGACCTTGAAGTTGACCGCCCCGACGATATTGAGCGGGATTCCGCCTCGTGAATACGCATTCTTGACGGATACCTCGATCGCGAACGTCGTCAGATCGACGCGCTGGACGCTCTCGAGAAGAGGGGTGCGGAGCCCGCGGCCACCTCGGATCAAGCGATAGCCGATTTCCCGATCGCCGACCTTGCGCCTTCCGCCCGAGAAGACGAGGGCCTCGTTCGGTGCGCTGACATAGAGGAGGCGGCGTAGCGTGAGCGCCAGCACACCCGCGACGATGACGATTGTGACGGCGAGGACCGAGACGATGGGGATCATGTTGCCTCCTTGTTCGAATCAGGGCTGGCAGGACGCATTGTCGGGCGTACGCCTCCGCGGTCGATCGGCGCGCGTGCCGCGACGAGGGAGCGAACGTCGACACCGATCGCCCCGCTGATCTCTTCGAGGACACGTGTCACGCTGCGCGGAAACATCGCGAGGACCGATGCGACGCTCTCGGCGTCGCCGCCGTCGACCACCTCCAGCGCGTCGATACGGAGATCGCGGACGCGCTGGATCGCTGCTGCAACGATCGTGTCGAGCTGTTGGAGAACGTAGACGTCACGGCCAGCGGCTCCGGCGTTCGTCCATTCGTTCGCAACGAGACTCAGTGCCTCCGCCGCCGCTTTGCCGTTCTCGATCGTGGGAGCAGCTTCGCCACGGGCTCGGGCTGCACTCGCGCGCGCATTGGCTTCCGCCGGAAGCACGGCGTCGACGTGAAGAGTCAGTTTCGCGAGCTCGGCGCGCAGCGCCTGAAGATCCTGCTCCGCTGTCGCCTGCGCTGTCTGGGCGGCGATCTCGGCCTCGTTCTCGATCGATTTCGCTTGCGCCTCGAGCTTGGCGATCTCGGCACGGAACGCGTTCTGTTTCTGTAGCACCTGCGCCTCGGCCTGCTGGGCCGCCGACTCGGCGAGCTGGCGTGCCTGCGCCTGCGCCTGCGCCTGCTCTTGCGCCGCTGCGTTCTCCGCGTTCTCGGCGTCGCGCAGCATGTTCGCGATCTGGCCGCGCCCCAAGTTGGCGAGGTACTTCTGATCGTCGGACACGTTCTGGATTTTGAGCACGTCGAGCTCGAGCCCCAACTTGTCGAAGTCGTCTTTCGTGTTGTTCATCAGCGTCTGGGCGAACTTGAGGCGATCCTGGTTCACCTCCTCGGGGGTGAGCTGGCTCAGGACCTCGCGCAGGACACCCTCGAGGGTCTGTCGCGCAACCGTGAGGATCTGTGCGGGCGGCACACCGAGAAAGCGCTCGACGGCGTGATGAACGAAACGCCGATCGGTCGACACTTTGACGTTCGCGATCGCGTGGACATTGAGCGGGATGCCTCCCTTCGAGAACGCGTTCGACACCGTGAGTTCAATCCCGTAGAGGCGCACGTCCATCCGCGCCACCGTCTCGAGCAGCGGGATGCGGAACGCACGACCTCCGTGAATCACTTTGAAACCCAAGACGGTTCCGTCCGCGAGGCGTCGCTTGCGGCCCGAGAAAACGAGGATCTCGTTCGGTGCGCAGATGAAGAGGAGGTTCTTGCTCACGGCCGCGATCACGATGAACAAGAAG
This sequence comes from Polyangiaceae bacterium, assembly GCA_009781005.1. Classification (GTDB taxonomy): domain Bacteria; phylum Myxococcota_A; class Polyangia; order Polyangiales; family Polyangiaceae; genus Labilithrix. The sequence continues at coordinate 46,943 of WQYX01000014.1, read as the reverse complement.
ATCGCGCCGAATGCGAGACCAACCACCGTCGCAAATGTCTCGGGAGCTATGATCGACGGATCGATTGCTGACATTGTCGGAGTCATGCGACGAAGATACAGAGAACGGTGTGACGAAGATATTAATAAGCCCCATCCACCACGGCTTGGGCCGTGACGCCAAGGATGACGAGGACCACACCCATTCGTTGCATCCATCCATCGCAGCACATTTATCGAAGGAGTCTTTCGGGTCGTGGTGCTGTCGCGCAAGGGGGCTCATTCGTACCATGGCAAAGGAGGCGAGGCGCACCGGTGAGACCACTCCCATCAGGCAACCAAAAAGTTGCATGATGACAACATCCATTGGTGGCATCGAAAGGGGTTTATGCTTCCTCCATGCTCGCGGCCTATCTCTGCCTGCTCCTCGCTTCGGTCGGCATTTTCGTCGTCCAGCTCACCCACGGTGCGGATCACGATGGCAGTCATGATCTACATGGCACGAGCTCGTGGTCGCTCCTCGTGAGCGTGCGGTTCTGGTCCTTCGGATTGCTCGCGTTCGGGTTCGTGGGAACGGCGCTCACCCTTCTCCAGCTCACGAGTCCGATAACGACGGGCGTACTCGCAACGATCATGGGCGTGGCCTCAGGGCTCGCGACCACGGTGTTGCTTCGCTGGCTTCGCAGCTCGAGCCCGAGCAGCCACGCCACCTCGGCGGACACCGTCGGTCGTGTTGGCCGGGTTCTCGTTCCTATCGAAAAGGGGGTGCATGGTAGGATCCGCGTCGAGATCAAGGGGAGCGCGCAAGATTTCGTCGCGTCGGCAAACGAGGCGATCCGGGAAGGGGAGTCGGTCGTCGTCGAAGAGGAGGGGAACGACGGAACCGTCGTCGTGTCCCGGGCGCCGAACGAGATAACGTGACGCAGGCACGCAGCGTGCTGTGAGGTCATCGCGTCCCGTAGGGGGCCGTGATATCTCTTGCATCTTCCATGGATGAAGATTCGGTGTTCGAGCGCTTTGTCGCGTTGGCCAAACGCGAACTTCAGGCGGACGATATCCGCTTGCTCGCGCCGGCCGAGCTGCCGCCGGCTGCACCAAACATCGTCGTCGTTCGTCTGCCCGATGCTCGCCATGTCATTGCGACCTTCGCAGAGCCGCCGATCGACACCGAAGTCGTGATGCGAAGGATGACGATGCTTGCAAACACGTTCGTCGATGCGCTCGAAGACGCGCCGCGCGAGCGCGCTCGATCACGTCCTCCGATCACGTTTGCGTTGCACGAAGAATTGCAGGCTCTTGCGGCACGCGCGCGCGCGAACGACGTCGTCGTGATCGATGTCGATTCGCCGGTGATCTGGGCCTCTGCGTCGGTGCACGCGCGCCCGCACGTGCAGAGCGAGTTCGCGCCCGAGCACCTCGCGCTCACGAACCATACGCTCGGGGCGATTCGCGGTTTGTCGGAGCTCGATCAACTCCACAAGGGGCGTCATTTCCGCCGAGCGGAGGCAGAGGGCCCCTATTATCTCGTGCTCTCATTTTCGGCCATCTACCTGCTCTGCCTCGTCTTCGACGCACCCTTCGACGAGCTTCGCGCGGAGCGCGCAGCACACGAGTCTCTGGCGCGCATCGAACGGCTCGTGCTCGCGTTGCCGCCGCTCGATCCCGAACCCGAGCCCATGGGAGGCGTCATCGCATTCCGCAAGCGTCGACGCTGACGCCACATTCGCACGAAGGAGAATGAACGCATGACGACGCTCGAAGGCAAGACGCTCTTCATCACTGGCGCGAGTCGCGGTATCGGCAAAGCCATCGCGCTTCGCGCCGCTCGAGATGGCGCGAACGTCGTCATCGCTGCGAAGACCGCGGAGCCGAATCCAAAGCTCCCCGGCACCATTTTCAGCGCGAAAGAGGAGATCGAGGCTGCTGGCGGCAAAGCCCTCGCGTGCATCGTCGACGTGCGGATGGAGGATCAGATTCACGCCGCCGTAGAGAATGCGGTGTCCACCTTCGGCGGCATCGACATCCTCGTGAACAACGCGAGCGCCATCAGCCTTACCGGCACTCTTGAAACGCCAATGAAGCGTTTCGACCTTATGCACGGCGTCAACGTGCGCGGCACGTTCGCGTGTTCGCAAGCATGCATTCCTTATTTGTCGAATTCAGACAATCCGCACATTTTGAATATATCTCCGCCGCTGAATATGGAGGCGCGCTGGTTTTCCCCTCACGTCGCCTACACCATGGCCAAGTTTGGCATGAGCATGTGCGTGCTCGGGATGGCCGACGAACTCAAGTCCAAAGGCATCGCCGTCAATGCACTCTGGCCGCGCACGGCGATCGCCACTGCCGCCGTTCAGAACTTGCTCGGAGGCGATGCGGCTATCCGCGGTTGTCGCAAGCCCGAGATCATGGCCGATGCAGCGCACACCATCCTCACGAGGAAGTCCTCCGAGTTCACCGGGCACTTCATGATTGACGAAGACGTTCTGCGGAGCGCCGGCATATCCGATTTATCGCACTACGCCGTCACCCCCGGCATGAAGGACGAAGATCTCTTTCCCGACTACTTCATTTAGGTGGCCCCATCTGCGCAGTGTCTCCCTTTGGGCTTGCCGCGCCAGTTTCCACAAGATTCCTGCCTAAATAAGTTAGGTTGAACCATCGTTCAGGATGGATAATATAGTCAGGTGACGCGCGAACACCAGCTTGAAGACGAAGCTCGTCGTCTGCTCACCTCGTGGCTCGACAACCCCCGTTTCCGGGTCACTTCTAAAGCAAAGGGCGGCCCCGACTTCGAGGTGGATCTGGGCAAGACTCGCTTACTCGTCGAGGTGAAGGCGATCTTCAACGCTGCAAGCGTTGGTGCTGCAGCCAAACAGATGAAGGCATACGCGACGGCAATGGGCCATCATGCCATACCGGTGGTCGCCACCTTGTTCATGGGCGAAGCGGGCAGGCGTCTCTGTGCGGATGCAGGCGTTTGCTGGTTCGACCTTTCGGGGAACGCCGACATCGTGGCGCCAGGGCTGCGCATCCTCATCGAGGGCAAGCCAAACAAGTTCGTACGGCGTGGCCGCCCCTCGTCGGCTTTCGCGCCCAAGAGTGCGCGTATCGCTCGTCACTTGCTGATCGAACCTCGCCGTTGGTTTCGCCAGCAAGAACTCGCACGTGAAGTTGGGCTCGATGACGGTTTTACTAGCAAGATCGTGCGCCGCCTCGAACACGATGCATTGATCGAGCGTGACAGGGTGGGGGCAATCCGGGTCCGTGATCCTGACTTGATGCTCGACGCTTGGGCCGAGATCTATTCCTTCGAGAAGCACTCGATCGTGCGTGGTCACGTGACCGCGCGTAGCAGTGAGGATCTGCTGAGAAGACTGGCGAAGGTTTTTCAGAGAAACAAACTCCGCCACGCTGCAACCGGATTGGCAGCGGCATGGCTTCAAACGGCGTTTGCGGGCTTTCGGATTGTGACCCTTTTCGTCGTCTCGAAGCCTGATGCCCTGCTCCTTAAGGAGGCTGGCTTTCGAGAAGAACCGGAGGGAGCCAACGCCTGGCTCGTGGTTCCCAATGAGGAGGGGGTTTTTGATGGGTCGAAGGAAGTCGAGGGTATTGCGTGCGTGCATCCCGTGCAAACCTACGTTGATCTTCTCGGGCACCCCGAGCGAGCGCGTGAAGCTGCAACCGAGCTTAGGTCCCGCCTTCTAAAGTGGAGATCGTGATGCCGAAACCAACGACAGCGGCTGGTTATGCCAGCAACCAGGTGGCCAACGTGCGCGCGGCTTGTTTGTATCTCGCAACGAAGGTCGGAGATCTTCTCGACGAACTCGTGATCGTGGGCGGGCTCGTGCCAACATTGCTCATCGACCAATCGCAAGATGGCGTCGAGAAGCACGTGGGGACGCTCGACCTCGATATTGGGATGCAGGTCGCAATCGCTCGACAACGAGCGATACGCAAAATTGACGGAGCGACTTCGCGCAGCAGGGTTTGGGCCGGATACGAATGACAACGGCAACATCACGCGACAGCGCTGGAAGATCGACGGCCCACCGAAGGTCACGCTCGATTTTCTGATCCCGCCGAGCACGGATAGCGATCAGGCAGGTCAACTGCGCGATATCGAGAACGACTTCGCAGCGATCATCGCACCAGGACTTCGGCTTGCGTTTCTCGACTGCGTGAAGGTCACGTTGGACGGTCTAACGATTCGGGCGGAGCATGCGCGGCGCAAAGTGAGGGTGTGCGGAGCCGGTGCATTTGTGATCATGAAGGCGCTTGCATTCCATATTCGCGGCGAGAACAAGGATGCGTACGATCTCGGCTATGTTCTGCGGAACTTCGGGGAGGGACCAGCCACCGTGGCGGCTCGACTGAAGCCTTTTGCAAAGGCCCCCGAGGTCTTGGAGGCCAGACGCTACCTAATGGATGATTTCGAATCAGCGCGCCACGTCGGTCCATTGCGCGCGGCCGAATTCCTTTACGGCAAACCAAACGATGCCGCCCAAGCTGACACCTGGGGTGCCGTTCGAGATCTACTCGATGGGCTTCCCGAGTAACCGCGGTCAGCCGCTGATGTACGTCTTCATCTTGCGGTGTTGCGACGGGAGGCGGAGTTTCCGCAGAGCCTTCGTCTCAATCTGCCGGATTCGTTCGCGTGTGAGCGAGAAGCTCTCGCCCACTTCTTCGAGCGTGTGATCACGCGCTTCGTCGATTCCAAAACGCATGCGCAGGATCTTTTCCTCGCGCGGGGAGAGCGTTTTGAGAAGCTGACGCGTCTGGTCGTTGAAGCGCATCTGCGCGTAGGCTTCGTCGGGCGGCAGACCGGATTCGTCCGGGATGAACTCGCCAACGTGCGATTCGCCGTCACTCCCAACAGGCGTCTCGAGGCTGATCGGCTCGCGCGCGATTTTCATGACGGCGCGCACCTTCTCCACTGGGATGCCCGTTGAATCTGCCAACTCTTCGGGCGTTGGCTCGCGACCGTACTCTTGCAGGAGCGAACGGCTCGTCCGCGTAAGCTTCTGAAGGCTTTCGTACATGTGTACGGGGACGCGGATGGTGCGGCCCTGATCGGCGATGGCGCGCGAGATCGATTGACGAACCCACCAGGTTGCGTAGGTCGAAAACTTGTATCCGCGCTTGTAGTCGAACTTGTCCACGGCGCGCATCAATCCGATGTTGCCCTCTTGAATGAGATCGAGGAGCTGAAGCCCGCGGTTGACGTGCTTTTTCGCGAGCGACACGACGAGACGCAAGTTTGCTTCGACGAGCGCCGACTTCGCGCGATCGGCGACGCGGCGACCCGCCGTGATCTCGGAAATGGCGACCGCCGTCGTCTTCCTGGTGGTTGCGGTGGGCATCTCGCGCGCAATGACGCGGAGCTTCTTCTCCACGCGATCGATCATCGAGCGATCGAGGCGCAGCTCTTCGAGCTCTCGGATGATCTCGTCGCGCGCGAGCTCCGCCTTTGTCTTTTTGCCGCTCTTCGTTTTGGTCTTTGGAGAAGCTTCGCCTTTGCCGGTTTTCGGCGCGTGCAGCTCCTTCAGGGGACGTTCGAGCAAGCGCACGATTTTCAGCATGGTGGCTTCGTCGAAGGCGTCCTCGTCGTCGACGTTGCGCATGACGTCACGGACTTTGAAGCGGCCCTTGTAGAGCATGCGACTGATGTGGTCGAGTTCGGCCGCCGCGAATGCGGAGTCAATGATGGCTTCGATGATCCTTCGCTCGCCTTGCTCAATCTGCTTGGCGAGCTCCACCTCTCCCTCGCGAGTGAGCAAAGACACCTGCGCCATCTTTCGGAAATACATGTCGACTGCTTCTTCGGCCTCGGGCGACGGAGAAGCGGGCGTTTTCGGCATGGGGGCAATGGACAGAGAAGAGGAGGATTTCTTCAAGGGTACGCTCGGCTTCGCGTGGAACCTTTGGAGTCACCGCACCGGCTGCCAACCACGCTTTGCAGTCGGGCGCGAATAAGAACATTCAATTGGCTAAAGCACGTACGAAAAACGCATCCGATCTTCCGAAGCTTCCTTCGAAAGCCAGCATGCTTCTCAGTGGGCGTTGACAAGCTTGCCACGTTCCGCGAAAATCGGCCAAAGTCGGCGCTTGTCGTACAGGCGAGGAACGTGGCGACATGCCGCTTTCGGCCCGTAGAGTGTGTTTAAGAGAACGAAGGATGGTAAGCAAGCAAGCACCGAGTTGCCGGCTTTACCTCGAAAAACAGGCCTGATCGAGCTCAACGGAGAAGAAGTTTCGGCGTGTGAGTGAGCGCGTCGGCGAGCTGTGCGAGGTAGACGTCTCGAGTCGTTTCGATGCACCCGAGGGAGGCGAGGTGCGAGGTCCAGATCTGCGCGTCAAAAAGCGTGTACCCTGCATCCCGCAGTGCGCTGACGAGAGTTGCGAACGCAATCTTCGAAGTGTCCGTGCGCGTGTGAAACATGGACTCCCCCGCGAACGCGCTGCCCACCGACACACCGTAGATCCCGCCCACGAGCTCGCGGCCGCCCGGTGTCTTCTCCCAGACCTCAACGCTATGGGCCCAGCCGAGCGCGTGGAGGTGCGCGTAGCCTTCGATGAGCTCGGGGATGATCCACGTATCGTCCGCGCGCGTCTCGCCACACATGCGCATGACGCTCATGAAGTCTTCGTCGAGCGTCACCTCGTACGGGTGCTTGCGGAGGGTGCGCCGCAAGCTGCGTGACCAGTGAGGTGGTTTTTCGAGCGGAAAGATCTCGCGCGGGTTTGGTGAGACCCATAAGACGTCGCGCGCGTGACCTTGCGGCCACGGGAAGATGCCGCTCCGGTACGCGAGCAAGAGTGTTCCCGGGCTGAAATCGCAGCCTTCGGCGACCACGTCCCACGAGCTCGGCAGGTGATCGGGATTGGGGAATTTTACTCGAGTCGGGGGCGGCTCGATGGGGGGAAACGGAACGCGCGGCACGAACAGGTCCTACTAGAGTTTCACGGAATAGACGAAGCTCGCTTTCGGAGCGCGCAAGACGCGCTCGGTGATGATGCCGTGGATTTTCTTCTTGTCGCTCGCAGCCGCGACGTCCACGTAGTCCTTGATCAACTTCTCCGCGCGCGTCCTGTCGCCTCGTGCCTTGATCCCTAGAACTTCGATCATGAGCGACTTGGCCGCTTCTGGGAATTTGTCGAGCACAATTTCGAAGCAGCCCTTGTCTCGACCGTTCGCTGCAACTTCGTCGGCGTGCCAAAGAGCGACGCCACGATCCATGAGCCAGCCGAATTGAATGGCGGCAAGCTGGCTGTAGTTCTTCGGGTGCTCGTTGTCGTCGTACATCCCGCGCGAGATGTGGCCGAAAGCCCAGACGATGTCGCGTACGTGCGCCTTGTCGGCGTCGTCGCGGGTTATTTCCTTATTTTCCGCGAGCCAATCGGTCAGAAACAAAGCTCCCGTTTGCGCCTTGAGTTCCTCGAGCGTGCTGGCGAGCGGACCGCCGAAAGCCTCGCGATCGATCTTGCCGTTGACCATATATTGGTGCGACGGACCAAGGTTGTGCGTGGCCTCGTGCAGGACCGTGCTCATGAGTTGAGGTTCTTGGTCGCTCGTGTACTTCGCCATCGCCTCTCTGCAAAAAAGCGAGTTGGTTGTCTCGCGGAGTGTCGCGATGCTGTCGGGGTCCTTGTAGAAGTTCGTCATGGCGACGGTGCGCCCGCGACCTTCATTCGCGACGGGGCCGAAGTTCGGGAGCGATTGACCGATGGTCGCGCCTGATGGCGGACGGGAATCGCCCGCGTTGATCACGATGTCGACAAAGTCTGGCAGCTTGAAACTGACGTTGCGCGCGACGTAGGGAGCTCCCGCCAACCCGGCGATGGCTTTTTCCATTTTGCCTTTGAGCGGATCGAGCTTCCTCTGCCACTTGAGCGAGCCTTGGTTGATGAGCCCGAAGCTCACGTGAAAAAGAGCCTTCGTGCTGCACGGCTCTGCGTAAACCTCGTCGGGGGCAATGCGCAGATAATACTTCGAATTGTTCGCGTCCATTTTCGCCCATGCCTCGTCGGCCGGCCACCACTCGTCCTTGGTGAAGGACTGCGCGTCCGCGAGCAGATATGCCCTGAGCGCAGGCTCTTTCGTGCCGAGTGCATCCGCGGCAGCTTTGAGCTGATCTGCGATCGCGTTCACGTCGTCCTTGTAGAACTCGTGATAGGGCACGGCCGCTGGCGCAGAACTCTCGCCGGTGACGACGGTGAACGGACTCATGAGAGTCTTCTCTTTTTTGCCCTCCTCCTTCTTGCTGAGGATCTCGCAGAACTTTGGATTGGAGAGCATCTCCTTCGGGTAAAGACCCGAGCGCTTCGCCTTCGGAAGATTCGGAATGGCGGAGCAATACGGATTGTCCTGCGTCAGCGGAGCAACGCAATCCGGACCCTGATTGCGAAAGAACAAGGCACGGCTCTCAGGGTCGCTACTCTCCTTGAGTTGCATCGCGAGCTCGCTCACGCCCTTCTGCCTTGCATAGAGTTTCTCGATGAGATCCGCCGCTTTCATGATGTGCGAGACGAAGCGCTTTTCCTCTTCGCTCACCGTCGACAAATCCGTTGCGACAAGGGTGATCCGGCCTTGCGCGAGCTCTTTGACAATCGCGGCGATCCTCGAGTTCGCGCCGCCCGTCGCATGAAGCTCGTCGCCCGTCTTGCGCTGAGCAAGGAGGTCGTAGGCATCTTTGAATTTCGGTGTGAAGTCCTTCCGATCGACGTATTCAGCGAGCGTTGCACCGGGGACCATGCCCCAATAAACCGCGAGCTCGTCGGGATCGAGAGTGCCGTTCTCGTTCTTGTCTTCGGTCCAAAAGATGGGCAAAGCGAGCTCCACGGCAAGCCGGTTGAAATCGGCGCGCGGGATCTTGGCGAACGTTGCGGCCGGAAGTGTCGTCAGAGGGGCGGATGGCGCCTCTCCATGCACCTCGGTTTTTTTTGCGCATGCGGCAGCTACGAGGGCGACCGACAGAACCGTGGACAAGGGCAGGATCCGACGGAGATGAGCGTGCTTCATTGCGTCGCGTTTTGACGTGCTTGCCTCAATCCTGTCAATGGTTCGAACTCGCACCACTCCGATCCGGTATGAAGAGCGAGTGCACTTTTCAGAGCTTCGTTTTCCGGTGGACGCCGACGTACGCGATCGTCTCGATCGTCTCGAGATCCCGTTCAATGAGTTCGGGGTGGACCCGTACGGCATTTCGAAGGCGTATCTGGGCCCCTTCTTTCAGGGGCTGAAATTCTTTTTCCGCCATTACTTCTCCGTGGAGTCGCAGGGCATCGAGAACGTACCTGCGCACGGGCGCGCCATGCTCATTGGCAATCATTCCGGAGGATTTGCCATTGACGGCGCCATGGTGATTGCGAGTCAATTCTTTGAAATGAATCCGCCGCGGCTTGCGCAGGGCATGGCAGAAAAATTCCTTAACAAGTTGCCTTTTGCCTCGCAGATCACCAACCGGTTAGGGCACCTCACGGGCCTCCCGGAGCACGCTGAGCGCCTGCTCGCCGACGATAGGTTGCTCATGGTTTTTCCGGAGGGCGCGCGAGGGACGGCGAAACTTTATAAAGAACGTTATTCGCTCGTTGGCTTTGGCTCTGGCTTCATGCGTCTCGCCATGAGGATGAAGACGCCCATCGTGCCCCTCGCATTTCTCGGCGGTGGCGAGGCTCTGCCCACCATCGCCAATGCCTACTCCCTCGGCCGCGTCCTCGGAGTGCCGTACATTCCCGTGACACCGTGGGGGCTCGCGGTGCCAATCCCCGCGAAGCTCGAGATCTGCTACTCGGCGCCGATGCATTTCGAGGGCGATGGATCGGAAGACGACGAAGTCGTCCACGGCTATGTCGAACAAGTCAGAGAGCGTATCTCCGGGCTCATCGAGCGCGGTCGCAGACGCCGCCGAGGCGAACCGTGAAGGTGCTCGTTCCCGGTATCAGTGGCCGGCTCGGCAGGCTTCTCGCGGACGAACTCCTTGCCGCAGGTCACGACGTGATCGGCATGGACCGCCGGCCCTTCCGCGAGGCGCCCGAGGGTGTCGAGATGCACGAAGTCGACATTCGCAAACGCGCCGCCGAAGACGTCTTCCGGCGCGTGAGGCCCGACGCCGTGATTCACATGGCAACGGTCACGCATCTCATCGTGCAGAGCGAAGATCGCTATCGCATCAATCTCGGTGGAACGCGCGCCGTCTTCGAGCATTCGCACGCCTACGGCGTCGAGCACGTCGTGTTCTACGGCCGGCACACGTACTACGGCGCCGCGCCCGATTCGCCGCTCTTTCACACCGAGGACGAGCCGCCCATGGGGCTGTCGCACTTCCCCGAGCTCGCCGATCTCGTCGCTGCCGATCTCTACGCCGGCTCCGCACTCTGGCGTTATTCGAGTTTCGTCACGAGCGTCTTGCGGCTCGTCTATACGCTTGGCCCAACGGGTCATGGAACGCTCGCCACATTCCTCCGCGGTGCGCGCGTGCCGACCATTCTCGGTTACGATCCACTCTTTCAATTCATGCATGAAAAAGACGTTGTTTCGGCGCTCATGCTCGCCCTGGACAAGCGCCCGCGAGGCGTCTTCAACGTCGCGGGGCCGCCACCGGTGCCGATCTCGCTCGTCATCCGCGAAACGGGTCGAACGAACGTGCCGCTGCCCGAGTTTCTGCTCAACGCGGCGCTCGGGCGCTTCGGTCTGCCGAAGCTCCCGGCAGGGGCACTCGAGCACATCAAGTATCCGGTGATTGTGGACGACAGTGCTTTCCGCAAAGCTACTGGCTTTTCAAACGCAGCGGACGAAGTGGAGGCTATGCGCGAATATCGCGAAGCATTCCCTCCGCCCGCAGGCTGACTCGTCACCCCAAGTTCGATTGAGCAAGGGAGTTCGATTGAGCAGGGGAATTACGAAGTCCCAAAATATCGATATCAGCGGCGCGCACCACGTCACCGTCGACGTGTGCGACCAGACGCGTGACGATGGCGGTGAGCTCTGCGTCACCACCGTCGAAGGGATATTCCACGAGACGCGCGAACGCAGCCGCTTCGATGCCGATGGGTCGGCCGCGCACGCGCAGTCCCTCGCGTGCGAGCCTGTCGGCGACGATCGAAAAGAGATCTTCGGACCGCTCGTGAAGTCCGGGAAGCGTGATGGTTGGTGCACTTTCGAAGAGGCGGAAGAGTTCCGGCGCGAGGCGTCCCTCATCAACGAGATGCTCGGGCGCGGTTGCGGTCGTGAGGGCGATGGCAATGTCGAGAGACGCGTCCCATGGTGCACGTCGCGCTGTCAGCGCACGCGCAATGAAGGCTTGCACTTCATGCGGAAGCGCTGCGCCATCCGCGAGCACGAGCAGGCCGCCGTTCGCGAGCGCCAGCGGGGAGGTACGCGCGTCGCCCCAGTGCGACCGGTCGTGTTCGCTCGACGAGGTGCCGTCGGCGACGACGAGCGGAGAGTTTTTGCGCGGCCCGGCGAGGTACGCGCGCGCCAGGGTTGGTACGGGATCCACTCCCGCACGCGCAACCACGACGACCGGTGCATCTCGTGCAAGCCGTTGCTCGATCGCGTCGTACGCCATGCGCGAGGCAGCCGAGTAAATGCCGACGGCGGCGGGCCGCGCAAGATGCGCTGAGGCGAGCTCGTTGCGACCGGCGTTGAGCTCCGCGGCGTAGCGGAGGCGCGCGTTGTCGTCTTCGAGCGCTTCGACGCGCGCCACGAGTTCGCGCTCGCGGGCGAGGTGCCGTGCTTGCGCGTTGCGCGCCTGGCAGATCGCGACGAAGGTGTCGGCGAGGAGCTTTGCGCGATGGATCTCGTCGATGACGAGCGGCACGGCGCGCGTCCCGGCGGGCACGAGAAGCACGCCTTCCGCCTCTTCTTCTTCCGCGATGAGCGTTGCGAAGAGCGCGCCGCGGCTTTCGAGCCAGCGAAGCAGCGGGCGTAGGTCGGCGCGTCGGACTTCGAGTGCCCGAAGGACGTCTACGCGGACGGTGAAGTTGGGTTCGTTCTTGGCGACGTCGAGCAAGTACGGAGGCAATTCGGCGTCGTGCTCGTGCAAGTAGCTCGCGGCGTCGACCATGTAGACGCGTGCAGGATGCAACATCCAGAGTTCGGCCGAGACAGCGGGGTGATCGGCACGAGCTACGTAGCCGGAGGCGTCGCGCAGCGTGAGGAGTATCTCGGCGATGGCCGCGCGCGCATCGCGGTCGTGCGCGATGTGCCGCGACCGCTCGAGGGCGCCGACGAGAGCGCCTTTGACAGGCAAGAAGAGTCTCTCGAGCCGGGGCGACGAGACCCCGACGAGGAGCGCGCCGAGTGCCAAAAAGAGCACGACGAGGCCCGAACTTTGGTGGCTCGAAGCTCTCGCAGCGATCGCGGCAACGGCCACGAGCGGGCCGCCGAATACGATGAGCGCGATGGCGCGCCGGCCACAGCGCGCGAGCCTCAGAGGATCGTTTGCCTGTGCGACGGCGACGAATGCAGCCGCGACGGCTGCGGCGCCGAGCGCGATCGACGCATCAACGCGAACGGGACTGACGAGAGCGAGCGTGGTGCCGCCCAGAAGACCCGCCGCGGAGACTGCCGCGCACGCCAAGGCGCGCGGTGGCGGGCCGAGTTCGAATCTTCGTGCACCGGCGACGAGAAGCGAAGTCGTGCCCATCGATGCGAGCGCGACGATCCCGCTGGTCGTCGCTGCGAAGGGAGCCATGGGGGAGGAACCAACATGAAAGACTGCGAGCGCGTCGACGAAAGCGGCCGATCCCCAAGCCACGGCGACCGAAACGAGTGCATATCGCTCGAGCTCACGAAGGCCGAAGCCGCGCGGGGCCGTGGCTTCGGTGGCGCGCGGGGCGAGTCCCGGATCCGGTTCCATGGTGAAGAGCGCGCGAATCGCGAAGAGCCCCGCACCGAGCGAAGCAACATCACGCAAGAGCACGGCCCACGGGCGCACGAACAGTCCCGCGGTAGCGAGCGCGACGGCGAGAGTTCCCGCCGTCCATAGCCGAGCGCGCGCAACGGGCGGCGGATCGCTCCCCGGAACGATGGCGCCCACGACGGCGACACCGAGACCGAGCGTGACAGCGAGCCATGCGGCATGTGCCTCGCCCGCTCGCGCCGCGGAACCAGCAATGTACAAAACAGGCAAAGACAGAACGACTGCGCGCCGCCACGCGAGCCCCGTGCGCGTGCGCGTTGCCTCCGGTTGTCCGGCGGACATGGCCCACACGTAGCACTCTTGGCGGAAGGCACGAAGCTGTGGTCTTTTCGAGAAGATGGTCGAAGCCGACCAAGTTCTCCGGCCCGGACGACGAGGCGCGCGTTTCGTTGCGCTGCTCGCGCTCGGCGTAAGACTCTCGCGCCGGGGATTCGTGGCGGTCCTCGCGCTCGTCCTCGCATTCTTCACGGTGGCGAGCATGTCTGTCTTCGCTTTCGTGCTCGCAGCACGCAGTCGATCGGCGCCCGTCTACGATCTACCGATCCTCGCTTCGAGCGCGCTCGCGTGGGGCGGCGGTTTTCTGCTCGCGTTCGCGGTCGCGACGCGTGTATTGCGCAAGGATCGTGACAGCGGTGTGCGCGATCTGCTCACGGCGCGATCTGCGTCGCTGCGCGGCTACCTCGTCGCGCGCATCGGCGGGCTTGCGGCGCTTCTCGCGATCGTCGCCGGTGGCGGAACGCTCGTGTGTGGCCTCTTCGCGATCCTGGCGCGCGGCGCCGTCGCGACGCGCACGATGCAGACGACGCTTGCGGCCATTGCATATGCCATCGCCTTCGCGGGTGTGATGGCCCCCGTCGCATTCGCCGCACTCGGTGCACGCTCACGCATCGGCGGGTACATGTTTCTAGTGACGGTGGTGCTGCTTCCCGAGGTTCTCGTGCTTGCGTTCGCGAGCATACTCTCGGAAGACATCGCGGAGGTGGCCGCCATCCCAGCGGCGCTCAGCACGCTGCGCGCCGCCCTTTTGCCCGGCCATATCGACATATCCCGAGCGCTGCGCGCGCTCGTCGCGCTTGCGACGTACGGTGCGTTCGCGACGGCGCTCGTCCGGCGCGACGCGATCTTGGTCACGCGGCCGGAGATCGGCGAATGATCGCCTTCGCCGCAGTCTCGGCGCGCGGCCGCCACGCACGCGGCAAGCCGCCCGCAATGCTGCGTAAGGTGAATCTAACTTGTTGGGGGCACGGCGCCTTCGTGGTGATTGGCACTCCGGCGGATGGCACATCGCTTCTCGTCGACGTGGCGGCAGGAGTGGAGCCTGCCACCGAGGGCCGCGTCTCGGTGTTCGGGTATTCTCCAGACATCATGCGTCCGCGCATTGCGTACGTGCCGCGTCATCCCATCCTGCCCGATGCTCTTCGCGTCGAAGAGATCTGCGAGCTCGCCGCGGTCCTTCGCAGCGAACCGGTTCGACCGGCGAGTGAGCGTCTCGCACCACTCGGCATCGAGTCGCTCGCGAAACGACGAAGCATCACGCTCTCGCCCGAAGAGACCAAGGCCGTCGCTCTCGCGCTCGCCTTGACATCGGAGAGCGCTTCCGTGCTGCTCTTGGACGAGCCCCTTTCCGGCCTCGCCGCGCAGGCGGCCGCGCGCGCGGCGATGACCATTCGCAGTCGCGCTGCATCGGCGTGCATGATGATCACGACTGCATCGGTGCGCGACGCAACGAAGCTCGCCGATCAACTCTCGCTCCTCACGCGCGGTATGCTCGCGCCGCTGCCTCCGGCGCTTGCACACGTTGGACATGCTGGCGCGTTCCTGCGTGTCGTCGTGGCAGGCGATGGACTCTCCGATCTCGCGCGCGCCCTTGCAGACGAACCGGGCGTGACGTCCGTGACGGAAAAAGCTTTCGTGCTCGTCGTGGCCGGGCCGAACCTTCTCGAGATCGCTCGGGCAGTGGCTTCTGCCTCGGCGCGGACGCGCGTCGATCTCGAGGTCATCGAGCCCGTCGTCTTGCCGATCGAGATAGTGTGCGCGTCGCTGGCGTCGCCGCGCATGAAACCGCCTCCGCCTCCGCCGCACGAACCGCCGAAGGAGTCATCGTGACGGAACTTCGCGTCCTCGCACGCGTCTCGATCATGCGCCTTCGTCGTGCGCCGCGTCCGTGGATCTCCGTCGTCGGTTTGGCGTCGATTGCCGTTGCGAGCGCGCTCGCTGACAAGGCCCAGGGTGCAACGAGCACGGCCAATCACGTCATGCGCGGATCGTTCGCGTTCTTCGTCCTGCCGCTCGTTGCGTACGCGCTCGTCGGTGGCTCGCTTGGCGGCATGGGTCTGCGCCGTGCCATTCGCGGCATCGTCGCTCTCGGCGCGGCCCGAGCTCGGTCTGCGCTCGCAACGGCGTTGGTCGCTGTCGTTTCGTCGGCTGCTCTTTGCGGCATCCTTGCCGCTGGCATCTGCGTCCTTGCGCACGGCGCAACCGATCCTCCACTTGCGGTCGACGGGCCCGCATCCTTCGGCATTGGTGTCTTTGGTGGAGCGGCGTACGCCGCGTACTTCCTAGCGGGTGCGGCCATCGGCAAAGGATCGATGCGAGGAGTCTTTCTCGCGTTCGATTGGGTCGCCGGTTCGTCGAGCAGCACGCTCGCGTGGATCTTCCCGCGTGGTCACGTGACGAGCTTGCTTGGCGGACCGCTTTGCGCGGGCCTTTCGACGCGACAGAGCTCCGTCATCCTTTTCCTACTGCTCATCGTTTATGCCTTTGCGGCCATCCGGTTGGCCCGGCGGGCGTAATGAAATCATCCGATGATACTCGCTTTGCATCGCGACAGTTCTCGCGCGAACGCTGGTGTGGCAGCGAGAACCTCGGCGAGCTTCTTCTGTGCTGCGGGTGGCACCTCATGTCGTACAAGCCAAAGATCTTCGAACATCGTCTCGGTCGCAGCGACGGCGAGCGATGGAAAGGCTCCGTCTTCGACTTCCCCCGCACCCACGATGAGCAGTCGTGACCAGAGCGCTTTCATCGCGTGATGGAAGATCCCTTCGAATGCTTTGCCGCGCAGATCGACTTCGGCGCGCAGCTCTTTGGTGGAGCGCGGCGAGCTCTCGCGAAGCACTTCGAGGATGTCGACGGCTTCGCGCGGCAAACCGTACATGACATCGGCCGACGCGAACGATCCAAGGAGCGCGTGGAGCACGGGCAGAGAGAAGAACGTCGCGCGTCCTCGGAACCACTTTGCGTACGCAACGTCGCTCGAGCGGGCCAGGCGCATGCGAAGATGCCAGAGTTCGACGACGCGTCCGTCGCCGTGGGCGTCCCACTCCCAACGCATCTCGCTGCGCGGGTGAAACGCATGCCATAGCGAGGGAAGATCGTTCCGGTTCCGGATCGGAAAGACGAGGACGATCCCTTCGCGACGGATTGCGTCGACTGCCCGCGCATGACTCGACTTCATGCGCGACCGCTTTCGATTTGCCGCGATCTCATCGTTGGGGCCTGCGCTGCGGTCCTCAAAGCCACACAAGGCTATTCCGGTCCGCTGCTCGGCCCCGCCTCGACCTCGCGTCAACTTGAAAGCGGTTTACCAACATGTCTTCTGGCGGATGGCGCCGACGAGCTGGTTGGCCATGATGCGATGCACGTCGAGGTTCGGATAATATTCGCACCCGTACCCGTAACGGTCGCCCATCTCCACGAACTCGATGCGGTAAACCTTCATGTCGCCCGAATCCGCCATCTCACTCGCGATGCGGCCGAGCACGTCGCGCATGTCCCTGCGCGAATTGGTGAGCGGAAACTCGTCGGTCAACATGGGCGAGACCGCCATGAAAATGTGCGCGTTCGGCCGGCGGGAACGCACGGACTTCACGAAGGCGAGGTAGCCGTCGTGGAACGCATCGAGATCGATGCCATCCGCAATCCCGTCCATGTTTACGTCGCGCATGAAGTCGCTCGTTCCGGCGCTGATCACGACGACATCGGGCTCCGGTTCCGCGAAGCTCCACGGCGGGTCGGCCTGCGTGGCGATCGTCCGCTCGTAGTACTGAGGGATCGTCGTCGTTGCGTCGAGATCATTCGGTTTTTCTTGGTAGTTGAAGACGACGCCCTTTCCTGAGAAGCACGTTGTAACGACGTCCGCTGAGAGGGTTCGCGCCGTCTGCGAGCCGTAAGCAAGGTAGATGTTTTCCGTTGCTGCGCGGATCTCGATGTCGTCCGGGCAGCTCGCGTTGGTTCCCAAAATTCCATAGCCGCACGTAATGGCGTCGCCAATGAACTCGATACGTCGTGGACGCTCCGTAGGGGGCAGGGGCACGCCGTCTGCTCCGAAATTGAAGCCCGTGTAGATCGTCGTGCCGTTGAGCGCCTCGCTGTTGCGCATGACGACGACTTCGTGATCGCCGGCAGGCAGACCAGAGGCAATCAGGTACGACTTCTGTTGCGGCGTGACCCTGAAGTTGATGGGCGGCAAATCGTCGACGACCGCCGTAAACACGAAGTCGTTGTCCTGGCCCTCTGGTACCTCGATGCCCGCGCTCACCTCGGTTCCGTTGAAGCTCGCGGTGATGTAGTTGCCGGACCAGTCGAACTTCGCGCCTGCTGGATCGGTCATGTCGTAGCGGCCGACGAGCTTCAGCGCCGCAGCGGTTCCGGGTGCGCCGGTTCCAACCGGTGTAATCTGCAAGCAGTCGACCGGTGCACCGGTGACTGCGCCGTTGTCTGCAGGCGAATTTTTATCCGTCAGGCGAACCGCGCACGCGGGCGACGCGCACACGAGAAGGAATGCAAAGTTGGTCGCAACGGCGAATGTCCTTTTTGAGCGAGTCATCGGCAACGTTGCCTAGCGTACCGCCCCTTGCACGATGCGAATAGGCTCATGCGCAAGCACGCGAAGCCGGGCCCTTCGTTTTAAACCAAGACCGCTTTCAAGTTGACGTGAGATCAAGGCGGGCCGAGGAGCGGATCGAAAGCGGTCAATCGGTGGTGCCGAGCTTCCGTTCGAGGGCGTCGAGATGCGCACGCACTTCTGGATCGCTCGTGCGGAGGTTGCAGACCTTGCGCACGGCGCTCATCACGGTCGTGTGATCGCGGTTGCCAAAGGCACGACCGAGCTCGGGAAAGCTGCACTTGAGGCGCTGCTTGCAAAGATACATCGCAACGTGGCGCGCGAAGGCAACGCTCTTGTGGCGGTCCTTTGAAAGCAGATCGTTCGATCGGAGCTTGAAGTGGTGGCAGACGACGCGCTGAATGTCGTCCACACTTGCCTCGTTCGGGCGCGGGTTCACGGTGACCGCGAGCTCCTGGCGGGCGAACTCGAGATCGATGGATCGACCAAGGAGCGATGACTTCGCGGCGAGACGGATCAGCGTGCCTTCGAGCTCGCGCACGTTCGAGCGAATCGACTGCGCGAGAAAGAGGATGACATCGCTTTCGAGCTCGATCTGTTCGAGTTCGGCTTTCTTGCGGAGGATGGCCACGCGCGTCTCGAGCTCCGGGCCTTGGATGTCGGCGATGAGCCCCCACTTGAAGCGCGAGACGAGCCGCTCCTCCATTCGCTCGAGCTGCTGAGGATACTTGTCGCTCGTGACGACGATCTGCTTGTCGGCGTGGTGAAGCACGTTGAACGCGTGAAAAAACTCTTCTTGCGTCTGCGTCTTCGAGGCGAGGAACTGGATGTCGTCGACGAGGAGCAGATCGCATCGACCGCGGTAGCGATTGCGGAACTCGCTCATTCGCCCTTCCTGCAGCGACTGGACGAACTCGTTGACGAACTGCTCGGCCGACACATAGAGGATGCGCGCGCTCGGTCGCTCTGACCGAAACCGATGGGCAACGGCCTGCACGAGATGCGTCTTGCCGAGGCCAGTGCCCCCGCACACGAAAACCGGATTATAGCGTGGGCCGCCGCCACCAGCCGCCGCGATGGCTGCTGCATGAGCAAGCTGGTTCGACGGACCCACGACGAAGTTCGCGAACGTGTACTTCGGATTCAGCCCATCGAGCCGCTTGGGCCGCGCGGATGCCGCACCGGCGCTAGCACTGGTTGGGGCCTTCGTCGCGCTTTCCTCGTAGATGCGCCCGGCCAACCGATTCGTGACACTCGACGGAACAAGAGCGCGCGGACGCACGGGGGGCTCAGAGATGCCGCACGCAACAGGACGCTCGAGATCGCCACCGACGCTCCACGCCACTTGCACGCTCCAGCCCGTTTGACTGCGTAGGTAGTCGGTGAGCGTTGGCAGAAAGTGCCGTTCCACCCAGTCACGCACGAACTCATCTCTCGCGCGGAGACTGATGATGCCGTCCGTGATTCCGTCGAACTGAACGCCGGAAAACCACTGTTCGAAGCTTGCCGGTGACTTGGCATGCGTAAAGACGACGGCCTCGTTCCAGAGCATTTCGTGCTGCATTTCTATCCGTTTTCAGCGAATGCCGACGAGCGACACACACAGATTTTCCACAGGCTGTGGAAAGACCACACACACAAATCCCCGCCACGAAGAATTCGCCGCGTAGCCCCTCGCCACACGCCGATATGCCTGGTCTCTCCAAAACTATGGAGAAAAACCTTTGACGTTATTGACAATCATCCCCGCCCTATTCTTTCAAACGGGGCCTTCAGACTGGCTTTTAAATAGAATCCAGATAGGTGAAATACCAAAATTCACGCCTGAACACTTACCTGAACACTCACCGCCGAGCGCCCGGCGACTCGAGAAGAGGGAGGTAGCACCGCCGAATTGCCGTCGTCATGTCCATTGTTTCAATCAGATGTAAGTTGTCGATATTGCTTGGTTTTATTCCTTGTAAACCACCTGTGAAATGCGTGTGACGCACATGCAGCTCTGGACGACGCAGAGAAGTCCCCGTGGTCGCTCTGCAATCTGGGCTTGGCGGCGGTCCACGCGCGCGCGGAGCGCGAGCAACAACGTCGTTTCTGCTGTCAAGAGTCGACGAAGCCCCGTAAATTTAGGGGGTTTCGTGACATCGGGCTCGAAAGGTTGTCCGGCGCAAAGCGCACTTGTTAGGGTCGGCTTGGTGCGCTCCCCTTGGCTCTTTTGGCGCAAATCGCTTCCGTTCGCGACGACCTTCCTCGCTGTCACGTCGTCGTCGGTGTTTGCGCGCGCGGATCGATCGTCGACGACGATCGACCAAGGCTACGATCTCGGACAGGTGCAGCAGCCTCGCTCGGTCGCGATGGCAGGCGCGCAAGAAGCGTGGGGCGGGTCGACAGTTGCAGTCTTCAATAACCCCGCGAACCTTCCGCTGGCTCGCGTCTACCACCTCGAAGGACTTGCGGCGTTCAGCCCAGAGGCGCGGCGACAAAGTTACGGTGGCGCCGTCGTTGATTCGTCGACGAGTCGTTTCGCAGGCGGCTTCGGCGGCACGTGGAACCAGATGGATCCGGACGGGATCAACCGCACGTGGACCGATCTCCGACTGACGCTCGCATACCCGTTCGGCGATCGATTGAGCATTGGTGCAACGGGGCGCTACCTGCGCGTGACGCAGCGGACTTCCGCCGGCCCGCTTGGAGCCAGCCTTGCCTCCGATGGCACGAGCGATCAGCCACTCTTCAACCAATTTACCTTCGATGCGGGCGCCGCCGTCACCCTGGCAGAAGGCCTTCGCCTTGGAGTCAGCGGTCACAACCTCACGGCCACGGGTACGTCCATTGCGCCGCTCTTGCTCGCCTCGGGCATCGGCTACTCGAACCAGATTGTGACCATCGAAGGCGACGTGCAGATCGACTTCACGACGTACTCGACTGCGCGTCCGCGCACGATGTTCGGTGCCGAGTACATGCTGATCGACCGCGTCCCGCTGCGTGCGGGCTACCGCTATGATGCTGGGTCGAAAACCCAGGCGCTGAGTCTTGGTGTAGGATACATCGATCGTAGGTTCAGCGTCGAGATCAGCGCTCGTCGCGACGTTGCCGGCGATCACCCGGCCACGATGATGTCGGCAGGGCTCCGGATCTTCATCGACGCGGCGGCCCTCGGTGGTTCGGGCCAGGACTCGCAACCCGACTCATTCTGAGACCGCTTTCAAGTTGACGCGAGGTCGAGGCGGGGCCAAGGAGCGGACCGGAACAGCCTTGTGTGGCTTTGAGGACCGCACCGCAGGCCCCAACGATGAGATCGCGGCAAATCGAAAGCGGTCACCAGAGAGACACGCAGAGATCGTCAGAGGCGTGACGCACGGCGAGCACGGGGGCGATCGGTGCATTGTCCAAGGATGGAGGTAGCGCCTCTGCGGGCTTCGGCGTGATCGCCACCGCGAGCGGGTGCGGATCGGCGTCGGCGCCGCAAAGGCGAGCTTCCGCGCGCGCGACGACGTCCGCCCCAGGTCGGTTTTCGACGACGAGCCGGCCGAGTGTGAGCGGACTGCCGCGCGATGCTCCGAGGCGAACGACGAGCGTGTACGGCTGCGGCGCGGGCGGCTCTCGGAGATCGACGACGGCGCGAATGCGCAAGGTTGCCATGTTGCCTTGGGCGAGCGCCTTCGCAAAGGGCTCCTTTTTGAGGTGGACGACGAAGCCGGCCATCGTGTCACGACCGAGGAGAGGATGCGCGCTCGGAGGTCGTCGCGGCGCGCGCTCGATCGCCACCGGTACCCCCGCCGCATGGTCGTCTGCTTCGAGCGAGCCGTCCGCGACCGGCACGAGCCGCACGTCGACGGCATGCGGAACCCCTGGCGCGCCGTAGGCCACGTAGAAGTCGAGCGCTTCACCCTTCCAGTCGCCACGCGGCAAGTTCACTTCCTCGATGACGAGGGCCTGCCTCGCGGACGACGTCCCATCGCCGACAAGCGAAAAGATCACGCGGGCTACGCTCGGGAGCATGGGCAACGGAGCAAGTGGCGCGGCCTTCGGCGTGAGGGCAGGCGCAACCGGCGCGAGAAGCGTCGCGGCAGACAGCGCAAGAGAAGCGACCGTCCTCTTCATAGCTGTTCTCATCCGAGTGCCTCCTCGAAGCCTTGCGCGAGCCGTGCGGGAACGTTCTCCGCAATAGGCTCGTCGTCCCATGCCGGCGCGCATGCAAGGCTCATGAGGTGGGTGCCAGCGCGCGGATTGAAGAACCAATCCTCGTCGAAGCGATTGCGCAGATCTCGCACGAAGGAGAGGGTCCCAAGGAGTGCGAAGAGGCGCGACGGCTCGTCGATACGATCTTTAGGCCACGCGCCATGCAAGGAAGGAGGCAGGGGAGCGCCGAAGACACGCTCACCGAGCTCGTCGAACGTCGCGCAGTCGGTGCGCTCACTCACGGAGAGAAGCCATCTTGCGGCGAGCGTGCGCGCAAACAAAAGCATCGAGATCGTGAGCGAGCGCGCTTGCGACGCGGCGACGCGCGCGGGCAGACCGAGGACCTTGCGCTGAAAGACGGGATCTGCCACGGCGGAAGCGAACGCGAAGCCAAAGCGGTGCGCCGATGCGGGGTAGGGATCGCGAGAGAGCGCGAACGGCAGCGAGCGAGGCGGGGCCGACGTGCGCACCGCAAAACCCCACGCACACGCTGCACGGAGAAAGCTCGCGGCACCGAGCGGCAAAGGCAATTTCGGAACGGTACGGAGATCGATCGGATGCGTGTGGAGTGCACGGAATGCCTCCGAAAGCCACCGCGCGCCCAGATGCGCGGGCCAGCCCATGCCCGCGTCGCGCGCAAGCGCGAGACGCATGGCAAAGGCCGCCGACGGTGCGGACGAGCCGATGTCGGCGCGACGGCGCGCCTGTTTCAAGACGTCGGCCGCAAGCAAATCGGTGCGATCGAGAAGGGAGCGCGCAAAGCCTGAGAGATCGGATGGCAACCGCGCGGTTGCAAGCGCGGAAGGATGCGTGAGCCCGAGCCTTCGCGCGATCTCCCAGCGCCGGGCGCGTCGCTCGTTGCGCACTCCGGACACCCGCGTCGAGAGTTCGCCGGCGCGCTCGAGTGCGAGGGCAGCGCGCGTGAGCGTATCGGAGGTGAGGATGGCTCGCCATGCCTTGAAGTACGTCTCGAGTCCCTCGTGAACGGCGTCGGCGTCGTCAATCGCGAGATCTTGGTCGATGCGCGCCTGCAGAAGCTCGTACGTCCAGCGCACGAGCGCATCACGAAGCGGAGCATCATGCGCGGATGGCGCCCGCTCGCGCAGCGCAAAGAAAGTCGTTCGACCCGCAACGCGGCGGAGATCCTCAAACGGATCGAACGACCGTGCACGCAGACGCCCCTCGGCCGTATCGAGCGTCGCGCGCATGCCGAACACGCGCTCGTGGGCGCGCCTGACGTCTCTGTCGAGCGCCAAAAGATCGACGGGATCGTTCATGGCCCCGCCGCGCGCATCAAACGAAACATCGCCCGCTTTTTAGCACGCCGGCCGATCAGGGCCTGGACGTTTGCGAGCTCCAACGCGACCTCCCCATGCCGCGAAGACGATGCCGATGCTGAGGATGATAACCGCCGTGAAGAGGTAGCCGAACGACGTCTCCCACGCGATCACGATGGCGAAGAACGCCGTGACCGCGCCCGACAAGGCGGCCTCGCGAACGCCGGCGCGCGCGCCGAAGCGACCTACGACGAAACCGCCGACGAACGAGGCAACGGCAAAAGCGAGCGCATGCGGGACCGCGAGGATCGCGGTGAGGCGAAGGCGATCCGCCGACGAAGAAGCGGCGAGCTTCGCGGCGATCGTCTCGGGAGGCATGTCGTGGCCGAACTCGCGTTCGACGACGCGAGCAAGGACAGCCTGCGCGGCGTACGCAAGCGGTAGCCACACCGCGAAGATGGTGAGGGTGCCAAGGCCGATCCAGTGCCAAGGGGGCCGGGTGTCGTCATCGTCACGTTGGGGTGGCGGCCCGGGCGGCTTCAGGACGGGCAGATGACGGCGCTCGGGCATCACCGAGAGCGTAGCAGCCTAGAGGGACGGCGACTTTTCCGAGGCGGCGCGCGGAGGTGGTAAGGGGCGAGCCCAATGCAAGCTTCGTCCTCTATCACCATCGATCCGGCAAGGTGCACGACCGTCGTGCCGATGCGTGTCCGGTTCTGCGAGACCGATCTCATGGGCATCGTCCACCACGGCAACTACTTCGCGTACTTCGAGGCCGGGCGGGTCGAGTGGCTTCGCAGGCGCGGCGTAAGCTACGCCGATTGGGCTGCGCGCGGCTGGCACCTGGCGGTCGTCGAAGTGAGCGCCCGCTACCTTCGGCCTGCGCGCTTCGACGATCTCATCGAAGTGGAGACGACGCTGACGGAGGCGCGCGCCGTGTCGATGCGTTTCGCCTACCGCATTGTCCGAGACGGTACGTTGCTCGCCATGGGCGGAACGCGCCTTGGATGCATCGGCGACGATCACAAACCCTTGCGGATCCCCGAGGCCATGCGCGACGTGATCCTGACAGGCGAACGAATCTGATCGCCGCTCGGAGCCATGCCGGCGCCTGCAAGACCGTCTTCAAATTGGTCACAAATTGGGAACTTTGGGTCCTTGCGTTCTACCGTCTCATCCGCGGCGTCGTGCGCAACGTGCGAAGCCGGCGCGAGGAGCCGATGGCATGCAACGGCGGATGAGAGGCTCGATTCACAAGAAGGTGCTGCCTGTGCTCGCGGCGCAAGCCATCGCTTTTTTGGCGACGGCGAGCGCGGCGGATGACGCGTCGAACCACGTGCGCGACGTCAAGGTTCGCGCCACGGATCAAGGATCCGGCGCAACCGAGATCGAGATTGTCGGCACCGCGCCGCCGGTCTGGAGCGTCCGCGTCGACAGCGGTGGCAAGCGCCTGCTCGTCGACATCTCGAATGCAGACGCGCCCGGTGTGAAAGAAGCCATCACGACACCCGTGGGGGTGGTCGGTGGCATTCTGACGCAAGGGTTTCGAACGGACGCGGGCATGACCACGCGTCTCTCGGTCAATCTCACGCGCCAGGCTTCCTACCGCGTGCGCGCCGAAGGCTCGTCGCTCAAGGTCGATCTCACGCCGGCACAAACGACGGACATCGCGAAGGAGGCGTTGGCCCCGTCGTCCGCTGCCACGGTGCCCAAAGACGCCGCCGAAGATGCAAAGCCCATCGACGTGCGCGTGGACGGCTCCAAGGGCGCGCCGACGGTCAAGACCTTGCGCAAGTCGGTCACGGTCGCGCGCGAGAAATTCGAAGATAACGGCCCGCGCGTGGAGACATCGATTCACGGCGGCAATTCCGACATGGCCGTCGAGGTTCAAGGAGCGAGCGTTGCCGCCGGCTTCACGGCCACGTTGAACGCGCAGGCGGCGGGCCGTTACAACGGCCGCCGGATCAACCTCGATCTCAAAGACGCCGATATCCACAACATCCTGCGGCTGCTCGCGGACGTCGGACGCGTGAACATCGTCACGGCCGACGACGTTTCCGGCAACGTCACGATCAAGATGAACAACGTCCCGTGGGATCAAGCACTCGACGTCGTTCTCCAAGCCAAGGGTCTCGGCATGGTGCGCGCGGGCAATTTGATTCGCGTTGCTCCCCTTGCGGCGCTTCAGAAAGAGCGCGAGCTCCGTCTCGCTGCGGCCAAGCAAGAATACGAGCTCACGCCGCTCGAGACGCGCCTCATCCCGGTAAGCTATGCGCGCGCCGACGAGCTCCAAGCGCGCGCCAAAGACATGCTCTCGCCGCGCGGTTCCATCGCGGTCGACGAACGCACCAATGTTCTCATCGCGCGCGACATCTCGGGCAACTTGAACAACATCGAGGAGCTCGTTCGCTCGCTCGACACGCAGACGCCGCAGGTGCTCGTGGAGGCGCGTATCGTCGAAGCAACGAGCCGCTACTTGCGCGACATCGGCATCCAGTGGGGTGGTGACGCGACGTTCTCGGAGGCCACGGGCAATCCCACCGGCATCGCGTTCCCGTCCCAAATCGGCATTGCGGGCGGCAACTACGACCAGAACACGAACTCACGCGGCCTCTCCGCGTTCCAAGGCAACGTCCCGCAACCGAACTTCGCGGTCAACCTCCCGGCGGCCACCGGCACGGGCGCGGGCGGCGCGCTCGGCATCTCGCTCGGTTCGATCGACAACAACTTCAACATCGGCATCCGTCTTTCGGCGGCCGAGTCGAGCGGTCTGCTCCGCATCGTGTCGAGCCCGCGCATCCTCACGCTCGACAACCGCGACGCGCGTATCAGCCAAGGAACGCTCATTCCGTTTTCACAGATCTCCGCGCAGGGCGTTCAGACGACGTTCCAGGAAGCGAAACTTCAGCTCCTCGTTCGCCCGCACGTCACGGCCGACGGCTCGGTCTCGATGCACGTTAAAATCAACCGCGACGAACCGGACTTCAACCAAACCTCGGCGCGCGGCGATCCGACGATCCTCAAGCGCGAAGCGGAAACGGACTTGCTCGTGATGGACGGACACACGGCGGTCATCGGCGGCATCTACACGCGCAACACCGGCCGCAACCTCGATCAAGTTCCGTTCTTCGGCGACATCCCGATCCTGGGCGTGCTCTTTCAGCGCCGCCGCGCGAGCGACACACGCAACGAGCTCGTCATCTTTCTCACGCCTCGCATCGTCAACCGCGCCGAAGCCCTCGGCCGCTGAACCGCTTTCGATTTGCCGCGGCGTGCCCCCCCTCATGCTAGCGTGATCGTTGTGGATGCCGAAAGACTCGAGAGGCTGATGGTGCAGGTCTTGTCCGAGGTGCAAGATTTTCGTCAGACCGTCGCGGACCAATTTCACGAACTCGGGACGCGGATGGACAGGCTCGAGACGCGGATGGACAGGCTCGACGCCAAGATCGACCACGTTCATGAGGAACTGAGCGCCAGGATCGACCACGTCGCACATGACGTGAAGTTGACCCAGCTTGCGGTCTTGGAGGTTGCTGACGAGGTGAAGCGCATCAACGTCAGGCTCGACAACCATGAGGCGCGCCTCATCGCCCTCGAAGGCGCAGCGCAGTAAGCACGCCGTCTGGCCCTCGCGTTTTGAATTCTTTAGAGCGTGAGTTTGGCGTGCTAACGGGCGGGGCCATGGCGGATGAATCTTTTCCAGTCGAGGTCGAGCAGCGTGGTCACGTCGTCATCTGGACGATCGATCGCGAAATGCGCAGAAATAGCCTTTCGCGTCCGACCCTCTTTGCACTTGGCAAGCTCGCGCGCGAGGCCGCCACGAATCCGTCCATTCGCGCCATCGTGCTGACGGGCAAGGGCGACAAAGCCTTTTGCGCGGGCGCCGATCTCAAAGAGCGAAAGGATATGACGGAGAACGATATTCGCGTTCAAGTCGAATTGTATCGTTCGGAGCTTGGCGCGATTGATCGCTCGCCAAAACCCGTCGTTGCAGCGCTCAACGGTGTCGCGTTTGGCGGCGGACTCGAGCTCGCGCTCGTCTGCGATTTGCGTATTGCTGCGCCGCATGCAGAAGTGGCTCTCCTGGAGACGACGCTCGGCATCATCCCGGCGGCAGGCGGGACGCAGCGTCTTCCGCGAGTCGTGGGTGAGGCGCGCGCCAAGGAAATGATTCTCCTTGGTCGCAAGCTTTCCGCGGAGGAGGCTCTCGCGTGGGGTCTCGTCCATCGCGTGATCCCTGCGGGTACGAATCTCGTCGACGAGGCGATGGCTTTTATCGAGCCCGTCGTGAACGGCGCGCCCCTCGCGCAGGCCGCGGCTCTCGAGGCGATCGATCGTTCCTTCGGTGTCACGCTCGACATCGGTCTCGAACTCGAAAAAATCAGTTACGACAAAGTCCTCGTGAGCGAGGATCGCCGCGAGGCACTCGCCGCCTTTGCCGAGAAGCGCAGACCCAAATTCAACGGTCGTTGAAGGCGTACGGATCCATGGCTACCCCTTGCGTCGGTATCAACAGGATATCTCCCGTTGTCGGTCTCGTTGGCAGTCAGGGAGCATTCGGGCGATGGCTGCACCAATTTTTCGAACAGGAGATGAAGCTCCGCGTCATCGGACGCGATCCGGCAGGCGACGTAGAGCGGACGCCCGAACAATTGATTGTCGAAGCCGATATCCTCATCTTCACCGCGCCTATTCGCATCACGCCCGCCCTCATCGACGAATACACAGAAATCGCCGCAGGCCGCGAGCGCGGTAAGTTGTGGATGGACCTCACGTCCACCAAGACCGCACCCATGGCAGCATTAATGCGTTCGCAGGCGGAAGTGGTGGGCTTGCATCCCATGACGGCACCACCGAAGATCCCCACCCTCAAGGGTTGTGTCATGGTGGTCTGCGAAGCACGCCTTTTGGAGTGGCGTGATTGGTTGGCGCCATTTCTCGCTCGAACAGAGGCCGACTGCGTTCCCGCGGATCCGGCCCAGCATGACCGCATCATGGCCCTCGTGCAGGGCATGGTGCACGCCGCGCACATGGCGCAGGCTGCGGTGCTGCGCGAATGTTCCCCTCCGCTTGGTGGGCTCGAGGCCATCCAGCGATTTCGTACGGTGGGTTATGAACTCGACAGTGTGGTGACGCGCCGTATGCTCGCAAGCAACCCAGCCATCTATCAAGATATCCAATTCGAAAATCCTTATATCGGCACCATGCTCGAACGCTTGGCCGCGCATATCGAATTTTTACGCGATTGCGTGCGTGCCAACGACGAGGCCGCGCGACGAGCGATGCGCGTACGCCTGCTCGAGCAAGCGCGTACCTTTTACGATGCTGATTCGCTGCAAAAAGGGAGTTATGAATTCGATCGACTTCGCTATCTGCTGAGCGATCTTGCGATACCGGCCCATCTCAGCGTATTTCTGCCGCTCGACGAACCCGGCTCGCTGCGTGCGCTCTTGTCGGTCTTCGAAACGCTCCGAATCAACCTCGATTCCATCCACTCCTCACGCACACCGGAGGGACAATTGCATTTCCGCATTGGCATCGATCCGAACACCGATATCAAAAACGTGCACACGGCGATGGAAATGATCCATCAACGCGGTATTGGCCGCGTGCTCTTGGGTATCTGATTCATTGCTTCATGGTGCAAGCAAGTGGAGCGCGAGATTGCTCGACCATCGCGGTCACTATGACCTTGCCGGCTTTCTGGGTTGACTGGGCGGGCAGATCGGGTCGCGACAGCGCGGACGCGCGCCCGACCGACGCATCGTAGAAGACCCCCGAGAGGCGCTCGATGCATGCATCGGCGCTCGTGAGACGAACGCGCGCATAGACGTTGCGAAGTGCGCCTTTGCCGCGAACCGTGTTCAGCCGAATCGCGCTTTGCGCAAGGCCCGTGTCGATGACCCATCCGGTGAAATCGTCAGTGCATGCGCTGAGCACGCGACCGCCGAGATCGGCGTAACCGAGCAACGTGGGTTCACCGAGTTGACCGCTCTCGAGATCGATCGGAAGGACCCAGCGCGTTGGCGTCGCGCGATCGGCGGTGGCCTGACCATCGACGACGAGTCCGATTGCGCGCCCATCGGAGCGACTCACGAGCCTCGTTGAGGAAGAGCGTCCACCGTCGATCTGCAGGCGCGGAATGCGGGCGATCTCTCGCGCAATGCCGCCGTCGATTTGCGAGACAATCGTCGCCGCCCTGGGCGACGTCGTGCTCGGGGTTGCGACGAACCAGCTTCCGGCCGTGCGCACGACGCCTTCGATCTCGGAGAACGGTTCGCCATCTGCGCGCGCCACCGGGACGGGAGCGCGATCGGCCTCGAGCTCGAAGAGCAACGTCTCCGAAGCGTCCGCACGGCGCCCGATGAGCATCGCGTGCGCAGCATCGTTGCCCGGCGCCATCTTCCAACCACTCGTCATGCCGTAGGTGCCGCTCATCCTGAAGATCTCGGCGATTGCCGCACGCGTTGGTGCCGGCGCAGTCGCGCGGATCTCGGGCCAGCCGGAAAACGGCGAGAGCCATTTGATCTGCCATTGGCCGAGCGTGTCCCATTCGCCCGTCTTGGGCGCCCAACCATAAACGCGTGCAAGACTTCCGACGCGCGAACTTCGCTCGGGCAACTCTTGCACTTCGAAGGACAGCCCGCGGTCGGCATCGCGGAGCGCGGGGCCCGGTTCATTGTAGAATGCAGGCATCTCGGTCAAGCCCGCGAACCCCTGCGCGAGCACCGCGGTCGAGGCGTTGACCGTTGCGGAGGCCAGAGGAGGCGGCGTGCGCGACGGCCTCGCGGGCTTCGGCGCGCGCGGTTTCGGGGCGGCAGGAGCCAGCGACGTGCAGACGAGATCGATCTCGGGCGGAGCCGCCGATGTCGCCGGACAATAGGTTCCGGGAGCGTTGACGGGCTCGGCCTTCTTGCCCTCGCCCCATCCCACGCGAAGCCACCCGGCGGCTGTGCATCCGATGGGTCCGCACGCGCGCGACGTAACCTTCTTGAAGAGCGCGGCGGGCAGATCGAGCGACGTCCACTTCATGCCGCCGTCGGTCGTCTCGTAACCGCGCGTGCCCGTCCAACCGAAGCCGTAGCGACCGGAGACGAACGGCATACCTGCATCACGCACGTATTGTCCCAACGTGACGTTGCCGGTGAGATCGATCTCGATGCCGAGCATCGCGCCGCCGGCTTCGATCCAACCGCCGACCACACCGGGACGGCGCTCCTCGAAACCGTCGAGCCACACGCCGAAATGCAACACGGTTGCAACATCGGGAGGCACCTTCGGCAAGACAATCGGCGTCGTCGTGGCGCGTCCGTGATCCAAAACCGTGAGCCTCGCTGGAATGTCTTGCGAGGGCGGCGGCGACACGACGGCGATCTTGCCGTCCCTGAGCACGATCACGCGGCCGTCGCCTGCGTCGCTGTGGATGACGACGTCGCGCCAGACGCGATCGACGCCGAAAATGCAGAAGGGCTGCGCGATTGCAGCCGTCTTGTCGACGGGCAGCGGCTCCGCGCTCGGCGCGCACGTACCGTGCACGGCGATTGCGCCGTTGCCCGAGGGCGTCACGACACGAGGCTCGTTGAACCGTCGAAGGGGCACGAGCCCCCCGCGCTTGTCGTCGTAGGCATAGATGATCGTCGCGCCGTGCGGCTCGCCGCAGACGAATCCGAATCCCGCGGCTTCTTCGCTTTGTGCGAGCGCGATCGGATGGCAGCGCGCGGGCTCGAGAGAGAATGCATTCTGCACAAAGTCGATGAGCGCCCCGTCGGACAAGCGCACGCGACCGAGCGCTCCGTCGCGTGCGATGACCGCCGTGCCGTCCGCGAGAGGCCAGCCATCTTCGATGGCGGCAACGAGCGGGATCTTGCCGAAGATGCGCATAGAGACTTCGTCGCGCTCGGTTGCCGGCACACGCACGAAGGGAGTCTCTTCGCGCGGAGCCTTACGAAGGCGTGTCAGGCTTCCGTCTGCGGCGAGATCGAACCACGTCTCGTGACCCGCCTCGACGCCGACAATCGCGAGGTGATGGCCAGTCAGAGCGATGATCTGACGTGCAGTCATCGGCAAGTCGAGCGAACGCCAGGTGGTGCCTGCGTCGAAGGTTGCCATCACACCGCGCAGATCGGTCACGGCCGCAGCGCTCCATGCATCGATCGCAGCAAAGGACGCGATGGTCGGACTCTTCGGCAACGGTCCCAGATCGAGTACGCGCCCTGTTTTTCCGTCGATGGCGACGTAGGCGTTTGTCATACGCAAGTAAACGCGATCGAGCCCCGGGATGATTTCCTGGATTGGCTGCGCGCTGGTGAAGATGGGTGCGGCGCGCCCGAGCCACGTTTCTGCGCGCCAGATGTTCGATCCGACGACGAAGAGAAAGCCGCCCGACAGATGCGCGGGCAACTCGATCCCAGAGTGCGGCTGCGAAGAGAATCTGTCCTCGGCGGTCGCGATCGCGCCGCGTGGCAACGTCACGAGGCGAAGGCCCGCGACGATCCCCCGAACGCCGCCACTGGGATCGACGCCGGAGCTTTGCGTCTCGTCGATCTCCTCCGGGACGAGGCGCGCCGGCCGCACGGTTGGATCGACATGCAAGCCGACGCCCGCCTGGCGAAACGTAGCGCTCTCGACAGTGCGCGGTGCGCCTCCGGTCTTCACGCAAGCCGCTGCCATGATGAGTGTCGGCAACAAACCCGTTCTGCGAAGACGCATCGAACGGGGAGCGTAACATGCGCGCAGACTCGACCTTGGCGATCATCTCACGCATGAGGCTCGCGACGCGGCCGAAAGCGCGCTAAGTCGAGCGCCTCATGACTCATCCTGCCGGAAAATCATTCGTTGTTGCTGTTGTTGGTGCCACGGGCGCCGTTGGTCGCGAGATGTTGCGCACACTCGAGCAACGCAACTTTCCAGTTTCACGCGTCGTGGCGCTCGCGAGCAAGCGCAGCGCAGGAAAAGTTCTCGCGTTCGGCAAGAGCGAGATCGTCGTCTCCGAGCTCGGTCCGCAGTCGTTTGCAGGCGTGGACTTCGCGCTCTTCAGTGCGGGCGCGAGCGTCTCGCGCGAGTACGGTCCCATCGCCGCAAAGGCAGGCGCGATCGTGATCGACAATTCGAGCGCGTGGCGCATGGATCCCGAGGTTCCTCTCGTCGTGCCCGAGGTGAACATGGACGCTGCGAAGCATCGTCCGAAAGGGATCATCGCGAACCCGAATTGCTCCACCATCCAGATGGTCGTTGCGCTCAAGCCTCTGCACGACGCCGCACACATCAAACACATCGTCGTGTCCACCTACCAGGCAACGAGCGGCAAGGGTCACGCGGCCGTCGAAGATCTCTTGGCGCAAGCGCGTGCCGTGCTCGACGGCAAGCCCGTCACGCCGAGCGTCTTCCCCGGTCAGATGGCGTTCAACGTCATGAGCGACTGGAAGACCGGCGAGATGGATTACTCCGAAGAAGAACTCAAAATGGTGAACGAGACGCGCAAGATCATGGGCGATGATTCGATCGGCGTCTCACCCACCACCGTGCGCGTTCCGGTCGTCAACGGTCACTCCGAAGCTGTCTTCGTGCAGTTTCACGAACCCATGACGGCCGAAAAAGCGAAGCACCTTCTGCGCAACGCCGAGGGCGTCGTGCTCATGGACGAACCGTATGCGCCGGGCAAGCACCCGCAACCAGCGCAGGCTTCTGGTACCGATCCGGTCTACGTCGGACGCGTGCGCGACGATCTCGCCGTCAAGGGCGCGATCAACATGTTCGTCGTCGCCGACAACCTTCGAAAGGGCGCGGCGCTCAACGCCGTGCAGATCGCCGAGCGCCTCATTTAAGGCCCCCATCCGCGCCATCTCGCTTCGCTGCCTTCCCCTCATGAAGGCACGGATGGGGAAGGCTCACAGGTGTTGGCTCCGTCGAGCAGCCCCAGACATGTGTACTCCCTTGTGGGGTACACGTGACGATGTTGTCCTCTCGATGAGAGTATAATCCTTGCGATGATGCTGCAGTTGTGGGCTCCCCTGCTCCGCGCGCAGGAAGGCGCGCTTCGCGCCTGACGAGCACGAGGCCAAGGGGAGCGCGCGCGGCGAGCGCAGCGAGCGGCGCGGTGGGGTCCACTTAACGACGACAAACGCGGCTCGTCTCGCTAGTCTGCGTCCACTGTGACTTGGTCCGTTGATTCTTGGAAAGCGCGGCCTCTTGCGCAAGAAATCCATTATGAGGACACCGCGGGTGCCGATGCGGTTGTCACGAAACTTCGACAGCTTCCGCCGCTCGTGACGTCGTGGGAGATCGAGCGCCTCAAGAAGCTCGTCGCCGAAGCCCAGGCAGGCAAGCGCTTTTTGCTTCAGGGCGGTGACTGCGCCGAGATGTTCGCAGACTGCAAGCCGGACATCATCACGAGCAAGCTGAAGATCCTCCTTCAGATGTCGCTCGTCCTCGTGCACGCCGGAAAGATTCCTGTCGTGCGCGTCGGCCGGCTCGCTGGGCAATACGCAAAGCCGCGCAGCAAACTGACCGAGGAGCGCGATGGTGTCGTGCTGCCAAGCTACTTCGGCGATCTCATCAATCGGCCGGACTTCACCCCGGAGGCGCGCCGCGCAGATCCGCGCGCCATGCTCGACGCCTACGGCCACGCGGCGCTCACGCTCAACTTCGTGCGCTCGCTGTCAGACGGCGGCTTCGCCGATTTGCACCACCCCGAATACTGGGATCTCGCGTTTCTCTCTCGCGCGGATCTGCCTCCGGAGATGCGTGAGGAATACACGCAAACGTCGCACAGGCTCTCCGAAGCGTTGCGCTTCATGGAGGCGCTCGGTGAGACAACGGTCGACGAGCTCACCAGCGTCGAGTTCTACACGAGCCACGAGGGCCTGAACCTTCACTACGAGTCGGCGCAGACGCGCACGGTTCCGCGGCGCACGGGCCACTACTTGCTCACGACGCATCTTCCGTGGATTGGCGAACGCACCCGCGCGGTGGACGGCGCTCATGTCGAATTCTTCCGCGGGATCGAGAACGTGGTGGGCGTGAAGATCGGATCGAACGTCGATCCGGCCGATGCATTGAACTTGCTCGAGTTTCTGAACCCGAACAACGAAGCCGGCAAACTCGTGCTCATCACACGCATGGGTGCGGCGCACGTGCAGCGCGCGTTGCCGCCGCTCGTCGATCGGATCCATCGCGCCAAACGCAAGGTCCTTTGGGTGTGCGACCCGATGCACGGCAATACGATTCCGACGGCGAATGGTCTCAAGACGCGAAGCTTCGATGACATCCTCTTCGAAATCGAACAGACCTTCGCCATTCATCACGACAGCGGCAGCTTCCTCGGCGGCGTTCACTTCGAGCTCACCGGCGAAGACGTCACCGAGTGCGTCGGTGGCGGGCTCACCGAGGAAGATCTCGACAGGAATTACGCCAGCGTCTGTGATCCGCGTCTCAATTATCGTCAGGCACTGGAGATGGCTTTCCGCGTGGGCCACTGGCTCGGCCGCGCCAAACCAAGCCTCCGCTTTTAGATCCCGAAGTGCAGTCCAAGGCGGAGTGCACCGCCGAATTGCAATCCCGCGGTCGTACCGGATTTTTGGTAGAGCGAAGGATTGTTATCGATTTCCGCTTGCTCTGCGGGTGTGAGACCAGCGGGCACGTCGAGCGGCGGTCGCTTCAAATAAAGGAAGTCGCCGAAGCCGACGACGCCGACGGAGAACATGGACGTGATGTAGTAGTCGAGGACGATATTGAGGCCTGCGTTGAACCCGCGAACTTTGATGGCGCTGGTGTTCGTGGGGGTTGACATGGCGAAGTCCGCATCACCGAGCTGGCCCACGAAGGAGTAACCGCCGTGCGCGGTGATGCCGAAATCGAATTTGCGAAACGGGATCTTGAAACCAATTTCGCCATTGAGTTGCCACATGTTGAAAGCGCTGAGAGCGTTGTAACGAACGCGCGCGCCAAGGATGAAGGCGAGAAGCCGCGCACCCGCGCCAAGGCCGAACATGGGGCCACCCGACTTCGTCTGCTCGATGCCGAGCGATTTCGACGAGAGCTGCGCCATGTTGACGTAAGAGCCACCCACCTCGCCATCGATCCAAAACACTTCGAGCTTGCGCCCCGAGTCTCGTCGCTCGGCTTCGTCGAGTTGCGCGATGGTCGCTGCGGTGCCCGGTGATGGTGCATCCGATCCCGCAGGCGCCCCGAGAACCCCGGGATCGATCGGTGGTGGCGGCGCGATCTCTTGCGCCCGAGCCTGCGACGAGATGAACAGCAGCGATGAAACAAAGAGAGGCGCAAGCAATCCGAACGAGCGACACATGGCTTGTCAGTGTCTCACAAAAAACGCGTTTTTCTCACGATTCATCATCATTGGCGGGTGGTGCCGCGCTGGCCGGACCGGCCACATCGTCTTCCACCGGCATGCGATAATCTTCGTTCAACCACTTGCCGAGATCGATGGTCCGGCAACGAGGCGAGCAGAATGGGAATGCCGCGTTGCTCTCTCGTGTTTTTGCGTCGGCGTTGCAAATCGGACAACATGCCATCTCGCGTAAAGGCTTATCACTCCGCCGGGACCGCGTCGGCGACTCGTGGGGGATTTTCGTCCGAAGGTGAGGTCGGCTTGTCGTCGGAGCAACTCAGGTCGAGCAGCTCTGCGACGTCCATCTGTTGAATGCGATCCTCGAGGTTCTGACTCTTTAGGCCGTCGGTGAGCATCGTCATGCAGAACGGGCACGCGCTCGCAACGGTCTTGGCGTCTGTATCAACGAGTTGAAGCGTGCGCTTTACATTCACTCGATTTTGGTTCTGCTCTTCCATCCACATCTGTGCGCCGCCCGCGCCGCAGCAGAGGCCGCGCGTCTTCGTCCAGTAATCCGGTTCGACGAGTTCGACGCCGGGGATCGCGCGCAGGATCTCGCGCGGCGACTCATATACATCGTTGTACCGACCGAGGTAGCAACTGTCGTGGAAGACGATGCGCCCCTCCACGGGCCTCTTCGGCACGAGGCGACGCGACGCGATGAGGCCCATCAAGAAATCCGTGTGGTGAACGATCTCGAGCTTCACACCAAAATCCGGATACTCGTTCTTCAGAGTGTTGAAACAGTGCGGGCACGCTGTCACGACGGTCTTCATTCCGCCCTTCTCCTTGTACGAGTTGAGGACGGCGGCGTTGCTCTCGGCGAGCATGGCGAAGAGCATCTCGTTGCCGGCGCGCCGCGCGGGATCTCCCGTGCAGCATTCCTCCTGACCGAGGATCGCGAAATCGACGCCCGCCTGCTTGAGCAACCGCGCGGTTGCGCGCGCGATCTTCTTCGCGCGGTCGTCGTAACTTGCCGCGCAACCAACCCAGTAGAGAACCTCGGCGGTCGGTTTGTCGGCAAACGTGGGGATATCGAGGCCGTCGGACCACGCCGCGCGATCCATGCGCGAGAGGTTCCACGGATTGCCATTGACCTCCATGGCTTGGAACGGCTTCTGGAGTTCGTGCGGAAACTCGTTTTTGATCATCACGAGGTTTCGGCGCATGCTGACGATCTTGTCGACGTACGAGATGAGCACCGGGCACTGCTCCTCGCATGCGCGGCACGTCGTGCAGCCCCAGAGCACGTCGGGGTGAAGGATCTCGGGAACGAGATCGACGGGGTTGTATTGCAGCGGGCGCCTGGCGCCTTCCGCTTCGTCGGCCGCGCGCTCGACGTTGGCGGCAACGTCGGCGCCTGCGGCTGCTGCGTCGTCCACGCGCGGCCCCCACTGCATCTCCTGCGCGGCGAACTCCGGTTGGTGCTCGTACAAGTGATCGCGCAGTGCGAGCGTGAGATGCTTCGGCGAGAGGATTTTGCCGGTCTTGTGCGCAGGGCAATTGTCCGAACAGCGACCGCACTCGGTGCACGTGTAAAAGTCGACAATGGCTTTCCACGTGAGGTGTTCGACCTTCGCGAGGCCAACGGGCGCCTTCGTCGGATCAGGCAACTCGGATGCAGCCGTGAGTTTGTCGACGAGCTGCTCGGCCGTGCCCATGGGTTCGAGACGTCCGCGCGGCTCGAGGTCTTTGAAGAAGACGTTCGGTATCGCCGTGATGATGTGGAAGTGTTTGCTGTACGGAAGAATGTTCAAGAAGAGGAGGACGAGCGCTGAGTGCGCCCAGAATCCTGCGTGCGCGAAGCCGATGAGCGCACCCGGCGGAAGCCTGTGCAAGAGGAGCGACATGAGCGATCCGGCCGGTGACGGGAACCACGAAGGGCCGGGGTGACCGCTCGCGACCGCGGCGTGCGCACCGTCCGCGCTGGCCGCGAATGGCGCGAGGAGCTTGGCGATCGCCCTGCATTGTGTCCCGAAAGATGCCGGCGTTCCCGCGATGCAACTCCCTGGTTGCTTCGATGCGAGAGCGAGCGTCGCGCCGTCGTAGACGATGTCGGCGATCATCATGCTCGCGATGATGCCGAGGATGAGCAGCGCCTCGCCGCTAAGGGTCATCCGCTTCTGCGGTTTGATGAGGCGGTAGTAGAAAAAGACGCTCGTGCCGATGAGAACGAGAATGGCGAAGACGTCTTTCGCGAACTCGTAGACCTTGCCGAGCGGCTGCGTGGGTCCGAGCACGAACAAGTTCCAGCTCGGGTCGAAGCCGCGCCCCCAGAGCACCAGCGTGCGTAAAAGAAGGATGAGAAATCCAAAGAATATCAGTTTGTGCGCCCAGCCCGCAGGTTGGTAATACGCCATCTTTTCTTGGACGAACGCGTAGCGGAGGACTGCCGAGATACGCTCCGGAATCCGATCGAATCGATTCGTGAATTTGCCCACACGCAACAACTGCCAGCGGCGCAGTGCAGACCAGAAAAAGACGGCCAAGGCACCGACGAGGAGGATGAGCATGACAGCCGGATTCACACCCCCCTCCTAGAAGGAGTCGCTCTGCTCCGTCAATGCGACCGCTTTCGATTTGACGCGATCTCGTCGTTAGGGCCTGCGGTGCGGTCCTCAAAGCCGAAGCAGGCTGTTCCGGTCCGCTCCTCGGCCCCGCCTCGATCTCGCGTCAACTCGAAAGCGGTCAGAGGCATGTGGGATGCAGCCCGCTTGCGGCATGGCTTCCTCGCCTTCATCGCTTCTGCGGGGACACGTTATCACCGCGCTGACTGTTCTCGTGTCCGGAGCGGCCACCGCTGGCTCCGCTGCACTTGCGGTCGGATCGTGCGCCGAGCGTGATCGTCTGCATCATGCACAGAGTGCAAGGTCGCTCGAAATCACCGAGACCGTTGCCGCGAACTACGCAGGCGCGTCCCCGAGCGAAGGAGCCGCAAAGCCGCCAACGAATCCCGGTGCCATCGGAATCACCAACCTCACGTCAGCGGAGCTCCCGCAGGAGCCGATGAACAACGCGCCGCCAGCGGCGGAGCCCGCGCCGGTTACGGATGACCAAGCTGCCGTTCCGGAAGGTCGTGATCTCGCGAGCGTCCTCGAGGACGCCAATGCGCAGATGGCGCGCATGCCACCGGTTGCAGGTCACGCGTCGCACGCCAACAACGACGCGAACAACCGACCCGAGGCGCAAGAGGGGCTCGCCGCGGAAATCGCAAAGGCTCTGACACAGATCGAAGACGAGCGAGAAGCGCGGCGACAAGAAGAACACGCAGCAGAGGAGCCGCCGCAACCGTCACCCGCGCAAGCGTCGCCCGACGGCGGGCAGTCGCAGCCCGAGAGTGCCGGCGGGCCAACACGCGAAGAGCCAACACGCGAAGAAGAGCAGCGCGCAAGCGCCACGCTCACCCCCGAGCCGCCATCCTTCTCATCGGGTGCCGGGCAGTTTACGACCGAAGCGCCGTTCTGGTCCGCTTCGTCGATGGGTCCGCCCGATCCATCCATGGGCGCTGGCCACTTCACCACGGAGCGCACTCTCCCGCCGGGTGTCGTCTTCTACGGCGTCAGTGGCGCCGGCACGCAAGCCGACTTGAGCACAGTCGAAGCGGCGCGCACCACCTCGCCGAACGTCACGACGACTGGCGTAACCCCTCCGCCCGCAACCGCACCGCCGGGGATCGCGCCACCCGCGATCACGACGCCGCCTCCCGCTCCCGCGTTCTCGCCATTGCCGATGGCGAGTCCATTCGGCGGGACGCCGCTCACAACTCGAAGGTGAAGCCTCGCTTGTCCTCACCTTGGTCCGGCGACAGCGTCAGATCGGTCGAGAACGTGCGACTGCCAACGCGCGCCGACAGGTGCACCTTCACGGGCAGCTCCGCGCCGCGCGCGTCAACGAGCTTCACCTCGACGACGTAGCGACCGCGTGGAGGATCGTTGCCTGCAAAATACACGTTTTCGATGTTCTGGCCGTGACAGTCTTCAGGACAGCTTTTATCGAGTTTGAGGCCTGAGGCGGTCTCGGGGGAGGATCGAGTGATCTTGCTGCCCGCCGGA
Organism: Polyangiaceae bacterium; assembly: GCA_009781005.1. Lineage (GTDB taxonomy): Bacteria > Myxococcota_A > Polyangia > Polyangiales > Polyangiaceae > Labilithrix. The sequence goes on along the minus strand of WQYX01000014.1, from coordinate 7,342 downwards.
TCGGTGACAACGAGATCGACGTCGGCCGGGCTGTCGCCCCATGCCGCCATGAATTGCAGGACGCCCGTGGCCGAACCGCAACCTTCGTCGATGACTCCGTTGCAGTTGTCGTCGTTCGCGTTGAAGCAAAGCTCGGGGCCCGTTGGCGTGCACGCGACCGCGATGACGGTGCCGTCTCGTCCCGCGACGTTCTTTGCAACGAGGCCAGCGCCCGGATCCTTTGCGACATAAGACGAACCGCCGCAGCCAAGGATGCTGGCCGCTATCGCGACCAGCCCGACGTCAGTGCGCGGTGCCCTTGGTCTTCGCATCCGTTGCCTCGGGTAACGCCTCGGTCGAGGACTTCGGGTTCATGAGTTCGAAGAGCGCCCTTTGCGCCTGCTCTTGGACGTGGCCGGGCTCGCTCTTGAGCGCCATGAGCACGCCCTTCTCGCCCATGAACTTCAGGATCGCGATCGCGTCGTCGCGCCTCTGCGCGTCTGCGCCGTGTGCGTCGCGCAAGAGGCGCACGCGCATCTGCACGCGCGTGACGGAGTGAGGACCGTTATCGTAGTCGATGCCCTGCATGGCCCGCGCGAGGATGAGTCTTGGCCAGTCTTGGAGCACCTCGCGCACGCTCGCGCGCGAGGCAACGTTCGCGTTGCGGATCCAACGCGCGACGTCGCCGTTCTCGTAATTGCGATCGCTCCAGTAGCCGAAGGTCTGGTTGTAAATGACTTTGAGCTCTTCGAGCCCCGCCGGATCGACGTTGTTGAAGGATCCCATCATGCGGCGCACCGTGTCCTCGTCGCCGCCGAGCAAGAGCGCAAGCGCGATGTCGTTGCGCACCGATGGATCCGAAAGCCTCTCGAAGAGCTGGGATTGAATCTGCTTCGTTACACCACCGAAGCCGATGGCGCGCGCCGCCTGGTGACGGACTTCGAGATCGAGTCTGTCGTCGAGGAGATCGACGAGCCCCGCGGTTGCCTCGGGAACCGGGTGGCGGATCAAGCTCTCGAGGTAGCAGCTACGAGTGAACTGCGTCTTTGGATCGGCCTTGTCGAGGTCGTGAACCTTCTTCACGACCTCCTTCATTTGAATGCTCGTTGCGACCCAGCCGAGCGAGAAGCACGCCTGCATGCGCGACTGCTCGTTGTTCCGCCGATCTTCAATGTGCTTTACAAGTAAAGGATATGCCTTGGGGTCGCCCCATTGCGCGAAGCCATCTGCGGCGCCAGAACCGAGGGCGCGCAACGTCATCCCCAAAACGGCTATGCCGCCCTGGAACAGGGATTCCAGGGATGCATCGACGTTGTCGGGTCGGCGGCGAAGCTGTCGATCGAGGATCGGCCAAATCTGTGCATCCTGCATCCAACCGCCGTAGCGGAGCGCGCTCTGCGCGGTGCCCCACGCGGGGTCCGGCGACACTTGCTGCCCCTCCTTTGGCAGTGGCAATGAAGGGTTCGCCCACGCGCGCATCTTCGGCAGCGCCTCCTTCGCGTCCGATGCCGCGATGAAGCGCAGGCCGTTGGCGTGCGGCTGCGGCTTTTCGGTGAGCCACGAGTAGACGCCATCGTAGGCGGCCGCACGAATGTCGGCGCGCTTGTCTGGGTAGAGGACAGCGAGATCCGCGAGCATGCGCGCGGAGACGACGCGCTCGCCATCATCCATACGGTACTCGGGATCGAGATCCTTATTGTAGAGGGTCAGCGGATCTTGCTTCATGCGCCAGCCGAGCGTGGGCAGCGCGCGCAGATCGCCGATCTCCGCGAGCCGCAGAGCGGCCTCGGTCTTCCAGTGCGGGTTCTGCGCCGTATTTATGTATTCTACAAGCAAATCTCCCGCGCGCGGATCTTCGAGCGCCCTCAACATCTCGAAGATCTGTTTCGTCCGATATTTCTCGACGTCGCGGTTGCTCTTGTTGACACCACGCAGGGCGAGCACGAGGCCTCTGCCACCCACACCGTCGCGCAGCGCCTCGAGAAACTTCTGGCGCGAGTCTTTGTCGGCTCTCTCGAGTGCAGAGAGCAGCGGCTGCATTGCCTGCTCGCTACCGACTCTGCCGAGTCCGACCGCGGCTTCGCGCGCGACCTCGACGGATTTGTCCTCCACGAGTTTGATGAGGGTGCCCGTGAACTTCGGATCTGCGTTTTGAGATAGAGCGACTGCAACGAGCTGACGAACGCTTTCGCTCTGGTCGCCGGCGAGACTCGCGAGTTTGTCGATGGGCACCATGGCGGCCAGGACTTCGGGATCGAACGCCGGACGGCCGTCGAGATACTGGACCTTCGCGAGGTGACCCACGCGATACGACGCCATGACGTCGTCGAACGCGGAGGTTTCGTGCAGCGCCGCGAGCGCCCAAGCAATTTGTGGCCTGTCGCCGTCGGTCGATTCTTTGAGAGCTCTGAGGAGGGCTGGCTTCGCGCCGTCGGCGGCGGGCGAGCCATACTCGAGAAGCGCCGTCGCGGCCGTGGCGCGGACGCGATGATCGTTCGATTCGAGGCCCTTGATGATGAGCGGGAGACCCTGCGGATCCTTTGCCCACGCAAGCTGCGCGAAGGCTTCTTCTTGAAGCTTGGGGACTTCGCCGTTCTTCGCCCACGCGCGCCATCTCGGAAGCGCCTCGTCAATGGGCAGGACCGCGACATTCTTTCGTTCGTCTGCGATCTGTTTTGCCGAGAGCTGCTCGGCACTCTTCGTGCCGGCAAAAAGAAAGGCAGCACCAATCCCGACCGCGGCGAGCACGCCAAGGACGATGGCGATCGGTGCGATGCGGCCCTTCCTGAAGTTGCCTTCGTCGTCGCCGGGCGGCGTCTGCTTCATGGGCCGCGGACGATACTTCAGAATTCGCCGTCGAAAAAGTCGACGAAGCCTGTCTCGAGCGAAACCTCCGCGCCAACGATGGCAATCTTCCCTTCATTGACCATGGACTCGAGAAGTCTGCTGCCGTGACGCAAGTGGCTCACCGAAACGCGAACGTTCGCGCGCGTCACGCGCTTGACGATTTCGTCCTCGGGAAGATTCGCGGCTACAAGCTCGGCAGCGGCGGGTGTCACGCGCTCCACCAGGTCTCGCACGTTGTCCGAGACGGGTGCGCCGCGCTTTCTCAAGACGTCGAGCGTGGCTCTGATCGCGCCGCAATGGGTGTGACCCATGACGACGACGAGCGAGGTGCCGAACGTGGTGGCCGCGTACTCGACGCTGCCGACGAGAGACGGTGCGACAACGTTGCCCGCCACGCGCACGACGAACAGATCGCCGAGGCCGCAGTCGAAGATGATCTCGGCCGGCACGCGTGAGTCCGAGCACGTGAGAACGATCGCGAAAGGGTGTTGCCCCTCGGCGAGCTTCGTGCGCGCCGAGAGCGAAAGCATGGACTCGACGCTTCGTACGTTTTCAACGAAACGCCGGTTGCCCTCGCGAAGGCGTACCATTGCGCGCTGAGCAGAGGCGGGAGGCGCAGAAGCGGGAGGCCTATTACTCTCGTTCATAACTCACCTTCTTCCAGTTCCATTAGAACGAGCGTGGCAAGGCCAAGCAACGATTAAGTAGACCCTCGATGCCGTCGTGCTATTAGCGCGCGCACTTCATGGCGGTGCTGTCAAAACCGGCGTGAGGCGAGGCGCGCTGAAGCGTCGACGTGGGAGGCAGCGAGTGTCTGGTCCGCCGCTGGTGAGCCAGCGCCGAGGCTTCTTCGTACGGCGGCCAACCCCTCGAGAAGATCGCAGGGCGTCGAGGGAACACCGTCACATCCCCGATCCCCTCGCTGAACCTCGGAGAGGAATGGGTCACATGATGTCTCGTATCCATGCATCGAAGTGGGCACCGAGCTGGTTCTTTCGAGCTTTCGGGTTTTTGTTTTCGTTCTTGTTCGTCATACCGGCTTTCGCAGCGCCGCTCGCGCACGAGGCAAGCGCTGCGGCTCATGCGGCAGGCAGCGCACCCCCGACGCATCACGGCGGCGAGGCCAACCTGATCGTTCCGAACCTCGGCGACACACATCTCGCCAGTTTCTTGGGAGGAACGGCAGGCTCGTCGCTGCTCTATGTCGGCCTCGTCGTCTCGGCGCTCGGCATGGTCTTCGGCTTCGTCATCTACGGGCAGCTAAAAAACGCGCCCGTACACAAGTCGATGCTCGAGATAAGCGAGCTCATTTACGCCACCTGCAAGACGTATCTCGTCACGCAGCTCAAGTTCATTTTGATCCTTGAGCTCTTCATCGGCGCCATCATCGTCTACTACTTCGGCTTTGCGCAGCACTACTTCGCCGAAGGCAGGGGCGCGCAGGTCGCCATCATCCTGCTCTTCAGTCTCATCGGCATCGCGGGTTCGTGCGCGGTCGCGTGGTTCGGCATTCGCGTGAACACGTTCGCCAACTCGCGCACGGCGTTCGCTGCTCTCAAAGGCAAGCCGTTCCCCGCCTACGCGATTCCGCTCAAGGCCGGCATGAGCATCGGCATGCTCCTCATCTCCGTCGAGCTCATTTTGATGCTCGCCATCCTCCTCTTCATCCCCGGAGAGTACGCCGGTCCCTGCTTCATCGGATTTGCCATCGGCGAGTCGCTCGGCGCCTCGGCGTTGCGTATCGCCGGAGGCATCTTCACGAAGATCGCCGACATCGGATCGGACCTCATGAAGATCGTCTTCAAGATCAAGGAAGACGACGCGCGCAACCCGGGTGTCATTGCAGATTGCACGGGTGACAACGCGGGTGACTCGGTGGGTCCGTCGGCGGACGGCTTCGAGACGTACGGCGTCACGGGCGTCGCGCTCATCTCCTTCATCCTCCTCGCGGTGACGAATCCAACAGTGCAGGTTCAGCTCCTCGTCTGGATCTTCGTGATGCGCATCGTCATGGTGGTCGCGTCGGTCGTCTCGTACTTCATCAACGACATGATCGCGAAGAGCAAGCATCAGAACGCCGACACCATGAACTTCGAGCAGCCGCTCACGTGGCTCGTCTTCCTCACGTCCTTCGTCTCGATCGTTCTGACCTTCGCGGTCTCGCACCAACTCATTCCGGAGATCGGCGGCGACAGCTCTCTCTGGTGGAAGCTCTCGGCGATCATCACCTGCGGCACTGCGGCGGGTGCGATCATTCCCGAACTCATCAAGGTCTTCACGTCGGTGGAGTCCGGTCACGTGCGCGAAGTCGTCACTTCATCGAAGGAGGGCGGCGCGTCGCTCAACATCTTGTCGGGCCTCACGGCCGGTAACTTCAGCGCATACTGGATGGGCATCGTCCTCATTGGTCTGATGGGCACTGCCTACTTGGTTTCGCGCGACGGCGTCGGGCACATCATGATGATCGGCGGTTTCGATCCGTCGGCAGTCTTCGCCTTCGGTCTCGTGGCCTTCGGCTTCCTCGGCATGGGTCCGGTGACCATCGCCGTCGACTCGTATGGACCGGTCACGGACAACGCGCAGAGCGTCTTCGAACTCAGCGTCATCGAGGGTATCCCGGACATCGACAAGGAGTTGAAGAAGGACTTCGGTTTCGACGTCCAGTTCGAAAAGGGCAAGCACTTTCTCGAAGAGAACGACGGCGCAGGCAACACCTTCAAGGCCACCGCCAAACCCGTTCTCATTGGCACCGCCGTCGTCGGCGCCACCACGATGATCTTCGCGATCATCGTCGCACTGACGGTGGGCTTCACGCAGAACACGGACAAGGTCTCGATCCTCTATCCGCCGTTCCTCCTCGGTCTCATCGCAGGCGGCGCCATGATCTACTGGTTCACCGGTGCGTCCACGCAGGCGGTGACCACGGGCGCGTATCGCGCAGTGGAGTTCATCAAGGCCAACATCAAGCTCGAAGGCGTCGAGAAAGCGAGCATTGAAGACTCGAAGAAGGTCGTTGAGATCTGCACGCAATATGCGCAAAAGGGGATGTTCAACATCTTCCTTACGATCTTCTTCGGCACTCTCGGTTTTGCCTTTTTCGACTCGTTCTTCTTCATTGGCTACCTCATTGCGATTGCTCTCTTTGGTCTGTTCCAAGCGCTCTTCATGGCAAATGCCGGCGGCGCATGGGACAACGCGAAGAAGGTCGTCGAAGTCGAGTTGAAAGCGAAGGGCACCCCGCTGCACGACGCAACGGTGGTGGGTGATACCGTGGGCGATCCATTCAAGGATACCTCCAGCGTTGCGCTCAACCCCGTCATCAAGTTCACGACGCTCTTCGGCTTGCTTGCCGTGGAACTCGCGGAGCAGATGAAGTCGGGAGGCACGACGTTGCCGACGGTTCTCGCGGCGATCTTCTTCGGTATCTCGATGATCTTCGTTTACAGATCCTTCTACGGCATGCGCATCAACTCGGGTGCCGAGATCGAGACGCAGGCGGATGCCCCCGCGAAGGGCGAAGCTGCCTAACGACACGCATGCGAACCTTTCGCGTCGCAACACTCAACATCTGGAATCGCTGCGGCCCTTGGGAAGAGCGAGTCGTCGCCATTCGTGATGGCCTGCGAAAGCTCGCGCCGGATGTCATGGGGTTGCAGGAAGTCATGAGATTTCCTGATTTCGATCAGGCCGCCGTGGTGAGCCAAGGCCTCGGTTATGAGGTTGCTTGGGGCCTCGCATCCGACCACGGCGGTCATTCGATGGGGAATGCCATCCTCTCGAAGTGGCCCATCCTGCGCACCGAGATTATCCCGCTTCCGAACGGCGGATCCGATGAACGCCGTTCGATCACGTTTTCAGAGCTCGACTCGCCGTACGGCAAAATCCCGTTCTTCTCCACGCACCTCAATTGGAAGCTTCATCACGGTCACATCCGCCAAGAGCAGGTGCGCGCGCTCGCAAATGCGGTTCTGGCCCGCGCACCCATCACGGCTTTTCCCCCTGTCATCGTCGGTGACTTCAATGCCGAGCCGGACTCGGACGAGATCCGCTTCATGCGGGGACTCACGGGTCTCGGCGGATCGTGCGTCTATTTTGCCGATGCATTCGGTGTCGCAGGCGAAAGTGTGTCGGGCGCGACATTCTCGAAGCGCAACACGTTCGCCGAGCCTCTGCGCGAGCCAGAGCGACGCATCGATTACATCTTCGTCCGAGGTCCGGACGAGGCGCAGCGTGGCGAGCCGCTCTCCGCAAGTGTGTGTTTCGACACGAGGCACGCAGGTGTGTTTCCGAGCGATCACTTCGGCGTGACTGCAACGATCACAGCGGGCCGTTGATGATCAAGTAAGGTCTGCGTCGTGCGGAGCTCTGTGCGCAACGCCATCGCGATTGGCAAGCTAGCCCGGATAATTCACGACGACTCCACTCAGACGGGCCGATCCTCTTGCTGCGAAGGGCGTACGGCGCTTCTCGGACCTGCGGCGTACGTACAGTACGCCTCGGTCCTGCGATGCGGCGT